>NZ_JAWJBP010000022.1:0-53244 GCF_046535935.1 Tritonibacter sp. SIMBA_163
AATGCTGAACAACAGCGGCAGGCACGTAAATCACAAGCGTGTCGAACGGATCTGGCGGCAGGAAGGGCTGAAAGTCCCGCAGAAACAGCCCAAGAAGGGCCGGCTCTGGCTGAACGACGGTTCGTGCGTGAGGCTGCGGCCAGAACGCCCGAACCACGTTTGGTCCTATGACTTCGTTCAGGATCGCACGCACGACGGACGGGTCTTCCGCACCCTGAACATCATAGATGAGTTCACGAAGGAGGCGCTGGTGATCAAAGTCAAACGCAAGCTCAACTCAGTTGACGTGGTCGATGCCCTGACCGACCTGTTTATCCTGCGCGGCCCGCCGGAATACATCAGATCGGACAATGGAGCCGAGTTCATTGCCAAGAAGGTGCGCGCCTGGATCGGTGCCGTGGGCGCGAAGACCGCATTCATTGCCCCGGGATCACCTTGGGAGAACGGCTACTGCGAGAGCTTCAACGCCCGCTTCCGGGATGAGTTACTAAACGGCGAGGTCTTCACCACGCTGCGTGAAGCACAGATCCTCATCGAACGCTGGCGTCGCCACTACAACACGGTGAGGCCCCACAGCGCCTTAGGATACCGGCCCCCAGCGCCCAAAAGCATCGTCCCGATAGACCAAAGACCGACGATGCATTAACATTCAAATTGGACCACTCGATGGGGGCACATCAGGTAAACTCCCATTTTTGCGTGGGCTTGGTCGTGGAATTTATGCTGCCATCTTCAGTTTCTGTGCATGTGCTATCCCGCCGTTTCCCATGTTTGGGCATTCATGATTGTAGGACCAAAGCGACTCGGTGGCAATCTTCTGGACCTCTTCGATGCTTTCGAAAATGTATAAGTCCAGCCATTCGGTAGCCGTCGGGCCTGACCGCTCTGAGAGCTTTTGAGCGGGAGTGAGAATGTCGATTTTCGGCAATGGACATCTTGAGGCGATTTATGGGCCAGCGTTCGGGGCTCTTCGACTTGCCCAGCCACGACGCATCGATGCTGCGCCACTACACGCTCACCGACGATGACCTAGAGCATATCAACGCTCGAAGACGGTCGAAAAACCGGATCGGTTTTGCTTTGCAGTTCTGTGCGGTGCGATTTCCTGGCCGCCTTCTTTCGTCGGAAGAGATTATCCCTGAGGAGGTCCTGCGCTTCATCGCGGCTCAGCTGGGGCTGACTGGCGACGATATTTTGCCCTACGCCGCGCCGCCAAACCCGCCAACAGCATTTGCACGCCCTTCATCAGATTTACTGCTTCAAAATGTTTGCTGGCCAAGGCGCGCGCCGTCTCAAGGTGCGGCTTGAGCGCGAAGCTGAAACGGTCCGCTCCAATGAAGACCTGGCGCGCCGTTCTACCGAGGAATGCTGCCGGGCTCAGGCGGTGCTGCCCCGTATCACAGTCATTGAGCGGCTTTGCGCCAACGCCCTTGTCGCCGCTGACCGAGATGGTGGATGGCAAGATCAGCCGGTTCGTCTGGCTGCGTCAGCTTGAGTCGGGCGGGAACTCTGCAGGCGCATCCCGGCTCCTGGACAGGCTGGATTGCTGCAGGCATTGGCAGTGCCGCTTGGAATTCTGGAAGATCTTCCGCCCCATGGGATCACGCGCCTGCGCCGCTAGGGTGAGAGATACTTTGCCGACGGGTTGCGCGAAATCACTAGTGATTGGCGTCTGCAACGTAACGCCAAGGAAGGAGTTCGTCGATGCGTGTGATTTTATGGTCGGCGATTTGGGCAAGGACCCAAGTGAGCTAGGCTTGTGGATCGAATTTATTGAACGTGGCAGCTTCGGGCCGCTGCTTTACCTCCGCCTTCAAAGCCCGGTTTGGCATTGCGTTGACGTAGAGCCCGCGGTCTGCAGGGGATTTCCCGCGCGTGGCCTTTTCCACTTTGTAGAGAAGCGCGATGCGCCGGATGGCCTCTTCGCAAATCTGCAACAACGCCCAGTGGATGGGCGCGCAGAACAAATGTCGCATTTGGGCTGGCTGCAGTCATGAGCCTATGGCTTTAATCAACTGGTGGCCAATTCGCAAACGAACACGCCTCGACTGAATGAGGGCGTTTCGATATGGCGTCGGCACCTTGGTACTGTCGTTTGATGATCAGGAGGAGGCGACTCGCCGTGCGCTGTCTCCACGCCCATCAGAACCTGACACGTCCATGACAACGCCGCCTATTTCATCCGCTGCTCAAAACACGGAGTGCCACAGGGCCCTACATTTTTTCATGCAAGGCGATAGCTAGGTGGTTGCTAGCAAAAAATGAGAAGCTGCGATTTCGCTACCCTATTTGAAAAGAGTGGTGAGCCGTGCAGGATTCGAACCTGCGACCCACTGATTAAAAGTCAGTTGCTCTACCAACTGAGCTAACGGCCCACTCTCTGGGGAGGCAAGTATCCGGCCTCCGCGGAACGCCCTTAAAGCTGATTAATCTCGGAAGATCAAGAACTTATTTTGAGCTGAAACTGTCTGACCTTGTTGATCATACCGTTCCGATAGGGGGGGCTTCTACGGTCAAGCCAGCAGATGGTCAACCCCCAATTTCAAAGTTTTCCGCGCTATCTCTGGATTCATTTTCCCATGGGGTCTATATGCGGTTCATGACCTCCCCAGGACCCGATCATATGTTGCCGTTCATGAAAATGCATGGGCTCGGAAACGACTTTGTTGTTGTCGACGCCCGCGCCAATAAATTCGAAGTGACACCCGCCTTGGCCAAGGGAATCGCCCATCGCCAGTTCGGCCTCGGCTTCGACCAGCTTGCCGTGATCTCCGCGGGGGAGGCGGGCAATGCGTCCGATGCGCATCTCACTTTCTACAACGCAGATGGCTCCACCTCGGCGGCCTGCGGCAATGCCACCCGATGTATCGCGCGCTTCTTGATGGATGAGAGTCAAAAGGACGCGCTGCATCTGACCACCGATCGCGGTGATCTGATGGCACAGGATGTGGGCGAGGGGCTGACTTCGGTCAATATGGGGCCGCCGCAACTGGAGTGGGACGAGATCCCGCTGGCCGAGGCGATGGACACGCTGGAGCTGCCAATCGAAGGCGCGCCCACGGCCACTGGCATGGGCAACCCTCATTGCACCTTCTTTGTCGAGAATGCGGAGTTGATCCCGCTTGAGGACTTCGGGCCGCGTTACGAATACCACCCGCTTTACCCACAACGCACCAATGTGCAGGTGGCCCATGTGGCGGGTCCTGATCACATCCGCATGCGCGTCTGGGAGCGCGGGGTGGGCGTGACCCTGGCCTCTGGCTCCTCCTCCTGTGCCACCGCCGTGGCGGCTGCGCGCCGGGGCCTCACGGGCCGCAAGGTACGGATCGACCTTGATGGCGGCACGCTTTGGATCGATTGGCGCGCCGATGGCGTCTGGATGACCGGCCCGACCATGCATGTGGCTGATGGCGCGTTTACCCGCCAGTTCCTCGAAAGCCTTGCCTCGTGACCGCCGCGCCCAAATTCACCACCCTTGGTTGCCGTCTCAACGCCTATGAGACCGAAGCCATGAAGGAGCTCAGCCGTCAGGCCGGGCTGGAGAATGCCGTGGTGGTGAACACCTGCGCCGTCACGGCCGAGGCGGTGCGCAAGGCGCGCCAGGAGATCCGCAAGCTGCGCCGCGACTACCCGGATGCGCCGATCATTGTCACCGGCTGCGCTGCTCAGACCGAGCCTGAGACCTTTGCCGCCATGAGCGAGGTCACCCAGGTGATTGGCAATACTGAAAAGATGCAGCCCGAGACCTGGCAACGCATGGCCAAGGGGCCGGATTTCATCGGCGCCACTGAAAAGGTTCTGGTCGACGACATCATGTCGGTGACAGAGACCGCCAGCCATCTGATCGACGGGTTCGGCACCCGCAGCCGCGCCTATGTGCAGGTGCAGAATGGCTGCGATCACCGCTGCACCTTCTGCATCATTCCCTATGGCCGCGGCAATTCCCGGTCGGTGCCGGCGGGCGTTGTCGTGGATCAGATCAAGCGGCTGGTGGACAAAGGCTACAACGAGGTGGTGCTGACGGGTGTCGACCTCACAAGCTGGGGTGCCGATCTGCCTGCGACGCCGAAACTCGGTGATCTGGTGATGCGCATCCTGAAGCTGGTGCCGGACCTGCCGCGCCTGCGCATTTCCTCCATCGACTCGATCGAGGTCGACGAGAACCTGATGCAGGCCATCGCCACGGAGCCACGCCTGATGCCGCACCTGCATCTCTCCCTGCAACATGGTGACGACATGATCCTGAAACGGATGAAACGCCGCCATCTGCGCGACGACGCCATCCGCTTTGCCGAGGACGCGCGCAAGCTGCGCCCCGAGATGACATTTGGCGCCGATATCATTGCGGGCTTCCCGACGGAGACCGAGGCGCATTTCGAGAACTCTCTGAAACTGGTCACCGACTGCGATCTCACCTGGCTGCACGTCTTCCCCTATTCCAAGCGCGAAGGCACACCGGCGGCGAAGATCCCGTCGCAGGTCAATGGCAATGTCATCAAGGACCGTGCGGCCCGGCTGCGCGCTGCTGGGGACGCGCAGGTGGAAAAGCATCTCGCGGCACAGATCGGGCGTCGTCATAGCGTGCTGATGGAGAACGCCCACATGGGTCGCACCGAGCAGTTCACCGAGGTGAGCTTTGCCACCCCGCAGACTGAGGGCGCATTGGTGCAGACACAGATTTCGGGCTGCAACGGCACGCAACTTATCGCCTGACCCGAGCAAGGAGGACGCAATGGCTCTGGTCGTCTTCCTTCACGGCCCTTCCAGCAGTGGCAAATCCACGCTCGCCGCAGAACTGCGTCGGCGGGCAGTGCGTCCGTTCCTGCATCTTTCCATCGACCATTTGCGCGACAGCGGTGCTTGGGACCCCGCCAGCTACCCAGACTGGCGCGGCGCACGACCCGGCTTCTTCTCGGGCTTCCACGCCGCTGTGGCGGGCTTTGCCGCGGCGGGCAATGACCTGATCCTGGAACATATCCTCGATACCCCGGGCTGGCAGGCAGAGCTGCAAGGACTGCTTGCCTCGCACGATGTGTTGTTTGTCGGCCTGCACACGCCGCTGCCCGCGCTGCAACAACGCGAAGCCGCGCGGGGGGATCGTTTCATAGGCAGCGCCGCGCAGGACTTCCACAGCGTGCATGCAGGCCTCGCCTACGATATCACGCTCGATGGCACGGCTTCGGTCTCAGACAGCGCGCGTCGCGTCCTGGCGGCGCTCAAGGACCCACTGCCACGTTCTGGGTTCTTTGCCTGACATCGAGTGTCCCTCGACCCAGACTCACCGGTGGTGTTTATGCTGCGAAAATTGATCGGCTGATGGGTGTCTTCACAAAAGAAAAAGCCCCCGCACCAGATGATGCGGGGGCTTTTGCATTTTTGTAGATCAACAGATCAGGAGGTCTTTTTGCCCTTGTGCGGCGCCCAGAGGCGCTTGTTGGTCAGGTAGAGCAGCACCGAGAGGACGGTGAGGAAGAGCACACCGACAAAGCCGGCTTGCTTGCGCGCCATCATCTTGGGTTCTGCGGTCCACATCAGGAAAGCAGAGACGTCCTTGGACAAGCTGTGCAGATCGTTCTCGTGACCGTCTATGAATTCCACCTGTTCGTCCGACATCGGAGGGGCCATGGAGATCCAGCCGCCAGAGAATGCGGTGTTCTCATAGAATGTGGTCCCAGCCTCAACTTTGGTCTCACCAGTGTAGCCGGTGAGCAGCGAGGCGATGTATTCCGCACCGCCCATGCCCTTGAACAGCTGGTTCAGACCCAAGCCATAGGGGCCGTGAAAGCCGGCGCGGGACTTTGCCATCAGGCTGAGGTCCGGTGCACCAAGCGCGGTGTTGGCCGGAAAGTGATCGACCGGGGTTGCCGGACGAAAATCATCCAGTGCTTCGTCGAACACTTCGAAGTTGTCCGCAGCATAGGCGCGCACCTGGTCTTCCGGCAGGCCGGGGCCGCTTTTGTCAGCCAGGGTGCGGATTGGAACCTGCTTCAGGCCGTGGCATGCGGAGCAGACCTCGGTAAAGACCTGAAGGCCGCGCTGCAGCTGGTTCTGGTCATAGGTGCCGAAGGGGCCTTCGAAGGAGAAGGCGAAGTCTTCGATATGCCCCTCGCCACCAGCCGCGAAGGACGCGGCCGGGACGAGTGCCAGGGCAAAGGCAGCACCGGTTACAAGTTTCTTGAACATGGGTAGCTGTCCTTCTTCTTACTCAGCAGGAGTAGCTTCGGATTTCTTGCCGTAGTGGGCGTCGAAATCTTCTTCGATTGTGGCAGGAATGGCTTCGGGCTTTTCGATCACACCAAGCAGCGGCAGGATCACCAGGAAGTAGCCAAACCAATAGGCGGATGCGATCAGCGAGAAGGACGCATAGGGTTCTTCCGCGGGCATCGCCCCCAGCCACATCAGCGCAAAGAAGTCGATGACCAGCAACAGGAACCACCACTTGAACTGCGGACGGTATCTGCCCGAGCGCACGCGAGAGGTGTCCAGCCACGGCGCCAGCGCCATGACGGCAATCGCACCAAACATCGCCAGAACACCGAAGAACTTCGCATCGATGATACCGCCGGTCACGAAGGACGCGATCTGCACAACCCAGACCTCAGAGGTGAAGGCCCGCAGGATCGCGTAGAAGGGCAGGAAGTACCATTCGGGCACAATGTGCGCAGGGGTCTGCAGCGGGTTGGCTTCGATGTAGTTGTCCGGGTGGCCGAGGTAGTTCGGCATGAAGCCGACAATCGCCCAGAACACCAGCAGCACCACGGCGAGACCGAGGAAATCCTTGATCACAAAGTAGGGCCAGAACGGCAGCGTATCTTTCTTGGCTTCTTCCTTGGAGCCGCGACGCACCTCAACACCGGTCGGGTTGTTGTTGCCCGTGGTGTGGAAGGCCCAGATATGCAGGATCACAAGACCCGCAATCACGAAAGGCAGCAGATAGTGCAGCGAGAAGAAGCGGTTCAGCGTGGCGTTATCCACTGCGGGTCCGCCCAGAAGCCAGGTCTGGATCGGCTCACCGATGAACGGGATCGCACCAAACAGGCCGGTAATCACGGTCGCACCCCAGAAGGACATCTGACCCCAGGGCAGAACATAGCCCATGAAGGCGGTGCCCATCATTGCGAGGTAAATCAGCATGCCGATGATCCACGTGATCTCGCGCGGTGCCTTGTAGGAACCGTAGAAAAGGCCGCGGAAGATGTGGATATAGACGGCAACAAAGAACAGCGAGGCGCCGTTCGCGTGCATGTAGCGGATCATGTAGCCACCATTCACGTTGCGCATGATGTGCTCAACGGAGGCAAAGGCGAGATCCACATGTGGCGTGTAGTGCATCACCAGCACGATGCCGGTGACGATCTGCAGCACCAGGCAGAAGGCGAGGACGATGCCCCAGATCCACCACCAGTTCAGGTTCTTGGGGGTGGGAATCATGATGGTGTCGTAAATCAGGCCAACGATGGGCAGGCGGCTGTTAAGCCACTTTTCTCCGCCCGTCTTCGGCTCGTAATGGTCGTGTGGAATACCAGCCATTCGCGCGTCTCCTTATCCCAGCTTGATGGTGGTTTCGTCGGTGAACTCAGCCACCGGGATATGCAGGTTCTGAGGCGCCGGACCTTTACGGATACGGCCTGCAGTGTCGTAGTGCGACCCGTGACAGGGGCAGAACCAGCCGTTGAACTCACCCGCGCCATCACCGAGCGGCACACAGCCGAGGTGGGTGCAGACACCCATCATCACCAGCCATTCGCCATTTTCGTCGAGGGTACGGTTTTCGTCAGCGGCGTCGGTGCCCGGTTTGTTCGGGTTTTCCGAGGACGAGTCGATCAGCTCTTGCATCTCGACAGCGCGCGCTTCGTCAATTTCTTCCTGGGTACGGCGACGGATAAATACCGGTTTGCCGAGGAACATCACGGAGATCTGCGTGCCAACGTCAACGCCGGAGACATCCACAATGATGGAGGACAGGGCCTGAACGTCAGCCGAGGGGTTCATCTGATTGACCAATGGCCAAACGGCGGCACCCGCGGTAACCGCCCCTGCGCCGGCAGTGGCGTAGTAGAGGAAATCTCTCCGGGTTCCTTCGTGGTCTTCTGCGTGGGACACGAGGTTTTCTCCAATTTCAGCGCCCGTTTAGGGCAAACATGCGCTTACACCGCAACTGGACGCGGTGACTCAGCCGCGTGTCTAGCGATGCAAACCCGGTTCGTCTAGCGGTCAAAGCAGCGCAGGTTGTCCTGAATGTGGTATTCTTTCACAGAACCGTTGCATTGCTGCGCCTCTTCCGGACTTATGTGCCTTCTCCTCCCTTAAGACGAGGTGAAAGCGGGACTTAGGCCGTGTCTGGCCGGGTCGCTTTCATCGACGGCCGCGATTCGAAATTCATCAGCCAATCCGCCAACTGCGGGTGGCCATCGCGCCAGCCTGCGTCGGGGTGCCTGAAATCCACATAGGCCAGTGCCGCCGCCATAGCCAACTGGCCGATATTCACTGGCCCGGTCAAACTCGGCATCCAGCGCGCCTCGACCGCGGCGCAGGCTCCGATAATCTTCTTGCGCTGACCTTCCAGCCAGGCATCCCATTGCTTGTCGGCCGGGCGAAGGCGCTTTTCATATGCCATGGAAACACCGGCATCCATGATGCCATCTGCCGTGGCCTCCAGCACCTTCATGTCCCAGCCGCCCCGGTAGAGCGCTCCGCCGGCCCGGTCATCGAGGAATTCGCAGATCACCCGGCTGTCATAGAGCGTCGGCCCGCCGTCGCGTGTCAGTGCCGGGATCTTTGCCAGCGGATTGCTGGCCGCGAGGGCCGCGTCAGGTCCGGTCACAGAGGTGCTGACGTGCAGCAGCTCGACGTCCTCGACCTGTCCGGTTTCATGCAATACGAGCACCACCTTGCGCACGAATGGCGATGACGCGGAGTAAAAGAGTTTCATGTCGCTGGGTCTCCCTGGTTGGCGCAACTCTAGCGGGTGACTGGAGATTATGAAAATAGTCTATCTCTGAAATAGTCAAACCTGTGTCAGTCGCCGGCGTCTGATCCGAGATATGCCCGCAACGCCGGAGGTGGATTGTCCAGCAGCATCGCCGTTGGGGCAGGGGGGGAAACCACTGCCTCGGCCACCAGTATGACCTGCTCGGCGATCCGGCGGGCATCCTGTGGGTCATGGCTGACCATCAGGAGTGTGGCTCCGCATTCGGTCGCAATGTCGGCGACAAGGTCCAGCATCTCCGCCTTCAAAGCCGGTCCGAGGGCGGCAAAAGGTTCATCCAGCAAAAGCAACGCGCACCCCTGAACCAGGACCCGTGCAAGCGCGGCTCTGCTCTGTTGTCCACCGGACAGAGCGGCAGGTTTGCGGTCTGCCATATCACCGAGACCAACGCGTTTCAGCGCCTGCGATACCTGTGCGTCCTCTTGCGCAGACAGACGTCTGTTGGCGTCGATACCCAGTCGCACGTTCTGTCGCACCGTCAGATGCGGAAACAGGTTGCCGTCCTGAAACAGCATAGCCACGGGACGCGCGCCGGGTGGTTTGCCTGCCAGATCGTCTCCATTCCACAGGATGCGTCCGCTCTGCAAAGGCTGGAACCCGGCGATGGCTTCCAGCAGCGTCGACTTGCCAGCGCCCGATGGGCCGATCACAGCAACCCGGGTGCCAGCGGCAATCTGAAGGCTGCCGGACAGGTGAAAATCGCCCTTTTGTACCTGCATGGTGTCAAGCTTCAGCATGAAAGCGTCCTCCGCGATCCAGCAGCCAGAACGCTGCCATCGACAGAATGAACAACAAGAGCGCTGCGCCCTGTGCCGCCTCCATTCGATAGGCTCCCATCAGCCGATAGACCTGAAGCGGCAATGTGGCCACCTCCGGATCGGCAAAAAGTGCGATGACGCCGAGATCGCCTAGTGAGAGCGCCGCAGTCAGGCCTGCGGCAAACCCGATTTGGGCCCGACACCGCGGGAGCAGAACCTGCCACCAGAACGCTGTGCCACGCATGTCGAGCGCCAGCGCCAGCCGACTGTTCTGCTGCATCACCTGTCGCACGCGCGGGACCAGAATGCGCAGGGCGAAGGGCAACGCCATCATCATGTTCACCACCGCCGTGACCGGCAAGGCCAGCGCAAACGGGTCGGCAATTGGGTAGACCAGTACAAACAGTCCGGTTCCGATCACCAATGGCGAAGCCGCGAGCCCCAGTATGCCGGCCACCTCTCCCAATGCCTTGCGCCCCAATGCGATGCTGGCCGACAGCGGAAGAGCAATGAGCAACAGCAGTGTCGTGCTCAGCGCAGCCACTTGCAATGAGACCCAGGCGGCGCTCCAGACCGAGCTTGGCAGCGACATGAGGCCTGGAACTCCGGCAACGAGCACCGCCAGAAGTGGCAGGATCAGAAACAGTGCGGCCAGGCTGATCCAGAGACTGTCGAGCAGGCGTGAGCCGATGCCGCGTCCGTCCCATCTGGACACCGCCCGATCAAGACCGCCGCCAAATCCGTCACCGGGGGGCACACGCAGCGCCAGCAGGGCCGCGATGACTGTCAGACCCAGCTGCACACCGGACAGCATGGCCGCTCGGCCAAGGTCGAAATCAAAGTGAAAGGCCTGATAGATCGCCAATTCTAGCGTGGTCGATTTGGGTCCGCCGCCGAGTGTCAGGGCGACCGCAAAGCTCGACAGGCAGATGGCAAAAACCACCGCAGTGGCGCCCGGCAGGACCTGTCGCAACATCGGGGCCTCCAGAAGACGCCACATTGCACGGGGTCCGGCGTTCAACTGGGCCGCAAGGCGAAACCGCTCGGCGGGGATTTCCTGCCAGCCTTGCAGGATCAGCCGTGTTGCCAGCGGAAGGTTGAAGAACACATGCGCGATCACCACACCATGCAAGCCGTAGATCTGCACGGGGGCAAAGCCAAACAGCGCCAGCAGGTCACTGACCCAGCCGGAGCGGCCAAACACGGCGAGCAATCCGAGGATGGCAACAATCACCGGCAGGATGAACGGCGCGCCCAGAAGGGTGATCAGCACCCGCCGTCCGAAGAACCGCCGCCGCGCCATCGCCCGCGCTACGGGTACCGCAAGCCCGATGCTGAACAGAGCCGACAGGCTTGCCTGCAGCAGCGTGAAGCGCAGCGCGGACCAATCCGCCGGGCCAAGGCCCGCAGGCCCTTCGGCGCGCAGGGCCACGGCAGTCAATGTGCCCAGAACCAGAAGCGCCACCCCAAGGGCGGCGCATGTTCCGGGCCAGGTCGCAACCGGGCGCAGGGTTACTGGCTGAGCGCGGAGAGCCATTCGGCCAATGCTTCATCGCGGACGGAGGCTGCATCCTCTTCCGGCAACAACAGGGATTTCTCCGGGCTGACGAGGGTTTCGAACCCCTGTGGCAGCCCTTCGGACGGGATCACCGCCGGATACATCCAGTTGGTGGTCGGGATGATCGACTGAAACGCGTCAGAGACCATGAATTGCAGGAACTGATCCGCCAGCTCTGGCTGATCGCTGGACGCCAGCTTGCCCGCGACCTCCACCTGCATGTAGTGGCCTTCGTCAAACACCGCCGCCGCCTTGGTGTCATCTTCCTCGGCAATCAGGTGATAGGCGGGCGAGGTGGTGTAGGACAGGACCATGTCCGCCTCACCTTCGAGGAACAGGCCATAGGCCTCGGACCAGCCTTTGGTCACGGTGACGATATTGTCGCTCAGACCCTCCCAGATCGCGGGGGCTTCGTCGCCATAGGCGGCCTTCACCCACATCAGCAGGCCAAGGCCGGGGGTGGAAGAGCGCGGATCCTGGATCACGATCTTTGCATCACTCTCGGCCAGCGCCTTGAAGTTCGTGGGTGCGTCGGCATCGGCATTATGCACAAAGGCGAAATAGCCCCAGTCATAGGGGGCGAACATCTCGTCCTGCCACTCCACTGGCAGAGCATATTCCGCTGTCACTGAAATCGGCGCAAACAGACCGGTGTCCTTTGCCGCCGCCGTCAGGTTGGTGTCGAGCCCCAGCACAACATCGGCGTCAGAGCGCGCCCCTTCCAGCTTGATCCGTGCCAGCAGCGCGGCGCCATCGCCCGCACCGACAAATTTCAGATCGCAACCGCAGGTCGCCTCAAAGGCGGTTTCTACCGCGGGGCCGGGCCCCCATTCAGAGACAAAGCTGTCATAGGTATAGACCACCAATTCCGGGGTCTCGGCCGTGGCTGCTGTGGACAGGGCGATCGCGCCCGCAACACTGCTCGCAAGAACGAGGGTTTTCATGTCAGTCTCCAGTGCGGCGTGAGGCGAGGGGGATCCGGGCATCGCGTGCCGGAAGATCCGAAACCTTCCCTCCGCCGGTATAATCCGGTTCAGGTTCAGCGGGTTCGTCAATCGACATCTCAGCGCATTGATCTGCGCACCCCGAGGTGAGGAGGACACTAGGGCTGACATCAAAGCTTGGCAAGGTCGCGCATGCAGGGCCTGGATGGGGCGGAGGGGGAGGGCTTTTGCCTTGGAGGATTTAAGACACCCCTCCTGACCTAATGTTTCGCGCGCGAAACATTGGGGGAGACATTCTGTCCTTTCTGCGGGGTTAATGCGCCACTCTCTTTTCCCGCGCCGCCTTTGCCGTTAAAGGGGCAGGACATAAGGAGACCCGCGCGCATGTCCATGAACTCTTTCGGCCACCTCTTCCGTGTCACCACCTGGGGCGAAAGCCACGGGCCTGCCCTCGGTGCAACTGTGGATGGCTGCCCGCCGAATGTGCCGCTGGATGCGGATATGCTGCAGCAGTGGTTGGACCGGCGCCGTCCCGGCCAGAACAAGAACACCACCCAGCGCAACGAGCCGGATGCGGTGAAGATCCTGTCCGGTGTGTTCGAGGGTCATTCCACCGGCACTCCGATCCAGCTGATGATCGAGAACACGGATCAGCGTTCGAAGGACTATGGCGACATCGCCCAGACCTTCCGCCCCGGCCACGCGGACATCACCTATTTCCAGAAATACGGCAACCGCGATTATCGCGGCGGCGGACGTTCATCCGCCCGCGAAACCGCCGCGCGGGTGGCCGCTGGCGGCGTGGCACGCGCGGCGATCAAGGCGCTGGTGCCGGGGCTGGAGATCACCGGTTACATGACCCGCATGGGCGAGATGGAGATCGACCGCAGCCGCTTTGACTGGGATGCGATCCCGCAGAATGATTTCTGGATTCCCGACGCCGACGCCGTGCAGGACTGGGAAGACTATCTACAGGCCCTGCGCAAGGATCACGATTCGGTTGGCGCTGTGGTCGAAGTGGTGGCGCGCGGCGTCCCCGCAGGCATTGGCGCGCCGGTCTATGGCAAGCTCGACACCGATCTGGCGGCCGCGATGATGTCGATCAACGCCGTGAAGGGCGTGGAAATCGGCGAGGGCATGCAGGCGGCTCAGCTGAAAGGCTCCCAGAATGCCGATGAGATCTTCATGGGCAACGATGGCCAGCCGGTCTATTCCTCCAACCACGCTGGCGGCATCCTTGGCGGCATTTCCACCGGTCAGGACGTTGTGGTGCGCTTTGCGGTCAAGCCGACCTCCTCGATCCTGACGCCGCGCCAATCGATCCGCAAGGATGGCTCTGCCGCCGAGGTGATCACCAAGGGCCGCCATGATCCTTGCGTTGGCATCCGCGCGGTGCCTGTCGCCGAGGCGATGATGGCCTGCGTCATTCTCGACCACCTGCTGCTGCATCGCGGTCAGATCGGCGAGAATCAGGGCCACATCGGGTAAACTCCGCCGATGGCCGCCATCCTCGGGATCACCTTTCCGATCTACGCGGCCCTGGGGCTTGGGTATCTCTTTGTCTGGAAGGGCATTTTCAGTCAGTCCGACATCAAGAGCCTCGGCGCCTTTGTCTTCAACCTGGCGCTGCCCGGGCTGATTTTTACCACCCTGGCGCAGCGGGACCCGGTCGAGGTCTTCCAGGCGGCCTATGTGCTGCCCTATCTGCTTGGCGGGGTGATCAATATTGCCGTGGCCTATGCGCTGCTGAGCGCGCGGGGTTTTGACCCGATGCGCCGCGCCGTGGGCGTGATGGGGTCAACCTGCCCCAACAACGGCTTTGTCGGCTATCCGGTGATGCTGCTGGCGTTTCCTGACATCGCCGGCGTGGTGCTGACGCTCAACTTGGTGATCGAAACGCTGATCCTGATCCCGATCTGCCTGATGCTGATGGAGGCCGCTGCCAGCGATACGGCGCAGCCTCTTGGCCCGCGCCTGCGGAAGATCGTCTGGAACGTGGTGAAAATGCCGACGATGATGGCGCTGATGGCCGGGCTGGTGGTTTCAGTGCTACCGCTGTCGATCCCGGCGCCGGTGTTCCGCTTTACCGACATGCTGGCGGCTTCTGCCGGGGCGGTGTCGCTGATCGTGATCGGCGGCTCTCTGGCCGGGCTTCCCCTGCGTGGCAACAAGAGCCTCGCGCTGCAGACCACGTTGGGCAAGCTGGTGCTGCATCCCATGATCGTGGCGCTGGTGGCTGGTGTCTTTGTCCTGACGGGGCTGCTGGACATCTCGCCGCAGATCCGCGCCGCGCTGATCCTCTCCGCCGCGATGCCGATCTTTGCGACCTACACCATCTTTGCCCAGGCCCGCGGGCATGAGGGCGCGGCCAGTCTGGCCTCCCTGGCGGCGACGGTGCTGGCGTTTTTCACCCTGAACGGGTTGCTGTGGCTGCTGACCTGAGGTCGCGCTTCAGCCGTGCTCGCCAAGGCACTGGCTGTGATCGCCCAGCGCGGTCAGCACCTGACACGTGCCGCCGGTGCCGCCTTCGCAGAGGTGGGTGATCCGCTCCAGTTCCGTCTCCAGCTGTCGCAAGCGCAGGATGCGGGACCGGACTTTCTCCAGCTGCGCCTTGGCGATCTGATCGGCGGCGTGGCAATCCTGTCCCAGTTCGCCATTGAGGCCCATCAGCTCTTTGATCTCCTCAAGGCCAAAGCCAAGATCGCGGGCGTGTTTGATGAACCCCAACCGCTCCAGCCCGGCCTGATCGTAGCGACGCTGGTTGCCCGCGTTGCGCGTGGCGGGGTCGATCAGGCCGATTTCCTCGTAATAGCGGATGGTGGGGACTTTCACGCCGGTGGCCTTTGACAATGCGCCGATGGAAAACATCTCAATTCCCTCTTGAACCTCTAGTGACTAGAGCACCTAGGTTGATCCCGAATCGAGTTCAAGGACAAGCATAAAGGACCTGACCCATGGCAGGATGCTGCAATCATGACGCCCAGTTTGACGGTGTGTCGAGGGAATACAAACGCCGCCTCTGGGCGGTGATCGCGATCAATGCGGCGATGTTCTTCGTCGAAATGGCAGCGGGTCAGGCTGCCAACAGTCAGGCGCTGAAGGCCGACGCGCTGGACTTTCTTGGGGATGCGCTGACCTACGGGATTTCTCTGGCAGTGATCGGTGCCAGCCTGCGCACGCGATCTATGGCTGCGATCGGCAAAGGTGTGAGCCTTCTGTTGATGGGCAGTTGGGTTTTGGGGTCGACTGTCTGGAAGGTCTTTGTGGTTGGTGTGCCCGAAGCACAGGTGATGGGCTACATCGGCTTCATGGCACTGGCCGCCAACCTGTTGTCGGTGGCGCTCCTGGCTGCCTACAAAGATGGCGATGCGAATGTGCGCTCGGTCTGGCTGTGTTCACGCAATGACGCCGTGGGCAACGTGGCGGTTATGATTGCCGCGCTGGGCGTTTGGGGGACCGCAACCGGTTGGCCGGACCTGATGGTTGCGGGCATTATGGCGGGTTTGTTCCTCTCCTCTGCGGTGCAGATCCTGCGTCAGGCGCTGGCTGAATGGCGTGGTTGTAAGACACCGTCCGGCGGGCATACCCACGATCAGGGGCAGGCCGCGGAGGATGGGCATACCCACGCGCACTAAGGTTTGCCAGGCGCACACTATAATGTACCAATCCAGCCCTGCGTGCTTGCCAATCACAGGCCAAGCGCGCAGGGTCCGCGCATGGCAAAAAGCTTAACATCGCATCGACCTTTGCTGGCGATCATTCTTAAAGTGACGGCCATCGGCCTCTTCACGATCATGTCCGGCCTGATCAAGGAAATCACCCAAACGGTGCCAACGGGGCAGGCGGTGTTCTTTCGGTCGTTCTTTGTCCTGCCCGTGATTCTGGTCTGGCTGGCGCTGCGGGGGGATCTGCCCAAGGGCCTACGCACAAAAAGCCCGATGCTGCATTTCTGGCGCGGCGTTGTTGGTACGTCAGCGATGGGGTTAAATTTTGCGGCCTTGTCGCTGCTGCCGCTCCCCGAAGTGACGGCCCTTGGCTATGTGACGCCGATTTTCACGCTCATTCTGGCGGCCCTTTTCTTGGGAGAGCGTATTCGCGTCATCCGTATCAGCGCGGTGGCCATAGGGTTGGTTGGCGTTGTCATCATGTTGTCGCCGCGCCTGGGCAGTTCCGAGGTGATACAGGACACGGCATTTGTTGGCGCGATCCTGGTGCTGGCTGCTGCGGCCTTGCGCGGGTTCGTGCAGATCCATATTCGCAAAATGGTGCAGAGTGAGGAAACAGCGGCGATCGTATTCTACTTTTCGATTACCGCATCGTTTCTATCATTGCTGACTTTGCCGTTTGGCTGGGTGGTTCCAGATACGCCGCTACTGTTGCTGCTGATCAGCACCGGCTTCATCGGGGCGATCGCGCAGATCCTGATCACTTCGTCCTACCGCTTTGCGCCGGCATCGCTGTTGGCACCTTACGACTATGTCTCGATGCTGTTTGCATTGGTGATCGGCTACGTTTGGTTTGCCGAGTGGCCCTCACTGGTCGTGCTGGCCGGGGCAGCGCTGGTTGTTACCGCCAATGGCATTGTGATCTGGCGCGAAAGCCGTCTCGGGCTGGATCGCGGCAAGGCTAAGCCGCTGACCGACCCCAAGGGGGGCTGAGCAGGTTTATTGCTGTTCCAGCTTGTGCCTCAGGGCATTCAGCCTGTCACGCAGGGCGGACAGTTCCTCGATATCGCCGCCCATCGCCTCCAGCACGCAGGAGGTCACCTCACCTGCCTTGTCCTGCAGTTTGCGACCTTTGTCTGTGAGCGCGACGATCAGGCTGCGCTCATCCTCGGGGTTCCTTTTGCGGGTCAGCAGTTCGGCCGCCTCCATCCGCTTCAGGAGCGGGGTCAGGGTGTTTGTGTCCAACTGCAGCTCGGTCCCCAGATCATTCACCCGTCGCTTGTCCCTGTCCCAGAGCGCCACCAGCACTAGGTATTGCGGATAGGTCAGCCCTAGCGGGGCCAGCAGCGGGCGATAGAGGCGCGAGATCGCATGGTTCACCGAATAGACGGAGAAGCACAGAAGCTCGTCGATTTGCAGAGGTCGATCCATGGGGAGAATTTAGATCTCGCGCGATCTGATCGCAAGCGGTTGAATTCGCGTCGACAATATCCATATTGATCGTACGCGATATAATCGTCCACGATAAAAGGAGTTGGAAATGTCCGTATCCCCCGTCTACACCGCCCATGGATCCGCCACCGGAGGCCGTGATGGCCAGGCCAAAGTGGCCGGAACCGACCTTGTTCTCGATCTCGCCCCGCCGACCGAAATGGGCGGCGACGGGAAGGGCTACAACCCCGAGCAGCTCTTTGCGGCCGGCTATTCCGCCTGCTACATCGGCGCGATGAAATTTGCGACCACGCAGGATGATAGTCTGGCGAAGGTACCCGATGACGTTGCGGTGGAGACCGCTGTTGGCATCGGCCCACGCGAGGCGGGCGGCTTTGGCCTGACCGTACATCTGAAGGTGACCCTGCCGGGGATGGACAAGGACGCGGCGGAGCGCCTCACCGAGGCCGGTCACAAGATCTGCCCCTATTCCAACTCGGTGCGCGGCAACGTCGACGTCACCACCGAAATCGCCTGATCCCGCGGAGCGCCTGCGGCGCACAGGATCAATTTAAGGGGGGCGAGGCTCTGCCTCGCGCTCCGAGATATTTGTGAAAAGATGAAGGTGCAGCACGCGCCCGGCGGCACCGCAGGTGCTCAAACAGAAAAAGCGCGGGGCGTGAGCTCCGCGCTTTTGCCGCTTTACTACAGACGGCGGATCAGCTGCGGACCAGCGCCTCGTAGGCTTCGGAAATTTCCCGGGTCATTGCGCCCACCTCGAAGGTATAGGGACCAATTTCGCCCACAGGAGTCACCTCGGCAGCAGTCCCGGTGAGCCAGCACTGTTCGAACCCGTCCATTTCCTCTGGCATGATGTGGCGTTCATGCACGGTGATCCCGCGCTCCTTCAGCATCTGGATCACGGTCTGGCGGGTGATGCCATTGAGGAAGCAATCGGGTTTCGGCGTGTGCACTTCGCCATCCTTGACGAAGAAGATATTGGCGCCGGTCGCCTCGGCCACATAGCCACGATAATCCATGAACAGAGCGTCGGAACAGCCTTTGGCCTCCGCCTTGTGCTTGGAGATGGTGCAGATCATGTAGAGACCCGCCGCCTTGGCATGCACGGGAATGGTCTCCGGCGAAGGGCGTTTGAATTCGGCGATGTCGAGCTTTGCGCCCTGCATCTTGGCGTCACCATAGTAGGCGCCCCAGCCCCAAACCGCGACCGCCATGCGTACGGGGTTCTTTGCGGACGCCACGCCCATGTCTTCGCCTGAGCCACGCCAGACAACGGCGCGCACATAGGCGTCCGTCAGGCCGGAAGCTTTCAGCGTCTCTTCCTTGGCCTTTTCGATGTCATCCACCGAATAGGGCATCGGCATGTCCAGCGCCTCGGCCGAGGCGATCAGGCGTGCGGAATGTTCGCGGCTTTTGAAGATCTTGCCATTGTAGGCGCGCTCCCCCTCGAACACGGAAGAGGCATAATGCATTGCATGGGTCAGCACATGGACCTTGGCGTCGCGCCAGTTCACCAGTTCGCCATCCATCCAGATCAGACCATCGCGGTCATCATATCCAGCCATTCCACATTCCTTTTCAGCGCCGTAGCATTTTCACTTCTTGCGCAAGTTACCGTGAACGCGTTCACATAATTGCGCCAAACCGGCAACTCGATACATCTCGGGTCTTGGAATGTCAACAATGCTGACATAAACTGGCCTGCAAAATGAAGGAGAGGCAAAGATGTCTGACGGGCGGTCCGGGTCGGGATTTGGTGGCGAGAGCCTGCTGTTTCTGACCGATGAGCAGCTGCGCCAAGGGATTGAGGCGATGTTCTTTGCCTATCGGGGCTTTACGGCCGACCCTGATCGTATTCTTGCTGAGCTGGCCTATGGACGGGCACACCATCGAGCGTTGCACTTCATCAGCCGCTCTCCTGGTACCACGGTCAACAACCTGTTGAGCATTCTCGGTGTGACCAAGCAATCGTTGAACCGCGTGCTGCGGGCCCTGGTCGAGGATGGGCTGGTGGACAGTCGGGTCGGCACGCTCGACAAGCGCGAGCGCAATCTCTACCTCACCGAGCAGGGGCAGGAGCTGGAGCAGCGTCTGTCCGATGCCCAGCGCATCCGCATGCGTTCCGCCTACAAGCAGGCCGGGCCAGAGGCGGTGCAGGGATTCAAGAAAGTACTGGAAGCCATGATGGATGCCGATATGCGCCGGGCCTATGTTGAAATGCGCGAGAAACCGCAATGAGCACCCCTGATGCGCATCTGCTGATCGTCGACGATGACGAACGCATCCGCGACCTGTTGAAGAAGTTCCTGATGCGGGCCGGGTTCCTGGTCACCGCCGCACGCGATGCCGCCCATGCGCGACGGGTTCTGTCGGGGCTGGATTTCGACCTCATCGTGCTTGACGTGATGATGCCGGGGGAGGATGGCCTGTCGCTGACCGCATCGCTGCGCGAAACCATGGTGACGCCGATCCTGTTGCTGACCGCGCGGGGCGAGACAGACGACCGCATCAAGGGGCTGGAGGCCGGAGCGGATGACTACCTGCCAAAGCCGTTCGAGCCCAAGGAGCTGTTGTTGCGGATCAATGCGATCCTGCGGCGGATGCCGGAGAACCAGCCGGAAGAGGTGACGCCGAAATTCCTGCAACTGGGAGCCATTCGCTATGACATCGACCGGGGTGAAATGTGGCAGGGCGAGGATCTGATCCGCCTGACCTCGACCGAGATACAGCTGATGAAGATCTTTTCCGCCCAGCCGGGAGAGCCTGTCAGTAGGGCCAAGCTGGTGGAGGATCTGGGCCGCGACCGTGGTCAGGCACAGGAGCGCGCGGTTGACGTGCAGATTACCCGCCTGCGCCGCAAGATCGAGCCCAATCCAAAACAGCCGCAGTACCTGCAAACCGTGCGCGGCGCGGGCTACATGTTGGCCCCGGACTGAGGGTCCGCGACATCGAGGCAGTCCTCCCCGCTGTTGGGGCACCGCAGCGCCCGGCCTGCTCATGCGCGCAGGCCACTGTTTTCTGTGCGGGCTTCTGTGCGGGGCGGTGGAAAACAGGCCTCATACGGACTGACGCTGAACTGACGGTGGCCCCCTTGAATTGCGCCGGTCAAACGGGGATCGTGCTGCAAATCATTTGAGGACGCCTATGACCACTGCATTGCTGACCCACGCGGATTGCCTGTCTCACGAAACGCCCGAAGGCCACCCGGAGCAGGTGGCGCGGCTGGAACATGTGCTGCATGCGCTGGCGGGGCTCGACCTGCAGCGTGTGACCGCACCCATGGCGGCGGAGGATGACATCCTGCGCGTGCATCCCGCATCCTATCTGGCCGAGCTGCGCCGGGAGCTGCCCGCCGAAGGGCGCAAGCAGCTTGATGCGGATACGTGGATGTCGCCGGGGTCGCTGGATGCCGCCTTTCGTGCCGCGGGCGCCGTGGTGCGTGCGGTGGACCTGGTGCTGGGCGGTGAGGTCGGTAATGCCTTCTGCGCTACCCGCCCGCCGGGGCATCATGCGGAAACCGACACGCCGATGGGCTTCTGCTTGTTTGGCAATGCAGCCCTGGCGGCGAAACATGCGCTGGACCACCACGGGCTGAGCCGCGTCGCAGTGGTTGATTTCGATGTCCACCACGGCAATGGCACCCAGGATCTGCTGTGGGACGAGAAACGCGCGTTGGTCATCACCTCGCAACAATTGCCGCTCTGGCCCGGTACCGGCCACCCGGAGGAAGACGGCGCGCATGGCAATGTGATGAACCTGCCCCTGCCGCCGGAAAGCACCGGCACGGATATGCGGGACCTCTACACCGAGCAGGTGTTTCCCCGCTTGCGCGCCTTCAAGCCGGAGCTGATCATTCTGTCGGCTGGTTTTGACGCCCACACCGACGACCCGCTGGCGCAATTGCAGTGGGAAACCGAGGATTTCCGCTGGTTGACGGCGCAGCTTTGCAGCCTTGCGCAAGAGCTGTGCCAGGGTCGTATCGTCTCGACTTTGGAGGGCGGATATGATCTGAACGCGCTGACCGACGCCTCCAAGGCGCATGTGGAAGAACTGATAAAGGCCGCGACATGACTACCGAGACCCCCGTCACCGAAATGAG
Organism: Tritonibacter sp. SIMBA_163; assembly: GCF_046535935.1. NCBI lineage: Bacteria > Pseudomonadati > Pseudomonadota > Alphaproteobacteria > Rhodobacterales > Paracoccaceae > Tritonibacter > Tritonibacter sp. SIMBA_163. The sequence goes on from NZ_JAWJBP010000022.1 coordinate 21,466, forward strand.
CTTTGAACAGGCGATGCAGGAGCTGGAACGCGTCGTCGATCAGCTGGAGCGCGGCGATGTGGCGCTGGATGCCTCCATCGCGCTTTATGAGCGGGGGGCGGCACTGAAGAAACGTTGCGAGGACGAGTTGAAGCGCGCCGAGGAGAAGGTCGCCGCGATCACCCTCGACGCAAATGGCCAGCCCACCGGCACCCAGCCGCTCGACGCGGGATAAGCGCGCATGACGGCAGGGTTTGCCGCCGCGCTCTCGCAAGCGCAGGCGAAGATCTCCACCCATATGGACATGCGTCTGCCGCAAGCGGACTTGCTGCATGAGGCGATGGCTTATGCGCTGCGCGGCGGCAAGATGCTGCGCGGGTTTCTGGTGCTGGAAAGCGCGCGCCTGCATGATGTGCCGGAGGCCGCGGCACTAGAGGCGGCGCTGGCGATCGAATGCATCCATGCCTATTCACTGGTGCATGACGATCTGCCCAGCATGGATGATGACGACCTGCGCCGGGGCCAGCCCACGCTGCACCGCAAATGGGACGAGGCCACCGCCGTGCTGGCGGGCGACAGCCTGCAAACATTTTCATTTGAATTGTTGGCGCGGGATGAGGTTGGACCTCATGCTCTTCCGCTGATCCGCACTCTTGCGCAGGCGGCGGGCAAGGACGGCATGGTCTCGGGCCAGATGCTGGATATCGCTGCTGAAAGCGCGGCAACACCGCTGACACTCGACCAGATCACCACTCTGCAGGCGCGCAAGACCGGCTGTCTGATTGAATGGTCCGCCTGCGCTGGCGCCCGTCTGGCCGGGGCGGACCCCGAGCCGCTGCGACACTATGCGCAGGCCCTGGGGCTGGCTTTTCAGATCGCCGACGACATCTTGGACATTGAGGGCGATGCGGCCACGGTCGGCAAGGCTGTGCGCAAGGACGCCGACGCGGGCAAGGCGACCTTTGTCTCGCTGCTGGGACTGGAGGGCGCAAAGAGCCGCGCACAGGAACTTGCACAGCTCGCCAGCACCGCGCTGACACCCTATGGTGCGGCAGGCGAGACCTTGAAGGACGCCGCCCGCTTCGTTATCTCGCGCGATAGCTGACGCGCCACAGGAGCCACGACCCATATGACCGACCGGCCACAGACCCCGCTCCTCGACCAGATCGCATCACCTGCGGATCTGAAACGGCTGACTGACGCGCAGTTGGAGCAGGTTGCCCATGAGCTGCGGCAGGAAACCATCTCTGCGGTCTCCGTCACCGGCGGCCATCTGGGCGCAGGGCTTGGGGTGGTGGAGCTGACCGTGGCGCTGCACGCGGTGTTCGACACCCCCAAGGACAAGGTGATCTGGGACGTCTCGCACCAGTGTTATCCGCACAAGATCCTGACCGGGCGGCGGGATCGTATCCGCACCCTGCGGATGAAAGATGGTCTGAGCGGGTTCACCAAACGCTCCGAGAGTGCCTATGATCCGTTTGGCGCGGCGCATAGCTCCACCTCGATTTCCGCCGCGCTAGGGTTTTCCGTGGCGCGCGACCTTGGCGGTGTCACTGAAGAGGGCCTTGGAGATGCGATCGCGGTGATCGGCGATGGCGCGATGAGCGCCGGCATGGCATTCGAGGCGATGAACAACGCCGGCCATCTGGGCAAGCGGTTGATCGTGATCCTGAACGACAACGAGATGTCGATCGCACCGCCGGTGGGGGCGCTGTCGTCCTACCTCAGCCGACTTTATACCGAGGCGCCGTTTCATGACCTGAAAGCCGCGGCCAAGGGCGCGGTCTCCTTCTTGCCGGAACCGTTCCGCGAAGGGGCGAAACGCGCCAAGGACATGCTGAAGGGTATGGCCATGGGCGGCACCCTGTTTGAATCGCTGGGCTTTTCCTACATCGGGCCGATTGATGGCCACGACATGGACCAGCTTCTGCCGGTGCTGCGCACCGTGAAGGCGCGCGCGGCGGGGCCGATCCTGATCCACGCGGTCACCAAGAAGGGCAAGGGCTATCGCCCCGCCGAGATCGCCCGCGACAAGGGGCATGCCACCGCAAAATTTGACATGGTGACCGGCGAGCAGAAGAAGGCGCCCTCCAACGCGCCCTCCTACACGTCGGTCTTTGGCAACACGCTGGTGGAGCTGGCCGCGCAGGACAGCAAGATCTGCGCCGTCACCGCCGCGATGCCCGATGGCACCGGCCTCAATCTGATGGCGGAGCGCTACCCGTCGCGCTGTTTTGACGTCGGGATCGCCGAACAGCATGGCGTCACCTTTGCCGCCGCTCTGGCCGCAGGTGGAATGAAGCCATTCTGCGCGCTCTACTCCACCTTCCTGCAGCGTGGTTACGATCAGGTGGTGCATGATGTGGCGATCCAGCGCTTGCCGGTGCGTTTTGCCATCGACCGCGCCGGTCTGGTGGGGGCGGACGGCGCCACCCATGCGGGATCTTTCGACATTGGTTTCATGTCCAACCTGCCCGGCATGGTGGTGATGGCCGCCGCCGACGAGGCCGAGCTGAAGCATATGATTGCCACTGCCGCCGCGCATGACGATGGTCCCATCGCCTTCCGCTATCCGCGAGGCGAGGGCGAAGGCGTCGAGATGCCGGAACAGCCGCAGGTGCTGGAGATCGGCAAGGGCCGGATGATCCAGTCTGGCGCGCGCGTCGCACTACTGTCCTTCGGCACCCGTCTGGGCGAGGTCAAAAAGGCCGCCGAAGCGCTCGCGGCCAAGGGCATCACGCCCACCATTGCCGATGCGCGCTTTGCCAAGCCGCTGGATCGCGACCTGATCCTGGGGCTGGCCGCGGATCACGAGGCGCTGATCACCATCGAAGAAGGCGCTGTGGGCGGTTTTGGCTCTCACGTGGCGCAGCTCTTGTCCGACGAGGGCGTGTTTGACGACGGGCTGAAGTACCGCTCCATGGTGCTGCCGGACACCTTCATCGACCAGTCCAGCCCCGCGGACATGTACGCGAGTGCGGCAATGAATGCAGAGCATATCGAGGCCAAGGTGCTGGATGTGCTGGGCGTGGCGCAGATCGGCGAGAAGCGGGCTTAGTCGCCTGACGTCGTGGTGAGTGCGGCTGCAAGAATGGGTGTGTGCGGCACGTAGGGATGCGCGCTATCTATCCTCAGTCCATGATGCATAGTTCGCCCTGTAGAACTCTGCGAGACTGCTGCTGTGAAGCTCAATGACAAGCGATGAAACATCTTCTTTTCCAAGTAGATAGACCGGAAGATAATTGGGGCGCAGGACTGAGAAGTACAGTAGCATGGCCCGCTTTCGAAACAGGGGCGGACCAAATACGCTTTCGACAATGCTGTCGCGAACGTAGTGTTCCCATAGCTGGTCGAGTACGCCGGGGAAGTTCGTTTTGATCGCGGCCTTGAGCCGTCCCAATGAGCGATATCGCGATAGCACCATATAGAGATGTAGGGTTTTGATGCTCAAACTCCGGGCGGATCCGCTGGCGGGACAAAACGCTCCATGTCCTCGGCTGCAAACACCGCCTTCAAGCCGCTGCGATAGTCCGGATAGCGCAGGTCCACGCCCAGCTCTGCCTTGATCCGGTCATTGCGCACCCGCTTGTTCTCGCCATAGAAGCTGCGCGCCATCGGGCTCATTCCGGCCTCGTCAAAGGGCACTTCGGCGGGCACCGGCAGGCCCAGCAGCTCTGCCGCGTAGCCAAGCACATCCTGCGGCGGCGCCGGATTGTCATCGCAGACATTGTAGACCGCGCCCGGATTGGGTTGCGCGATGGAGGCCGCGAGCACCTGCGCGATGTCCTCCACATGGATGCGCGAGAACACCTGCCCCGGCTTCACGATCCGTCGCGCCCGGCCCGACATCAGCTTGGCAAAGGGCCCGCGCCCGGGGCCGTAGATCCCGGCAAGGCGGAAGATATGCAGCGGCAGCTCTGGCAGGGCCTGCCAGTCGGCCTCGGCCCGGGCACGCCAATCGCCGCGCTGGCTGGAAGGGGTTATGGGAGTTGCTTCATCAACCCAGGCGCCATCATGGTCGCCGTAGACCGCGGTGGTGGACAGATAGCCGACCCATTCCAGCGACGGCAGCTCCGCGATGCGCGCGCCGAGCGCATTCAGCACCGGGTCACCCTCCTCGGAGGGGCTGATCGACAGCAGGATATGGGTCACTCCGTCGAGCGGTACATCCTCGCCGGGCCAGGTGAGCAGCTCCACGCCCTCGACCGGGGTGATTTCCGCACGATCCCGGGTGGTGCCGAGAATGCGCCACTCGGGCCCGGCCAGCACCTGAGCCAGCGCGCGAGCGGTGTATCCAAACCCAAAGCAAAGAAGCGTCTTTTTCGTCATGGACCGGACCATGCTTTTGGTTGCAGGCAGATGCAAGACGATAAGGTCTTGCTTCGAATCCAAACACCGCTTTTGATTTGGCCATGACTGAGAAAACGCCAGACGTCAGCGATGCCTATGCATTGGATACGCCGAAGGCTGCGCGTCAGCTCTATGCCCGTTGGGCGAATAGCTACGACGATAGCTTTGCCAACGCGCGGGGCTATATTCTGCCGGATTTGACCGCGCGGGCCTTTGCGCAGGCAGGGGGATGCGGCCCTGTGCTGGACGTTGGCGCGGGCACCGGGCTTTGTGGTGTGGCGCTGTCTGGACTGCGGGTCACGCCCGTGGATGCCACCGACATCAGCCCCGATATGTTGGCACAGGCGCTGCGCAAGGATGTCTACCGCGACGTGATTGAGGCCGATCTGAACGCGGGCATTCCCGTGCCACGACAGAGTTATGCCGGGGTGGTCTCCTCCGGCACCTTCACCCACGGCCATCTTGGCCCGGAGGTGTTGCCCGCGATCCTGCGGGTGGCGCGGAGTGGCGCCTGGTTTGCCCTCTCGGTGAATGCCGCGCATTACGAGGAGGGCGGGTTTGCCATCGCCTTTGATCGATTGCTGCGTGGGCAGTGGATCACCAACCTGTCGCTGCCTGAGGTGCGCATTTATGGCGAGGGCGCGGAGGGCGCACATCGCAACGACACCGCGCTGATTGCGGTGTTTCAGAAGGTCTGAAACCTGGTGCGACCGCGCCGTGCCGACAGGCACGGCGCCCGGCCCAACTGGGGTGGACGTCCGTCAGGACGGTGGGCACAGGCGGGAGCGCTCCCGCCCCTTTGCATGCCATCCTTGATGCCACACAAAGCCTTGGGCCCGGCAGCGCGCCTGGCGGCGCGCTGCAGTGGCGTTCAGCTGCCCGCGTCAGCGCCCCTTCCAGACCGGATCGCGCTTCTCGGCAAAGGCGCGCGCGCCTTCAAGATTGTCCTCGGAGCCATAGAGCAGATCTACACTGCGCAGCTGCCGTCCGGTGACGCGGTTCATCGCGTCCTGGAACTTGGAATCCTCGGCATCACGCACGATTTCCTTGATCGCGGCATAGACCAGCGGCGGGCCGGAGGCGAGGAGGCGCGCATGCTCCCAGGCACGGTCCATCAATTGATCGCCGGCAATGATCTCATTCACCAGCCCCCAGCGGTTGGCCTCTTCGGCGTCGAACCAGCGCCCGGTCAGCAGCAGCTCCATCGCGATGTGATAGGGGATGCGTTTGGGCAGTTTGATCGACGCCGCATCGGCCACGGTGCCGGAGCGGATTTCCGGCAGCGCAAAGGTGGCGTGATCGGCCGCGAGGATCATGTCCGCCGACAGGGCCAGTTCCAGCCCGCCGCCGCAGGCGATGCCGTTGACGGCGGCGATCACCGGCTTGTTCAGCTCGCGCAGCTCCTGCAGGCCGCCAAAGCCGCCAACACCATAGTTGCCATCCACCGCATCACCGTCGGCGGCTGCCTTAAGGTCCCATCCGGGGCAGAAGAATTTCTCGCCACCGCCGGTGATGATCGCCACCCGCAACGTGTCGTCATCGCGAAAGGCCTGAAACGCCTCGCCCATCAGGCGCGAGGTTTGCAGATCAATCGCGTTGGCCTTGGGGCGGTCCAGCGTCACCTCGAGGATGGCGCCTTCGCGGCGGGTCTTGACGGGGCTCGTTTCAGTCATCGCAACATGTCCTTTCTGCGCATCAGCGCATCCGCCGCCACGGCCTCCGTGGGGGTGCAGAGCAGCGGGTTGATTTCGATTTCTTCCAGTCCTTCGGCCTCGGCGACCACATAGGCCTCGATGGATCGGATCGCGCGCAGGATCGCATTGCGATCCGCCGCAGGCGCGCCGCGATAGCCTGCCAGCAGCGGGGCGATCTTCAACCCGTCGAGTGCTGCGTTCAAAGCGGCGTCCGAGGCGGGCAGCAGCACCGAGGCGCTGTCCTGCATGATCTCGGTCAGCGTCCCGCCTGCGGCCAGCGTCAGCACGAAGCCATGTGCGGGATCCTTCACCACGCCAACCAGCAATTCGGCCACCGCGCCGGTGACCATCTCCTCGACCAGGAACCGGTCGGTGGGCATGGCCACGGCGGCATCGCTGACCTCCTGGCCGGAGCCGAGGTTCAGTTTTACCGCGCCTTCCTCGGTCTTATGCGCGATGCCCTCGCCCTTGAGCACCACGGGGTAGCCGATATCCGCCGCCACCGCGCGCGCGGCCACGACGGTGCGGGCGGGTTTGGCACGCGGCACCCGGAGGCCAAAGCGCGCAAGCCAGGCCTTGGCTTCGCCCTCGGGCACCAGATCCGGCTCGGCATGGGTTTTGGTGGGCAGCAACAGGGGGTGCGCCAGTTCTGGCAAGGGTTGGCCGGCCGCCGCGATGGCAGAGATCGCCTCGGGCAGGCCCAGCATCGGCACCACACCGGCGGCGATGAGCTGCTCGGCCACCTCTTCGGGCAGCAATTCCGGCAGGGTCGCAAGCATGGCCACCGGTTGATCGGTTTGCTGCCGCACCGAGACGGCGGATTGGATGGCGCAATCCCAATCGGAGGCATCGCAGCGGTCGGCACGCGGGAAATCCACCACCAGAATCGTCAGCGCCAGCTGCGGGTCGACCATGGCGGAGAAGGCCCGGGTCATCGCCTCGGTGTCACGCCATATATAGGTGTGGTAGTCGAGCGGGTTCGCCAGCGCCACCATCGGGCCCAGTGCCGCGCGCAAATCGCTGCGTTGGCGGTCATTCAATGGCGGAAAGCTGACATCCCGTCCGTAGGCGGTATCCGCCGAAAGGCTCGCCTCGCCCCCGGAACAGCTGATCGTCGCAATGCGGGTAGAGGGCAGGCGGCCCACCACATGCATCAGTTTCAGTGTCTCGAGGAACGACGGCAGGTCGTAAAGCCGCGGGATGCCGAGACGTGAGAGCAAAGCCCCGGCACCCGCGTCGCCCCCGGCCAGCGAGGCCGTGTGCGAGACTGTTGCGGCACGCGCTTGCGCGGACCGTCCGACCTTGAGCGCGATGATCTGCTTACCAAGTTGCCGCGCCTTCAGCGCCAGCGCCTCGAATGCACGCAGATCGCCAAAGCCCTCGATATGCAGCCCCAGCGCGGTGACACGGTCATCTTCCAGCAGCGCCTCGCCGATCGCCGCCAGTCCGGTCTGGGCCTGATTGCCGCAGGTCACCACATAGGCCACCGGCAGAGCGCGGGTCTGCATGGTGAGGTTGATGGCGATATTGGAGCTTTGGGTGACGATGGCCACGCCTTTGTCCACCCGCTTGCCGCCATGCTGATCGGGCCATAACAGCGCGCCGTCGAGGTAGTTGATGAACCCGTAGCAGTTCGGCCCGAGGATCGGCATCTCCCCGGCCGCCGCCAGCAGTCGCTCCTGCAGATCCGCGCCCTCGGCATCCTCGGCCTCGGCCTCCAGAAAACCGGAGGCGAAACAGACCGCACCACCCGCGCCGCGCGCGGCCAGCGCCGTGACGATGTCGATGGTGACAAAGCGGTTCACGCCGATGAAGCTGGCGTCCGGCGCCGAGGGGAGGGAAGCCACGTCTTTGAACGCAGGCAGACCCGCGACCTCCTCGGCCTTGGGATGCACGGGCCAGATTTCGCCCTCAAACCCCATCTTGCGGCATTGTTCGATCACGGCCGAGCACCACGCCCCACCGCCGACAACGGCAATGGTTTTGGGCCTGAAGAGCCTTTTTAGAGACTGCATTTGACGTTATTCACCCAAGGTTTCACGGTCCAGATGCCCAAGGCTCTGATCCGGGTTGATATGATCGCGCACGCGGGTTTTCAGCTCTTTCACATCCGGAAATCCACCGTCCCGCTTACGCTCCCAGATCACCGCATCATCGAGGGTGATCTCAAAGGTTCCGCCAATTTCGCCCGGCACCAGAGTCACCCCGCCCAGTTGTTCCTGAAAGGTCGAGAGCAGTTCCTGGCTCATCCAGGCGGCGCGCAACAGCCAGTTGCAGCCGATGCAATAGGTGATGGTCACTACAGGTTTCTGGTTGGTTTCAGCGGGATCGGACAAGGTCAGCCTCCAAGCGGTCTCAGCATCTCGCGGCTGATGATATGCCGCTGGATTTCACTGGTGCCCTCCCAGATACGCTCCACGCGCGCGTCACGCCAGATGCGTTCGAGGGGAAGCTCGTCCATCAGCCCCATGCCGCCGTGGATCTGGATCGCCTCGTCGGCAACCATGGCCAGCATCTCGGTCGCTTTCAGCTTTGCCATCGACATGTCACTCTCGGTGACGCTGCCCTGATCGAACTTCCAGCCGGCCTCCCAGGTGAGCAGGTTTGCCGCCTTCAGCTCGGTGGCCATATCGGCGAGCTTGAAGGACACGCCCTGAAACTTGCCGATTTGCTGACCGAACTGCTTGCGCTCGGCGCAGTATTCGACCGCATGTTGCAGCGCCCGTTCGGCGCGGCCCAGACAGGTCGCAGCCACTTGCAGGCGGGTGGCGCCCAGCCAAGTGTTGGCGACGTCGAACCCCTTGTCGACCTCGCCCAGAACGGCGGAGGACGGCAGGCGGCAATCGTCGAACTCCAGCACTGCGTTGGTGTAGCCGCGGTGGGAGACGTTGCGATAACCATCGCGCACGGAGAAGCCCGGTGTTCCCTTGTCGACAAAGAACGCCGTGATCTTTTTCTTCTTGCCGCGTGGGGTGTCCTCTTCCCCCGTGGCCATGAAGACGATGGCGAAATCGGCCACATCCGCGTGGGAGATGAAATGCTTGGTACCGTTCAGGATCCAGTCGTCACCATCCTTGCGGGCCGAAGCGGCCATGCCGCGCAGGTCGGACCCCGCGCCCGGCTCCGTCATTGCCAGACAATCCCATTTTTCGCCGCGGATACAGGGGAAGAGATATTTCTCTTTCTGCTCCTCCGTGCCCGCCAAGAGGATGTTCGAGGGGCGCGCGACGCTGGTCCAATGCAGGGCGTAGTTGGCGCGACCGAGTTCTTTTTCATAGAGAAGCCACGACAGTGTATCGAGCCCGGCGCCGCCGACCTCTTCAGGCATATTGGCCGCATAAAGCCCGGCTTCGATGGCCTTTTTCTGGATCTCCTTCACCAGATCCATATCGAGATGGCCACTGCGCTCAATCTCCAGCTCATGCGGGTAGATCTCGTTCTCCACAAAGGCGCGGGTGGTCTCGACGATCATCGCCTGTTCTTCTGTCATGCCGAAATGCACGGGCGGTCTCCTTGCTGGTCTGGGCTGTCTGGGTGCTTGTCAGACAGGGTATGCCGGACATAGGATGGGTACCATGCAGTAACGGCGAAAATCATGCAAAAATGGACAAATGATCTCGCGACGGTGCAGCAGGTGGATATCCTGCTGTTCGATGATTTCTCTGCGCATTGTCTGGCCAACACGGTGGAGCCGATGCGGGCGGCCAACACATTGGCCGGACGGGAGCTCTATCGCTGGCGGTTCCTGTCCCGCGACGGCGGGACCGTGGTGTCCTCCTCCGGTATGGAGGTCACGGCGCATGCGCGGCTTGCCGATTGTTCCGGTGATATGCTGGCCATCATGCCGAGCTATAATTTCCTGCGCCATGATGGGCCTGAGACACGCCGGGCGTTGCGCGCCGCCGTGGCCCGCTATGCGGAGATGGCGGGGTTCGATACCGGCCCATGGTTGATGGCGGCGGCTGGCTTGCTGGATGGGCGCAAGGCAACAATCCATTGGCATGAGATCACGCGGCTTGAAGAGAGATTTCCAGAGGTGGAGGTGATCCGTGCGCGTTTCCTGCGCGACGGGGACCGCACCACCTGCACCGGCGCGCTGGCCGCATTCGACCTGATGATCGAACGGATCGGCGCGGCGCATGGTCAAGCCTTGCGTCTGGAAGTGGCCGCGTTGTTCATGAGTGCTGAAAGTGGCGGTGCCGCGCCGGAAACTGCATTGGCGCGCACGCGAACTGTGTCCCGTGCCGTTGCCCTGATGCAGGCTCATCTGGAGCATCCACTGCCCATGCCAGAGATCGCACGACGTATCGGGCGATCACGAAAGGATCTGGAGGCGCGCATGAAGGCGGATCTAGGTGCCACGCCGGCGGCGGTCTATCGCAGGCTGCGTCTGATTCAGGCCCGAAGGCTCTTGTTAGAGACTGATATCACGGTGTCGGAGGTGGCCACTCGCAGCGGATACGAAGATCCGAGCGCCTTGACCCGCGCCTTCAGAAATGAGTTTGCGACGACGCCTCGGGCGCTGCGCAAGGGAGGGGCCTGACTTTGTCAGATCTTGCGTGCCACCATCCATTGGTTGAGGCGCCAGACACCCCAGGCCAGCGGAATGGCGCCCAGCCCACCGACCACATAGGCCAACGGCTCGTCTGAGAAGCTTTCGAACATCTGGGTGTAGAAATGGATCGCGGCGAAAGTGAGCGCCGCGTTGAACAGCCCCCTTTGGGTGCGGGAGGCGGCCCATATAATGGTCGCCAAGAGCGTCACGGCCCACAGTATGGAATACGTCAGTTCGGGTATGGTCAGCGCGGCGTCACGGAAGGAATCGCGCGCGGCGCTGTAGGTTTCATAGTCTGCCCAGCCGTCCCGATAGCGCCCGGGCCCCCAGAGGTGTTCGCCAACGACATCGCCCCAGATTGACCCGACCAATGCGCAGAGGTTGGCGATGATAAAGCCCATCACAGCCAGAATACGCAGATGCCGTGCATTCCGTTCAGATACGCGGACAACGCCCCACATGCAGGCAGCGATCAACAGGCCCATTTGCAGGATCGTCAGTGTCGGCTCGGGGGAATAGAAGGCATAGACCGCGTGGAAATAGGCGGTGCCGGTTTCCAGAATCTGTGCAAAGGGGATCAGGGCAGCAGCGGTGATCAGCCTCACGTCCAGTTGCCAGCCTGTCCCGGCCAGCGCCACGGCATAATAGAGCAGCAGCAGGTTGCGCCACGGAGGACCGAGGTCATGCAGCTGCGCCAGAATTTCGATACCGCCAAGATGCATGCTCAGCCCCATCAGCAGGACCGTGCCTAGGACGAACCGCGCGGACCATGCGCTGGTGCGCCATCGCCAGAGACAGATCAGTGCGACCAGCACCCCACCCGACGCCAGCACCCACCCTGCAAGTTGCTCGTAACGATCAACCAACTCCACCGTCGCGCCGCCAAGCAACATGCCCACGCCGATCAATACGGCGGAGTTGCCGAACATCGCGTAGCTGGCCCCCGCCCGGGCAAGAACTGCGAGGCCCCCGGCCAGCATCAAACCGCCGACTATTGCCACCAGAAACGGATCCGCGAGCCAAAAGATGAACCCGACCGTGGCGGCAAGAATTCCGAAGCACAGGATCGCGTTCACTGCGAGCGTTACCATAACCTCGCGCGAGCGACGCTTGAGGATCGCGGCCTGGTCTGGTGTCAGGGTGCCATCGGCGACCAGCGCCTCGGTATCGGCAATCACATGCATATCGAGATCCTTGTGGTCATGGTCTTTGCTCAGGGTGACACGTTAACTGAAGAATGAACAAGGCCGGGAAATCCATACGGGATCGGCGTGGGCAGGGCACATGAGGTCTTTGGTGCGGGCCGGTCTTCAGGTCCGTCACGACCGTCGGGTCGTTGCCTGCGGTACTTATCCGCAACGGCAGGCGGCGCAAGCTCCCGCGATCAGTTCCTGGGCATGATACCGTCCATGCGCGGAGGCCCACTCGTTGTTCATCAGGCTGTTATGATCGCAGATTAGGGGTCTTGCACCCCGGATCGCAATCAATGACAGTAGGCCATGACAAACAAGACCTTCCCAAGCTGGCCCGACGTCGCCCCCCAATTGATTGAAACCGCAGCCGGACGTGCCCCGGCCGATACGGTGATTCGTAACGGCAAATGGGTAAATGTGCACACGCGGGAAGTACTGGATGGCCATGACATCGCGATCAAGGCTGGTCGGATCGCATATGTGGGGCCGGATGCCTCTTACTGCGTTGGCGCCGACACGCAGGTGATCGAGGCCGAGGGGCGCTATATGGTGCCGGGCCTGTGTGATGCGCATATGCACATCGAGAGCGGCATGCTGACGCCGGCGGAATTTGCCCGCGCGGTGATCCCGCATGGCACCACCACCATGTTCACCGATCCGCATGAGATCGCCAATGTGCTGGGCCTCGAAGGCGTGCGGCTGATGCATGACGAGGCGCTTTTGCAGCCGGTCAACATTTACACCCAGATGCCCTCCTGCGCGCCCTCGGCGCCGGGGTTGGAGACCACGGGCTATGAGATCTCGCCCGAGGACGTGTCGGAGGCAATGAACTGGCCCGGCATCATCGGGTTGGGCGAGATGATGAACTTTCCCGGTGTCGCCAATGGTGATGCCAAGATGCTGGCGGAGATCGCCGCCACCCAGCGCGCGGGCAAGACCGTCGGCGGGCATTATGCCTCTCCCGATCTGGGGCCGGATTTCGCCGCCTACGTGGCCGGCGGCCCGGCAGATGATCACGAGGGCACTTGCGAGGCGGACGCGATCGCGCGGATGCGGCAGGGCATGCGCGCGATGGTGCGTCTGGGCTCCGCCTGGTACGACGTCGAGGCGCAGATCACCGCGATCACCGAGAAAGGCCTCGATCCCCGCAATTTCATCCTCTGCACCGATGATTGCCACTCCGGCACGCTGGTCAACGATGGCCATATGAACCGGGTGGTGCGCCACGCCATCGCCTGCGGCTGTGACCCGGTGGTGGCGATCCAGATGGCGACCATCAACACCGCGACACATTTTGGTCTGGAGCGCGAAATCGGCTCCCTCACCCCCGGTCGGCGGGCCGATGTGATCCTGAGCTCGGATCTGACAACCCTGCCCATCGAAGTGGTCATTGCGCGCGGGCAGGTCGTGGCAGAAACAGGCTCTATCAAGGTGGATTGCCCGCATCTGGACTGGCCGGACAGCGCCCGGGGCACCGTGCATCTGGGGCATCAATTGACCGCGCGGGACTTTGAACTCGCAGCGCCAGAGGGTGCAAACTCCGTCACCGCGAATGTGATTGGCGTGGTGGAGAACCAGGCCCCGACCAAGGCGCTGAAGGCGGAGCTGCCGGTCAAGGATGGGCTGGTCGAAGGCGAGGGACCGGTGTGTCAGATCGCGCTGGTCGAACGTCATCAGGCCACGGGCGGCGTCACCAACGCGTTTGTCTCGGGGTTTGGCTATGAGGGGCGGATGGCGATGGCCTCCACCGTCGCCCATGACAGTCACCACATGATCGTGGTCGGCACCGACCGCGCGCAGATGGCGCTGGCGGCAAACCGTCTGGCCGAAGTTGGCGGCGGCATCACGATCTTCCGAGATGGTGAGGAGCTGGCGCTGGTGGAGTTGCCGATCGCCGGGTTGATGTCGGACCGTCCTGCCTCCATGGTGGCTGCGGACGCGGACAAGCTGGTTGCGGCCATGCAGGACTGCGGCTGCCAGCTCAACAACGCCTATATGCAGCACTCGTTGCTGGCCCTCGTGGTCATACCTGAGCTGAGGATCAGCGATCTCGGCCTTGTCGATGTGCGTACATTCCAGAAAATTCCAGTAATCGAGCCGTTCAATGACTGACATAAAAACACCCGACCTGCCCGAAGCCCAAAGCTTTACCGATCCCAAGGCCGCCGTGGCCCGGTTGATTGAACTTTATGATGCGGCCACCAACTTTCTGTGCGACGAGTTCATGTCGGCGATGAGTGCGGGCGCCGCACCCGGAAGCCGCATGCGCGCGTTTTATCCGGAAGTTCGCTTTACGACGACCACCTATGCGCAGGTGGACAGCCGCCTGAGCTTTGGCCATGTGGCCGATCCGGGGACCTATTCAACCACGGTGACCAGACCGGATCTGTTTGAACATTATCTGGAGCAGCAGATTGGCCTGTTGATCAAGAACCACGGTCAGCCTGTGGTCGTGGGCGTTTCGGAAACACCGATGCCGGTGCATTTTGCCGTTGCCTCTCGCCCCGGTTTGACCGTGCCGCAGGAAGGGGCCGCGCGTTTCACCCTGCGTGACGTCTTTGACGTGCCGGATCTGGCAACCACCAACGACGATATCGTCAATGGCACCCATGTGCCGGAAAACGGCGTCGGACCACTGTCGCTGTTTACCGCCCAGCGGGTTGATTATTCGCTGGCGCGTCTGGCGCATTACACGGCCACCGACCCGGGTCATTTCCAGAACCATGTGTTGTTCACCAACTACCAGTTCTACGTGACCGAGTTCGAGGCCTATGCCCGCGCTCAACTGGCAGATACCGACAGCGGCTACACCAGCTTTGTCTCCACCGGCAACGTCGAGATTACCGATGCCGAGGAAGTGCTGCCTGGGTCCCCAAAGATGCCTCAGATGCCGACCTATCACCTGAAGCGACCGGACGGGAACGGCATCACCCTGGTCAACATCGGGGTCGGACCGTCGAATGCAAAGACCGCCACCGACCACATCGCGGTGCTGCGCCCGCATGCCTGGCTGATGGTTGGCCATTGTGCCGGTCTGCGAAATTCGCAGGCGCTGGGGGACTTCGTGCTGGCGCATGCCTATCTGCGCGAGGATCACGTGCTGGACGACGATCTGCCGGTCTGGGTGCCGATCCCGGCGCTGGCCGAAATTCAGGTCGCATTGGAAGAGGCGGTGGCGCAGGAAACCGGCCTTGAAGGGTATGACCTGAAACGGATCATGCGCACCGGCACCGTCGCCAGTCATGACAACCGCAATTGGGAGCTGAGGGATCAGTCCGGCCCGGTGCAGCACCTCAGCCAATCCCGCGCCATCGCGCTTGATATGGAGAGTGCAACCATTGCCGCCAACGGATACCGCTTCCGGGTGCCCTACGGGACGCTGTTGTGTGTGTCCGACAAGCCGCTGCATGGTGAGTTGAAGCTGCCGGGCATGGCCTCGGACTTCTACCGCACCCAGGTCTCAAAGCATTTGCTGATCGGGATCAAGGCGATGGAAATGCTCCGGAGCATGCCGTTGGAGCGCCTTCATAGCCGGAAATTGCGCTCTTTCGACGAAACAGCCTTCCTGTAAAGGCGAAAATATGCTGTTTTCCACCGAAAATCTCTAGTTTGGCGCTTGATCTTATGCGCTACGCGTTGTGTTGTCCCACAACATAACGCTAATGTTACGCGATGAGGCCCCAACACGTCGGGCAGTTTCAAGGAGACTAAGAATGTCCAAACCGATGACCAAAACTCAGCTTGTGGCAGCGCTTGCTGAGGAAATGGACAGCGACAAGAAAACCGCTGGCGCCGCGCTGGATGCCGTGTGCAACCTGATCACCCGTGAAGTGTCCGGCGGTGGTGCCGTGACTCTGCCGGGCGTTGGCAAGATCTATTGCCGTGAGCGTCCGGAGCGCGAAGTGCGCAACCCTGCCACCGGCGAGAAGTTCATGAAAGAAGCAGACAAGGTCGTGAAAATGACCATCGCCAAAGCGCTGAAAGACAGCGTGAACGGCGACGCCTGATAGACCTTTTGGTCTGGCGACAGCTTCGGGGCTGCCCTTCGGGGCGGCCCTTTTGTTTTGTACCAATATCCGATCACGACCTATTCACCCCGTCGGGAACTGGTTAGCGTGCCGGCGATGACAACGAAGGGGCCATTGATGGATTTGCGTGCAATAGCGATGGGGCTGACATTTGCCCTGATGTGGTCTTCTGCCTTTACCTCGGCGCGGATCATCGTTGTGGATGCGTCCCCGTTGTTTTCGCTGGCGATGCGGTTTCTGATCTCCGGCGTGATTGGTGTCCTGATCGCGCGTGCCCTTGGGCAGACATGGCGACTGACGTCTGGGCAGTGGAAGGCGACCATCGTGTTTGGCGTCTGTCAGAATGCGCTCTATCTCGGGCTCAACTTCGTTGCGATGCAATGGATCGAGGCGTCTTTGGCCGCCATTATTGCGTCGACCATGCCGCTGCTGGTGGCGCTTGCCTCGCTGATCGTGTTCCGTGAGAAAATTCGCCCGCTCGGGTTGCTGGGACTTGTGGCCGGTGTGGCCGGGGTCGGCCTGATCATGGGAACGCGGATTGGTGCCGGTGTCGACCTTGTTGGTGTGGCCTTCTGTGGGCTTGGGGTGTTGGCCCTGACTGCAGCCACACTTGCGCTGCGCGGGGCGACGTCAGGTGGCAACTTCATGATGGTGGTGGGGCTGCAGATGCTGATCGGCTCCGCAGTGCTGTTTCCGGCGGCCCTGACGTTTGAGACCATTCGCGTCGACCCGAGCTGGCCGCTCGCGATCGCGTTCATCTATACGACATTGGTGCCCGGGCTGGCCGCGACGCTGATCTGGGTGATGCTGCTCAACCGGATCGGAGCGGTGAGGGCGGCGACCTTCCACTTCCTCAACCCGGTGTTCGGTGTCGCGATTTCCAGCATTCTGCTGGGAGAGCGCCTCGGAGTGCTGGATGTGGTTGGCGTGGGGATCGTGACGCTTGGTATTCTTGCGGTGCAGCTGTCGCGACAGCCCGCGACCAGAACCGCACCGATGGCGCCTGGCCTCTCGGCGCGGGCGGATTAAAAACTCAGCTGTTCAGCTGCCCTTCGACGGCCTGACGGATCGCACCGGACATTGGCCGCGTGAGGGAGCCCCAAGTCTTCACGACATTTCCGTCTGGTGACAGCAGGATCTTGTTGAAGTTCCAGCGCGGCACAAACCCAGTCTGCTGTGCCACTTCGCGAAAGAACGGATGGGCGTCCTGACCGGTCACCTGCGTGATATCCGCCATCGGCAATGTGAGATCGAAACGGGTTTCGCAGAACTCTTTCACCTCTTCGGCGTTGGAAAGCTCCTGATTGAAGTCATTCGACGGGACGGCCAGCACAATCAGACCCCGTTCACGATAGGTATCGTAGAGGGTCTGCAGCCCATCATACTGTCCGGTAAACCCGCACATTGACGCCGTGTTGACCACAAGCACCGGCTGCCCGCGAAAGCTCTCCAGATCGAGGGTCTCGCCATCTATGGATTGAAACGTGCCTTGCAGCGGCGCGCTGTTTACCGTCGACATTCCGAAAATCCCAAACAACATCAACATCCCTGCCAGAAACACGCGCATCAGAACTCTCCTTTTGAAAGTATACGGACCGTCCCGCAGGGTGGATCACTTTTGCTCACGGGAGGGGGTGACTGCCAGTCACCCTCTTGCGCATTGGGGTTTGAAAGCGCAGTCTCCGACCCCAAATATTGCCCTATCAATCATGTGGGAGGGGCCCATGACCAAATACTTCAAGAACCCTGATGCCGTCGCAGCGCTGTCGGAAGAGGAATTCCACGTCACGCAAAACGCGGGAACCGAACGGCCAGGCACGGGCAAGCTGCTGTCCAACAAGGAACCCGGCATCTATGTGGACATCGTCTCCGGCGAGCCGCTGTTTGCTTCTGCCGACAAATATGAGTCGGGGTGTGGCTGGCCGAGTTTTACCAAGCCGATCGAGTCCGCCCATGTGCAGGAAATCGAAGATCGAACCCTCGGCATGATCCGCACCGAAGTGCGTTCCACCCATGGCGACAGTCATCTCGGGCATGTTTTTCCTGATGGACCGGCGGATCGGGGCGGCTTGCGCTACTGCATCAACTCGGCGTCCTTGCGCTTTATCCACCTCGACGACATGGAGGCGGAAGGCTATGGCGCCTACATCAATCAAG
This sequence comes from Tritonibacter sp. SIMBA_163, assembly GCF_046535935.1. Classification (NCBI taxonomy): domain Bacteria; kingdom Pseudomonadati; phylum Pseudomonadota; class Alphaproteobacteria; order Rhodobacterales; family Paracoccaceae; genus Tritonibacter; species Tritonibacter sp. SIMBA_163. The sequence goes on from NZ_JAWJBP010000022.1 coordinate 39,422, forward strand.
TGGAGGACCACCGATGAGCAATACCGAACGTGCCGTTCTGGCTGGCGGTTGTTTCTGGGGCATGCAGGAGCTGATCCGGAAGCGCACAGGCGTGCTGAGCACCCGTGTCGGCTATACCGGCGGCGATGTCCCGAACGCGACCTATCAAAACCATGGTACTCATGCTGAGGGGATCGAGATCATCTTTGATCCCGCGCTGACCTCCTACCGTGAGATGCTGGAGTTCTTCTTTCAGATCCACGATCCCACCACAGAGAATCGCCAGGGCAATGACTTGGGCATGAGCTATCGCTCCGCCATCTACTATGTGGATGAGGCGCAGAAAGCGGTGGCGCTGGACACGATCGCCGATGTGGATGCCTCTGGCATCTGGCCCGGCAAAGTGGTGACAGAAGTGGAGCCCGTAGGCGATTTCTGGGAGGCCGAGTCCGAACATCAGGACTATCTGCAGCGCCTGCCAAGCGGCTACACTTGCCACTTCGCTCGTCCCGACTGGGTCTTGCCCAAGCGGAATCAAGCAGCGGAATAAACCTGATTAGAGCCTGATATCAGGCCCTGAACCCAGAAACGGCCGTCCGGTACAGGACGGCCGTTTGCCATTTCAGATGCTACTGATGCGCAACGCGCGGGCGGCCGCTGGCCTGCACCGTCAGTAGCGCTTCGACGAAGATCGACCGCGCTTCGACCTCTGCGGTCCGGATGTCCCGGCTGACATGTACGTGGATATCGCTGGCCCCTGCTGCTTCGGCGGCGGCGACGGCGTCCGCGCGCAGATATTTTTCCAGCGCCTCCAAGGCCTCCGCACTGGCCGTGAAATCTCGCGGACCGGTGTCGAAATGCACCCGGAACTTGCCCTCGGACGGGGAGGTGACGGTTCCGCTCCGTCGTTGGGATATCCGCCCGACGACGGCACCGATGGCATTGGCCACCCCGGCGTGTTCCGGCAGGATCATTCTGCAGCGCAGCCGATCACCCACCGCCGGGTAGTAGCTTGGGGCAGAAGCGCCAAGACCAATCACATCCACGTTCACGCGCGCATCCAGTGCCAGCACGCCCCGATGCCCCGCCAGACCACGCTGCAGCAGGATATGACGGGCGAGATCCTTTGGGTTGCCCCCAAACGACGCCTGCTCTTCGCAAAAAACTGATTCCAGCAACGTCAGCGCCGTCTGCTCCGTCAGTTGGTCGACGATCATCTGCGCCAGCGCTTTCGCGTCTTCGGCCACTGTGTCGCCGCTTCCGATCCGGCGGCGGGCAAATATCGTCAGAGCCTTTTCTGCCGCGTCTCGATCCCATGCGGAAACCCGGTTCAGGACGTGGCTGGCATCGGAGGGCGTGATACCCGCAATCTGCACCAGACCACGGTCAACCAAGCGGTTCAGCGCTCCGTGCTCCATCCGGGTGCGCAGCACGTCTCCCATCGCACGGACGCCGGTGCCGACCCGTGCCAGAACAGTGGCTTCTCGTTCCGACAGACCAACTGCGGGCTGCCCTTCGACGGCGCGGACAAATCGACCATCGTACTCCCCCACCACAGGCGCGCGCAGCTGCGCCTCAAGCGCGGCATGCACGACATCAGATGCCTCGGCGGCAATCAGGGAGACCGGCAGTACCCGGCGCGGACCAAGCGTCACACCACCATCCAGACCATCGGTGTTGAGATGCACCTGACTGTCACCACCAAGGCCAGTGGTGCGCATGGCCACTGCCTCCACCATGGTGCGAAAGCCCCCCACCAGCGCGCCTTCGGGGTCGATCTTGGGCAGGCCACGTTCGATCAGTGCCACATCGGTGGTGGTGCCACCAATGTCGCTGACCAGTGCGTTTTCAGCCCCGGTCATCCAGCGCGCACCGACGATCGAGGCGGCAGGCCCGCTGAGGATCGTTTCGATCGGCCGGCTGCGCGCCTGCTGCGCCGACATCAGGGCCCCGTCCCCGCGCACCACCATCATCGGGGCTTCGATCCCGATATGCGCCAGCGTGTCCGCCGCGCGATTGATAAGCTGGTCGATCATGCCGATGAGGCGCGCGTTCAGCACCGCCGTCAGCGCCCGCTTGGGTCCGTTCAGCTTGGCCGAGAGCTGATGCGAGCAGGTCACCGGCGCGCCGGTGCGCTCCTGGATGATCTTCGCCACTTCCAGTTCATGCGCGGGGTTGCGAGTGGCAAAGACCCCGGCGACGGCAAAGCCGCTCACACCTGCAGATTCAGTCTCTAAAAAGGCAATTAGGGCCTCTGTGTCGAGTGGTTTCGCCTCACTGCCCGCATGGGTATGGCCGCCAGAGAGGATCAGCGCCGGGTCGCCTTTCAGCGCTTCATTGAGGCCATGGCGGTCCAGATCCTGTTCGGAAAAGCCGATGTAGATGAGCGCCACACGCCCGCCCTGCCCCTCAACCAGCGCATTGGTGGCCAGGGTCGTGGACAGGGCCGCCAAGGACACCTCAGTGGGTGAAGCGCCGGATTGTTCCAGCACCGCCCGCACGGCACCACCAACCCCGATCGCCAGATCCTTTCGGGTGGTGAGCGCTTTGGCCGAAGCGATCACTTCCGTTTCGTCGCGGATCAGGACCGCATCCGTGTAGGTGCCCCCGGTGTCCACCCCAAGCAACAACGCCATCTTATCCTCGAATTCTGTTCACGCCTGCATGGGTGTCACGACCATTCGCGTCACGTCCACTCTGTTTGCGTCATTCCTGCAGTCGCATCACGGCCCAACGCGCAGCATCGGCCACGGTGGGATCGGGATCTTCACACAGCCGTTGGGCATCGGACAACAGGCCGGGGTCGCCGGAATTTCCGATGGCATAAAGCACATTGCGCACAAACCGATCCCGCCCGATCCGTTTGATCGGCGAGCCAGAAAAACGCGCGCGAAAATCGGCATCATCCAGTTGCGCCAGCTCGGCCAGCGGCGGCGCAATCGTTCCCTCCCGCGCAGCATAGCGGATGTCGGAGGCTTCAACCGCAAATTTGTTCCAGGGGCAGGCCGCCAGACAATCGTCACAGCCGTAGATCCGATTGCCGAGTTTGCCGCGCAGCTCCTCGTCGATGGGTCCCTTATGTTCGATCGTCAGATAGGAAATGCAACGCCGCGCATCCAGCTGGTAGGGCGCTGGAAAGGCGTCCGTCGGACAGGCCGTCAGGCAGGCCTTGCAGGAGCCGCAATGATCCGGTTCAGCCGGGTCGATGGGCAGCTCCAATGTGGTAAAAACAGAGCCTAAAAAGGCCCAGTTTCCCCAATCTCGGCTCAGAAGGTTGGTATGCTTGCCCTGCCAACCCAAGCCGGAAGCCTGTCCCAGCGCCTTTTCCGGCACTGGAGCTGTGTCGACAAACACCTTCACCTGCGTTTCATCACCCGCCTCGGCAATCATCCAGCGCGCCAGTCGCTTCAGCCGTTTCTTGACGAGATCATGGTAGTCCTTGCCTCGGGCATAGACGGAGATCGCAGCGCGGTCCGGCAAGCCCACAACCGACATCGGATTTTCATCCGGCGTATAGCTTTCCGCCAGCATGATGACAGAACGCGCCTCCGGCCAGAGTGCGGCCGGATTTTCACGCCAGTTCACCCGGTCTGCCATCCAGCCCATCTGGCCATGGTATCCGGCATCGAGAAACGCGCGCAGCCGCTCTGGCACCTCCGGCACATCCCATGGCCGACAGATGCGCGCGGAGACAAACCCCTCGGCGCGTGCCTGTTCCACAAGCCGTGACTTTATATCGCCGACGTCATTCATCTTTTCAGAAATACCCTCGGGGGTGAACGGGCCGCAAGGCCCGGAGGGGGCAGCGCCCCCAGAGCGGTCTCAGAAATCAAGATCCGCGTAATGCGACGGCGGACGGAAGCCAGACACCTGATCGGCCAGGATAGAGCGGAAGGCGGGGCGGGATTTGATCTTGGCGTACCAATCCTTGACCACGGCAGAGCGGTTCCAGTCCACATCCGAGATGTAATCGAGCGACGACAAATGCGCCGCGGCCGCGAAATCTGCCAGCGTCATGTTGTCCCCCGCCAGCCAACGCCGGTGGTCCAGTAACCAGGACATATAGTCGATGTGATACTTGATCGCTTTGGCGCCCGATTTCACGTTGGAGCTGTCGGGATAGCCTTCGCCGGTCATCTTCTTGTTCACCCGCTCATAGAGCAGCTTCGAGGTCACTTCGCTGTGGAACTTGTCGTCGAACCAGCTGACCAGACGGCGCACTTCCAGCCGCTCGGGCGCGGTCTTTGGCATCAGTGACGGGTCGGGGCGGGTTTCTTCGATGTATTCGCAGATGGCGGCGCTTTCGGCCATCAACATGCCGTCGAGACGCAACACCGGGACTTTGGCCGCAGGGTTGCGACGCAGGAAGTCCGCGTCCTTCTCCCAGTAGCGTTCCTCGACAAGCTCCACCTCTATCTTCTTTTCTGCCAGCGACAGGCGGACCTTGCGGCAGAAGGGGGACAGGGGGACGTGATAGAGACGTGCCATGGGCGTCAAGTGCTCTCCGGTTGTGATGAGGTCGGGTTTCTCCAGCAATGCCTTGCCAGAGCGGAAACTTCAATGCTCGAAACAGGCCGAGCGCCCGTCACGCTCGATGGTGGCGGCGCCATCCATGATTTGGCGCGCTCTTTTGCGCATGAAATTGCCGGGTTGAGCGGCTGATCGCTCTTTCGGGTTGGGCAGAAGCGCTGCGATCAGTGCCGCCTGCTGTGGGCTGAGCGCATCTGCACCGACACCGAAATAGTGCTGCGCGGCGGCATCGGCGCCAAACACACCATTGCCCATCTCGGCCACATTCAAATAGACCTCGACGATGCGGCGCTTGCTCCAGGTGGCTTCGACCACGGGGGTCATAAAGGTTTCCAATGCTTTACGCACCCAGCTGCGTCCCTGCCAGAGAAAGACGTTCTTCACGACCTGCTGCGTGATCGTCGACGCCCCGCGATTGGCGCCGGCTTCCAGCGCGTTGCGGATGGCATTGACGTCAAATCCCCAGTGTTCACAGAACCGCGCATCCTCTGCCGCGACAACGGAGCGGGCGAGGGCAGGGGCGATGTCCTCGATGGGGACCCATTCACGTTCCACGTGGCCGAGGCGACGCTTCTCGGTCCAGATCGTGTGGGTGAGTGGCGGGTTCACCACGGAGTAAAGCAGAATCATCGCCAGCAGAAAGACCAGGCCGCCAAGTGCAGCCCGCAGCGCCCAACGACGCAGGCGGAGATACAGCGCGCGCGGGCTGAACCGTGCGGGCTTCGATTTCGATTTGCGGGATGTCTTCTTGCGTGCTGCCTTTGCCATGGGCTCTCTATAAGACAGAGAACCGCTGCTCTCCAACAGGGAAACGTCCCGCTTGGCAGGTTGCAGTGTTCGGGGCAAAAAAGCGCCCCACAGGTCGAAACACTGCGGGGCTCAGTTTCAGGAATAAGATAGGATCTTATTCTCGGGGATCGTTGAGTTATTCGGCGGGGATCGCCGAAGATTCCGTTGCGATGGGGTGCGGCAGCTTGTTCAGCATCTCCTTTGGGCAGACCTGCAGGAAATGCTGCTTTTCGCTATCCCAGTGCTGCAGGATCTCGGCGGCCTTGCGGCTGCCTGTTTCCGCCAGATGACGTTCGACAAGCGCTTTCAGCTCTGCTTCCCAATGGTCCACAGTCAACGGGCAGGTGACGAGGCTTTCCATGTTCATCAGATGCTCGGCGGTGCCTTCTGGATCGTAAAGATAGGCCATACCACCGGTCATGCCGGCTCCGAAGTTCGCGCCAATAGTGCCGAGAATGACAGCAACACCGCCGGTCATGTACTCGCAACCATTGGTGCCGCAGCCTTCGATCACCACCTTGGCGCCGGAGTTGCGCACCGCGAAACGCTCACCCGCACGGCCCGCGGCGAACAGGTAGCCTGCAGTTGCACCATAGAGCACAGTATTGCCGACAATGGTGTTTTCAGACGCGGTCAGCGGCGACGCCATCGAGGGGCGCACAACCACGGTGCCGCCCGAAAGCCCCTTGCCAACATAGTCGTTGGCGTCGCCGGAGACTTCCAGTTTCAACCCTGGCGCGGCGAATGCCCCGAGCGATTGACCGGCAGAGCCCTGCAGTTTCACCGTCAGGTGATCGGGCTGCAGCGTGTTGCGCATGCCGAAGTTCTGCACGATGTGGCTGGAGGTGCGTGTGCCCACGGTGCGATGCGTGTTCTGCACCGCATAGGACAGCTGCATCTTTTCGCCGTCCTTGAGGAACCGCGCGGCATCGCGCACGATTTCCGCATCCAGCGTATCCGGCACCGCGTTGCGGTCCTTGTCGCGGTTGTAGACGATGCTGGCAGACCCATCGACGGTGATCAGCAGCGGGTTCAGGTCGAGGTCATCGAGGTGGGCCGAGCCACGCGACACCTGCGCCAGCAGATCCGCCCGCCCGATCACCTCATCAAGGCTGCGCGCCCCGATGGAGGCGAGGATCTCGCGGACTTCCTGTGCATAGAAGGTGATGAGGTTCACCACCTTGTCGGCATTGCCGGTGAACTTGCCGCGCAGTGCCTCGTCCTGGGTGCAGACGCCCACCGGGCAGGTGTTGGACTGGCACTGGCGTACCATGATGCAGCCCATCGCGATCAGCGCGGCGGTGCCGATGCCGTATTCCTCGGCGCCCATCATCGCGGCCATGACGATATCACGCCCGGTGCGCAGGCCACCATCGGTCCGCAGGGTGACGCGGCCGCGCAGGTTGTTCATTGCCAGAACCTGATGCGCTTCGGTCAGACCCATCTCCCACGGCAGGCCGCAGTATTTGATCGAGGTCGCAGGCGAGGCCCCGGTGCCGCCGTTGTGGCCCGAAATCAGGATGATGTCGGCTTTCGCCTTGGCCACACCGGCGGCAATGGTGCCAACACCGGAGGAGGCCACCAGCTTCACCGTCACCTTGCAGCGCGGGTTGATCTGCTTCAGGTCGTAGATCAGCTGCGCCAGATCCTCGATCGAGTAGATGTCATGGTGCGGCGGCGGCGAAATCAGCGTGACCCCCTTGGTGGAGTGACGCAGGCGCGCAATCAGGTCGGTGACCTTCATGCCCGGCAGCTGACCGCCCTCGCCGGGCTTGGCGCCCTGAGCGACCTTGATTTCCAGTTCTTCGCACTGGTTCAGGTATTCGGCTGTCACGCCAAAACGGCCCGACGCCACCTGCTTGATCTTCGCCGACGGGTTGTCGCCGTTGGCTTCTGGCACAAAATGCGCCGGATCTTCGCCGCCCTCACCGGAGTCGGACTTGGCGCCGATACGGTTCATCGCCACGTTCAGGGTCTTGTGCGCCTCGGGGCTGAGTGCGCCCAGCGACATGCCCGGGGTGACAAAGCGTTTACGGATCGAGGTGATCGATTCCACCTCTTCGATCGGGATCGCCTTGCCCAGCGGCTTGATGTCCAGCAGATCACGCAGGTGGATCGGCGGGTTTGACTGCATCTTGGCCGAGTACTGCTTCCACATCTCGAAAGACGCGCGGTTGCAGGCCATCTGCATCATATGCATCGAGGTGGCTTCCCAGGCGTGGGTCTCACCCGATTTGCGTGCCTTGTAGAAGCCGCCGATCGGCAGCACGTTTTCCGCGGTATCCCAGCCCTTTGCGTGGATCTCCTCGGCCTTCACCTGAATACCCGAGACACCAATGCCGGAAATCCGCGAGGTCATGCCGGGGAAATACTCTGCCACCATGGCGCGGGAGAGGCCCACCGCCTCGAAGTTGAGGCCACCACGGTAGGACGACACCACGGAGATGCCCATCTTCGCCATGATCTTCAGCAAGCCCTGATCGATCGCCTCGCGGTAGCGGGCGACATTCTCGGTCAGGGAGCCATCAAGCAATCCGCGCTCGATGCGGTCGGCCAGCGAATCTTCCGCCAGATAGGCGTTCACCACGGTTGCACCACAGCCGATCAGCACCGCGAAGTAATGCGGGTCGATACATTCCGCCGAACGCACGTTGAGCGAGCAGAAGGTGCGCAGGCCCTGACGGATCAGATGCGAGTGTACGGCGGATGTCGCCAGGATCATCGGCATCGCGACCTTGCCCGCACCGGAATGCTGGTCGGTCAGAACGATATGGCCAGCACCGGAGCGCACGGCTTCTTCCACCTCGGCGCGAATGCGGGCCAGCGCGCTGTGCAGCGACCCTTTGCCGGGGGCGAAGGAACAATCGATCTCGGCCAGTTTGGAACCGAGGTTCTCGACCAGCTTGTCCCATTGCGAGTTGCCGACAAAGGGGCTTTCCAGCACCACGATCTCGGTCTGGGAGCTGTCCTCGTCGAGCACGTTCTTGAGGTTGCCGAAGCGCGTCTTCAGGCTCATCACGCGGAATTCGCGCAAAGAGTCGATCGGCGGGTTGGTCACCTGAGAGAAGTTCTGGCGGAAGAAGTGGCTCAGCGGGCGATATTGCTTCGACAGCACCGCAGAAGGGGTGTCATCGCCCATGGAAGCAAGGCTCTCCTTGCCGTCCTCGGCCATCGGCGACAGGATCTGCTCCAGCTCCTCGATGGTATAGCCGGCTGCAACCTGACGGCGGCGCAGCTCCTCGCCGGAGAACAGGGGCGTTTCCTGCACGCTGCCCAGCACCGCGTCCAGATCGTTGACTTTCGCCACCCAGTCGCCAAAGGGCAACGCGCGGGAAAGTTTATCCTTGATTTCAACGTCGTGGTAGAGTTCGCCCTTCTTCATGTCCACGGCCAGCATCTGACCCGGACCCAGCGCGCCCTTTTCCACCACAGAGGCTTCGTCGATCGGCACCATGCCTGCCTCGGAGCCCGCAATGACCAGACCGTCGCCGGTGACCACATAGCGCATCGGGCGCAGACCGTTGCGGTCGAGACCAGCACAGACCCAGCGGCCATCGGTCATCGCCAGCGCGGCGGGCCCGTCCCAGGGCTCCATCACGGCGTTGCAATAGGAATACATGTCACGCCAGGCCTGCGGCAGTTCCTCGGCCTGTTTGGACCAGCTTTCCGGCACCAGCATGGTTTTTGCCATCGGTGCGGAGCGGCCCGCGCGCACCAGAACCTCAAACACCGAATCCAGTGCGGCGGAGTCGGAAGACCCATTGGCCACGATCGGCTTAATGTCCTCGGCGTGGTCGCCAAAGGTCGAAGACGCCATGCGGATCTCATGGCTCTTCATCCAGTTGACGTTGCCCTTCAGCGTGTTGATCTCGCCGTTGTGGGCCAGCATGCGGAACGGCTGTGCCAGCCACCACTGCGGGAAGGTGTTGGTGGAATAGCGCTGGTGATAGATCGCAAAGGCGCTTTCGAACCGTTCGTTCATCAGGTCGGGGTAGAAGACTGCAACCTGTTCGGCCAGCATCATGCCCTTGTAGATGATCGACCGGCAGGACAGCGACGCGATATAGAGCGCGCCAACCTGCGCGGCGGCAGCGGCCTTCTCGATGCGGCGACGGATGACGTAAAGCTCGCGTTCGAAGGTTTCTTCGTCCACACCCTTGGCGTTGGAGATCAGGATCTGCTCGATCTCGGGGCGGGTTGCGTTGGCCTTGTCGCCGAGGCAGGTCACATCCACCGGCACATGGCGCCAGCCGTAGATATAGTACCCCATGCGCAGCACTTCGGTCTCGACGATGGTCCGGCAGGTTTCCTGAGCGCCAAAATCGGTGCGTGGCAGGAACACCTGACCCACGGCCATCAGCTCATCCTTGCGCGGCTCGTGGCCGGTGCGCTTGACCTGATCGTGGAAGAAAGGCACCGGGATCTGTACGTGAATGCCCGCGCCATCGCCAGTCATGCCATCGGCATCCACCGCACCACGATGCCAGATCGCCTTTAGTGCGTCGATGCCGGCCTCAACCACCTTGCGGCTCTTACTGCCGTCAACGGAGACCACAAGCCCCACACCACAGGAAGAATGCTCTTCTTCCTCGGAGTAAAGACCGTTTTCGGCCATCCACTGGCGCTTGGCTTCTTCTGCGCGGACCCAGTTCTCATCATATTTGGTCATCTGTGTATTCTCCTCTGCCTGGCGGTGGCGCCGCGCCTGTGTCAGGGGCGCCGGACCGCTCGGGAACCTGTTGATTACTCGGCTGCGACAGCCGCCTTGGTGGTGAAACGTTCCAGGATTGCCTCGGCACAATCGCGACCGTCCTTGATCGCCCAGACCACGAGAGAGGCACCGCGCACGATGTCCCCCACCGCATAGACACCATCGAGGTTGGTCGCGCCGGTGCGGAACTCCGCCTTGATGGTGCCCCAGCGGGTCACCGGAAGGTTGGGTTGGTCCCAGAGCGTCGGCAGGTCTTCGGGTTCAAAGCCAAGCGCCTTGATCACCAGATCGGCGTCCTCAACGTAGTCGGCGCCCTCGATCACCTCGGGGGATTGCCGGCCAGAGGCATCGGGCTGACCCAGGCGCATCTTCTGCACCATGACGCCCGTGACCTTGCCGCTCTCGTCGGTGAAGCCCTTGGGGGCGGACAGCCATTCGAAGACCACGCCTTCTTCCTCGGCGTTCTGAGTCTCGCGCTGCGAGCCGGGCATGTTTGCGCGGTCGCGACGGTAGAGGCATTTCACCGATTTGGCGCCTTGGCGGATCGAGGTGCGCAGGCAGTCCATGGCCGTATCGCCGCCACCGATCACCACCACGTTCTTGCCGTCGGCGTTGAAGGTGCCGTCTTCATACTCCGGCACGCTGTCGCCAAAGTTCGCCACCCGGTTGGAGGCGGTGAGAAAGTCGATCGCCTTGACGATGCCGGTGGCGCCGGAGCCGGGCATGGTGAGGTCGCGGGACTTGTAGACACCGGTGGCGATGATCACCGCGTCATGTTTGCCGCGGATCTCGTCAAACGAGATATCCTCGCCGATGTTGCAGTTCATCACGAAGGTGACGCCGCCGTCGGCCAGCAGCTGGTTGCGGCGCATGACCACGTCTTTTTCCAGTTTGAAGCCGGGAATGCCATAGGTCAGCAAGCCGCCTGCGCGATCATAGCGGTCATAGACGGTGACCTGCACGCCAGCCTTGCGCAGCATGTCCGCCGCCGCCAGGCCACCGGGACCCGCACCGATGATGCCTACGGATTCCTCACGCTCGGCGCGCGGGGCGTTGGGTTTTACCCAGCCTTTGTCCCAAGCGGTGTCGGTGATGTATTTCTCCACCGCGCCGATGGTGACTGTGCCATGGCCGGATTGCTCGATGACGCAGTTGCCTTCGCACAGGCGGTCCTGCGGGCAGATGCGGCCGCAGATTTCCGGAAAGGTGTTGGTGGCCTGCGATGTCTCATAGGCCTCCTTCAGGCGACCGGTGGCCGTCAGGTTCAGCCAGTCGGGGATGTTATTGTGCAGCGGACAGTGCGACTGGCAATAGGGCACGCCACATTGGCTGCAGCGGCTTGCCTGTTCTTCTGCCTTGATCGCGGCGAATTCCGCATAGATCTCGTCGAAATCTTCCTTGCGCGTTTCCGCCGCCCGTTTCACGGGCATATCGCGATCAATCTTCACGAACTTAAGCATCGGTTGCTTGGCCACGGTGACACTCTCCTTTTAGCTGGCGGCGACAGTACAAAGTCTTGAAGCTCAAGTGGTACGTCAGCAATGTTGACCTATTACTTGACTAGCTGTCTGTGAATAGCCGTTCCGGTGGCTTTGTACAGTATTTTTAGATCCGATTCGGTCCTAAAAATAGACTTTCTCATAAAATCAAGGGAGCTATACAGGATGCCAAAGCTGCGACCTTCGCGCAGCATAGCCTTCGGTCCCTGATTTATGCCTTTGTTCCAGCTCATCCTCGTGGCCCTGATTCAGGGCATCACTGAATTTTTGCCGGTTTCCTCGTCAGGTCATCTGATCCTATTGCCAAGCTTGACTGGAATGCAGGATCAGGGACAGGCCATCGACGTTGCTGTCCACGTCGGCACGCTTGCCGCCGTTGTCATCTATTTCTGGCGTGACGTGCGGGTGGGGCTCATGGGGCTGCCGCGGGCCTTGACCGGGCGCTGGGACACTGACGGTTCACGGCTTGCGATGGGGTTGATCGTGGCGACGATTCCGACCGTGCTCTTTGGCGCATTCCTGCATTTCAGCGGTTTCAGCGACGCGTTGCGGTCAGTGGCCGTGATTGGCTGGACCATGCTCGGTTTCGGGCTGGTGCTTTATATCGCCGATCAATGGGGGAGGACCCACAAGTCGATGGACGATTGGGGCCTGCGCGATGCGTTGATCATGGGGCTATGGCAGATGATTGCACTGATTCCGGGCACATCGCGCTCTGGCATCACCATCACCGGCGCCCGTCAATTGGGGTATAACCGGGAGGACGGCGCGCGGATTGCCATGTTGATGTCAATTCCGACGATCATCGCTTCCGGCGTTTTGTTGGGCGCCGAGGTTGCGATCGAGGCCGACATCGCCCTGATGCGGGACATGGGGATTGCTGCACTGCTTGCAATGGGGGCCGCCCTGGCGGCCTTGGCTCTGATGATGCGCCTGCTCAAGTCGGTGAGTTTTACGCCCTATGTGATCTATCGCGTGATCCTTGGTATCGTGCTGCTCGGGATTGCCTATAGCTAAAAAAGGCGCAGCAATCGCCACGCCTTTTTTCACAAATCCGATGAGGTAAGGATCAGACGTCGCCGTGCAGGTTGCGCGCCGATTTCATCAGCTCATCGTACTGGCCGGAGGGGCGGAACTTCCACAGGTAGTCGGGCAGGACAGCGCCAAGGGTGATGGGCTCAATTCCGAGGTCTGCAAATCCGTTTGCGTCCTGAGAGACAACATTGTCGTTCTGCAGGTTTTTCAGCTGGTCACGGGTCAAGAGCCCGTTCTGAAAGAGCCCGAAGGACGCGGACTGGGCCAGATCAAAGCTGAAGGCCATCATGCGCGCGACAAAGTTTGGCAAGGACGCCACGAGCCGGCGGCGATGAATCACTTCGAGCATCTGTGTCATCAGGTCGGAAAAGCTCTTCACCTCCGGGCCGCCCAACTCAAAGACGCCCGGCTTGGCCTCGCCGGTAAGTCCGGCAACTGCCGCCTTGGCGACATCGTCGACATAGACCGGCTGGAAGCGGGTGCTGCCGGCTGCGATCGGTAGCACGGGGCCCAGGCGGGTCATGCTGGCGAAGCGGTTGAAGAACTGGTCCTCGGGGCCAAAAATGATCGAAGGACGCAGGATCATGGCGTCGGGATAGGCTGCCAGTACGGCGGCCTCGCCTTCGCCTTTGGTGCGTGCGTAGTCGCTCGCCCCTGCGGCGTCTGCGCCAATGGCGGAGATCTGGACGAGGCGTTCGACATTATTCTGAGCAGCGATTCGCGCAATCCGACCGGCGCCCTCTGCCTGAACGGCGCTGAATGTGTTCTTGCCAGTCTCGCTCAGGACACCGACGCAGTTCACCACTGCATCCGCTCCGGCCATGACGGCCGCAACAGAGGCATCGTCGCGAATGTTACAGAAGACAGGTTCAACCTGGCCCGGAACGCCATAGGGTTTGACATGCATCGCCTCGTTGGGGCGGCGCACGGCGACGCGAACGCGCCAGCCGTCTTTCGCCATGCGGCGCGCGATGTAGCGACCGACAAACCCCGATCCGCCATAGATGGTGACCAGTTTCGACATGACTTGGCTCCTCTCGCGTAGCTGTTGATCCGATTTACCGCCCCAAGCCCTTTCAAACAAGGCGCAAAACGCCGCTGGCGGTCCTGCAGGCCTGCGATTTGCGCGTAATGAGCGGAGGTTTTGCAAAAATGTCAAAAATCCGTTTGACGCTCCTCGCGACTTTGCTTATACGCCGCTCTCACGATATCCGTGCCCAGATGGCGGAATTGGTAGACGCGCTAGCTTCAGGTGCTAGTGTCCGCAAGGACGTGGAGGT
>NZ_JAWJBP010000023.1:0-52616 GCF_046535935.1 Tritonibacter sp. SIMBA_163
CCGAGATCGAAGCCGTAACCTGAACTCAGGTGGGAAAGGGCAAACTCATCCCCGAACCTGATTTGCGCAACAACGCCCTCGGGAATGAACTTTGACTTGGGATGGAGGAGCTACACCACACTCTCAACGTTTCATCAGGGCCTTGGGGGGATCGGATACGCCCTACTCGATAATTCCACGCCTGGCTCGTTGCCTCAGATCGCACTGTTTCAATAGCCAAAAACAGTGTGTCGGATAGTTCGCACAGGTCGTTATAGGGTTTCGCTTACCATTAACGCGCGGCCTCCCCGGCCTGACAGGAATACGACCGTGAGTTTTCCAGTTGGTATGCATGTGTTGATTGCCTCCGAATCCAAATTCTATGTCGCGACGTTCGGATTTAAGCCCTGTTTGCCATAAACATCTGATCGATCCGCTTGGCGAAGCTATGCTCCTCGATCCCCTCAGCCAATGCACGCCGAAAGAAGGCGGCTCGGGTTTCTGGTGCGAGACCGTTTGTCGGCGGATCCCGATCAAGGTTCGTCGGGAACGAGTACCCTTCAGCGGTCGCAGCAATTGCCGCGGACAATTCGGCGGCGCTAAGACTGTTCTCCTGTTTCACGCGATAAGCGTGCGGGTATAGCAGCTTGCACATTTTTTCCCGATCAACTGTCTCCATTGCGCGACCGAACGCCGATGAGACCTGCAAAAGGTTGGCGAAGCGGTGGATGTCGTGACTCGTGTTGGCTCCGGCCGCTTGAAACAAAGCGGGTGAGAAAAACACAGCAGCCCCTTTGGTCAGGGGCAACTGCACATGGCGTTCCTCGAAAAGCGCTCGGAAGTCATCCCGGCGCCATGCCGCATAACCGGGACGATATGCTTGCGAGAACGGCAGCAGTTTGGTTGGGCCGCTCTCCAATGGCATGTCGCAATGCGCAACGGCGCCCTGAAGTGTCATAATTGGCGAGACGTCATGGACATGCGCAGGATAAGACATGCTGACGTCGGCGGTTTGAAACCCCAAATGATAGTCACGATGAGCCTGCTGAGCTGCGCCGCCGGGGTGAACGAGGATTCCCTGCGCTGTCATCTGATAATTCGGCCCTAGCCAAGCTTCGCAGACTGCCGCGATAGAAGTGTTTGCGAAGTAACGCAGAAACGCCTCAGGCGAGGTTTCACAGAGCTTTTGAAGCGCGTTCCATATTCGATCATTCGTTCCCGACGCAGCGAAGTGATCGCCTGCCCCCCCCAGGTCGCTGCTTCTCGTCCGCAATGATACCCTTGTAGATGCGGGTTGCCTCATCCAGAATTGCCAAATGCGGATAGGCTCCCTTCAAGGCTATGACTCCCGCCCCCGAACGCAGGACGTGTGCCCATTCCGCCATGATTCCTCGACGGGCCCGACCATCTTCGAGAGCCGAACGCAGGTTCGCCATGTCATAGATCGGAATGTTCTTCTCAACGGCGGCCGCATGCGGCACCTGCTCGCGCTGCGTCTCTTGTTCAATAAGTGCGGTGAACTCTTCCAGATCACAGGTACTGGGCTCGTAGTAGGCGACTGTGTTGTCGACAGTATCTTTCATGACAGCTCCTCCTTTGTCGCGACCAGGATACAGTCGCGGGGCTTGCGTTGTCTTCAGAAACGCATCAAAAACACATCAAATGACACATCGTTTTCCTATAAAAGAGATCGCGCGGCAGGCAGGTCTTGGCACCGCCACTGTCGACCGGGTTCTGAATGGTCGGGCTCATGTGAGCCCGCAGACAAAGATGCGTGTTACGGCCGCAATGGACGAGTTGAAGGCCCAAGAAGCCCAGCTCGCTGCCCGTGGGAGGCGATTGTTCTTCGACTTCGTTATTGAGGCCCCGTCGCGCTTCAGTCGCGAAGTCAAGGCGGCCGCAGAGGCCATGCTACCTCAGATTGGAACCGCTGTTTGCCGTCCGAGATTTCTACTGCAGGACATTATGGAAGAAGATGAAGTCGTCGCGGCGCTCATGCGGATCATGAAACGCGGTAGCCACGGCGTCTGCCTCAAGGCCCGGGACACAGCGAAAATAAGAGAAGCAGTCAAAATGCTGGCCAACGCCAGAATCCCAGTGGTCACGCTTGTAACCGATATCGGAGGCACCGACCGTCTTGCTTATGTCGGGTTGGATAACGCCGGTGCAGGCCGCACTGCTGCCTACCTTATCTCACTAACAATTGGAGAGCCGCAGGGTATGGTTTTGGCCACTCGCAGCCATGAACGCTTTTTGGGAGAAGAAGAACGCGAGTCCGCGTTTGTCGAAGCCTTGGCTAGCGAACGCCCGGGTCTAAAGGTCCTTGCTGTCCAAGGCGGCGGAGTGGACTTTGAAACGTCAAAGCTTCTAACGGAGAGCATGGGTGACATTCGAAATTTGCGCGCGGTCTATTCGATGGGGGGTGGCAACCGTTCGATCATACGAACGCTGGAGGACAATGGTATTCGCCCTGAAGTTTACGTGGCTCATGACCTCGATAGGGAAAACAGAGAGCTGATCCTGAACCGGCGCCTGGACTTTATCCTGCATCACGATCTGCAACTTGACATCAGAAACGCCTTCAACGCGTTTCTGGGGTACCATCGGCTGTCAAACGAACTGTTGGAGACGCCAATCTCAACCGTTCAGGTGTTAACACCCGAGAATGTTCCTTAGTGAATTGTACTATCTAGGTGTGCCCCATCATCCAAAAAGGTAGACATTACCGCTTTCATTGGCAACTGCCGTTTTCGTCAAATTCGGATGCGCCCTAACGACCACTTGCGGCTGACCGCGGTCCTCTGGGGTAGTTCGCGCCGTTTCTAAGGGGATGCGGAAATAGAATCTCCTCGCCAGGATGAACTAGGAGTTTCCGATGAAGAAGACAGGTTTCACAGCGGCCCACATTATGAGCATCCTGATCCAGAAGGAGGGCGGTGTACTTGCCGTCGAACACTGTTGCGGACATGGCATGAGCAGCGCGGCGGGCGTTGTCACGTTAACTCGCGGAGCTTGTAAGTCGGCATGGTGGTCGTTGATCAAGCGACGTTTACCGCGGATTTCGACTCTCGAATGCTGCTAGTCGATGGTAGCGGATCGTGAGGGCGGCGTGGGGGCGGGCTGGGACAGAGAAACAAATGCGGGTTGCGGGCTTCATCGAGACGAAGCGTTGCAATCCACTCGAAATAGGAAACTCAGCATTATCCGCTCTAATTTTCGGAAAGGGAGATGGCTGTTTTCTATACGTTTATAGAGCCGCATAGGAGCGCGGCTAGTCCGCAATGATCCTTTTGGGAATGAAGCCCCAGCGGTTTATTAACTTGACCGGAAGCCGCTTTGCAGCGTGCTTGTATCTTCTGGATTGAAGGATTTCTTCAAAAACGATGCCGTATTGACTGACCGCGGGCCACCGCGAATATGAGCCGCCCGCTATCTTTACGACGACTTCGTTTATGTGCCAAACATCGCCGGGTCCGGGTCTATGGTTCCGGACACGAGTCGGGAACTTTGGACTGATCCGGGTTCCCTGAAGCGGATCGCCTCGCGGCGGACGACGACATCGTACTCGGCGAGAAAATCATCGACAGTTGCGGCGCACAGCGCAACACGATGACAGGCCCAGACGGCATAGGAGATGACCCTGTGCGGAAAACGAAAGCCTTTTCAGGCATGTAAACAAAGCTGGTATTGTCATACTGTGTCGCTGTTCGTGAAGCTGAGTGCGACTAACTTGGCAGTGCCGTTTGACTATACTGCAATGATCGTCACCAGGTCTGGTTTCGTTGGTCTTGGAACAGTATTTGTTATTGGATGCTGTGTATATAGATCATCTTCGAAAGATGATCTGGATTTCGTTTGCAGAGGAGCTGAGGCGCCATAGATACGCAGATTGTCAGCTGACAATTCATGGCGTTCGAGTGGATAGTCTCGACTTAAAGGACATGCTATCTCTGTACGATCACAGACAATCCTCTTCTCCCGATCTGTCGTAGATGCCTTCACATTGCCGGTGCCCGTGTCATTTTGAGAGAATTGTCAGCTGACAATTCCGGTCCTTTGCGCAAAGCATGCAACATCGGTTCGAGAGAAAAGCGACCGTCCGCGGCTCGCTGTGATAGGCGACGGAGATAGCCGCCAGGGTTTCTGATCAAGTGCAATCGTTCCAACATGCAGAGAATTGTGGAAGCCGCTGTTTCCGATCCCATCATGCGCTGTGCTTGCAGATAGACCGGTGTTTCAATGCCAATCATTGGCACAAGGCGGCTAACCATTGCGTACAGATCCGACCATGATCGGGGTTGTTCTGGAAAGTAATTTTTGTACTCACGGCAGCTTTCCAGAATTTCTATCAGCGCAGGTTCTGGTGGTGATCGGTGCGGGATCTCTTCGTCGTTCTCGTTTTCTTCAGAGTCAAAATATGATTTTATTTCAGTCTGTATGTGCCGCTCATTTTGCTTGTCTGTGCTGCTCATTTTGGGTGATGTCGTGACGGGTTGTGACACGGTTTCGAGCTTTTGCGCAAGTTGGTCTCGCAGCTCTTGCAGGGTAGCGACGGCGAGTTTGCGGCGCAGATGGCGTTGGCAGTTGAGCAGAAGCTCGTCCTGCACCGTGAGACCGTGCTCCAAGAGGTCTCGACGTAAACTGTTGATTTCGTCACGCAGGTTTTGACGATGCAGGGCTTCTGCCGCCGCCGTATTGGCCAGCTCGCAAATATGTCTCGCATGGACGGCCAGGGGAGATAGATCGAAGCCATAAGCCATAGCGCTACCTCGCCGGGAAAAGCGTTTGCGATTGGCACTGTCATGACGGCTGACAATCCCGAGATCCACGAGCCGGGCGAGATGACGACGCAGAGTGCTCTCGGGCATTCCGTGAAGCCGTTCAGACAGGCTGCGGTTGGACGGAAAAACGATGGTGCTGTTGCGTTCTGGATGGATGTCCCGTTGCGGAAGAAAGGAGATCAGAGCGCGCAATACCGACAGGGTACGGTGGTTGAGCTCAAATTCCTCCGCGGCTGCGGTCAGCGCATCAAGGATTTGCCATTTGTCGACCGGGGGCAGGGCGCTAAGCTCCGCCATCCCAGTGACCATTTGGGCGCCATTGGACATAAATTTTATCACGAAGGCAAAGGAATACCGCCCCTATGCCGTGGCACAGAGTTGACAAGACGAGTGAATTGCGGCTATTTCAGAGGTGCTAAGAATGAAATGAGCCTTCTGGGACGTCTGTCCTGGGGGGCTTTTTCTTTACCGGTGCTCGTGCCTCCTGTTCTGTGATTGCATAGGTGCCTCAGTCTTCTGCCGCTTGGTTTTTCCAGCGGTCATGAAGGTCTTGCAGCAGCGCTTCGGCATGGGCTTCGAACCACGCATCAAAGCCGTCGGCGCTGCGGGATGGGATGGTTAAAGTTACGCCACGGGCATTGGATTTGAGATCCGCAAGCGGACTGCCGTCGCGCCGGGTGAGTTGTCGTTTCTGCGGTTTCGCCGGGGCTGCGGGTGGCGCCGGTGCCGGCGCGTCAGCGGCTGTTTCAGCTTCCATTGCAGCGAGAAGCAGTTCAAACCGTTCGTCCGAGGGCAGGGTGGCAAAACTGTCCTTAATGAACAGCCGTGCTAGGCGTTCATGCTTGTCAGGGACGGTCTTGAGCAAGTTGGCGAGTTTTAACCAACGCTCGCGGCCGATGCTTGGGGCCGATCCGACCTTGCGCAGGAAATCTATGGAAAAAGCGTTGCCGACCTTCAGCATGCGCGAGAGCATGGGCAGGTCGACAGAGAGCGCCGCCGCAATTGTCTGCCGGTCATAGTCACTGGCCTGCAATTGCGCGGCAAAGGAAGCCTTCTCGATGAAGGACAGGTCCTGCCTAGAGGTGTTTTCTTGCCCTTGCGCCATCACCAGTGCCTGATCATCCAGATGCCGCACCATCGCCTTAACTGGCTGGCCAAGGTTGCGCAGCGCCATTAGGCGGCGGCGGCCATAGACTATCTCGTAACGGCCCTGAACCTCTGGGTGCGGGCGCAGAAGGACCGGCACTTGTTGGCCATAAGTTTGAATGCTCTCAATAAGCTGCGCCTGAGCGTCCTGATCTATGCCAAGCCGATCCTCGACGCCGGCATCGTCAATCAGAGCGGCGTCAATGTCCTGCACCGCGTTTTCCTGTAACTTGGTGAGGGATGACTGCAAAGCCCCGACCGCCCCACGTGGCATCAGCCGCGGCTTGTCGACCGCGGCCTCATCGGATGGGGCAGGGGAGGTGAGTGCGGGAGTCAGAATTCCTTTGCGTGCCATCAGCGTCCCCATGCAGTTTGAAGAAGGGTTTCGATCTCGTCATTGACCTGATTGAGAGAGTCTACGGCACGATCGTAAGTAGTTCGATGGAACTGCGATCGCTCCACTTCATAGACCGTTTGCTGGGTCAGCCCGGCGTCTGAAATCGCGGTGGATTTCAACATATGCGCGGTCATGACCTCCTTGTTGAACAACTGCCGCAGGAAAGCGACCACCTGCTGCTGCGGGCCGTCATTTGGCTCGTAGCGGTTGATGAGAAAGCGCAGGAAATCGAACTCCATCTGCGCCCCGGCATTATGCACCACATCAAGCAGATCGGCGCTCATTTGCAGGAATTGCGACATCGAGGCCACATCGAGCATATTGGGGACAACAGTAATCAGCACGCCGGTCGAGGCGCAGAGCGCTGACATGGTGAGGTAGCCAAGCTGAGGCGGGCAGTCAAAGAGGATCACATCGTAATTTTCCTCAACCTCTTGCAACACGGTGGCCATGCGGGCAAAAAACGGTGGCTGAATGTTGTTCAGCAAGGCTTGTGGCGTTTCATGTTCGAATTCCTGCAACATGAGACCAGCCGGGGCGAGGTCGATGCTACTGAAATAGGTTTTCTGGATGACCTGGCTCAGGGGGACCGGATCCACATAGCGGATCGCGTCGTAGATGGTGCCGGACTCGAGGAAATCATACTCGGGCCGATAGCCGAACAGTGAGGTCAGCGAGGCCTGTGGGTCGATATCCACGGCGAGAACCCGATACCCCTTGAGCGCAAGCCGCTGTGCGGTGTGAATCGACGAGGTGGTCTTGCCCGATCCGCCTTTGAAGTTCAGAAAGGACAATACCTGCACCTTGTCGCCCTCACGACGACCCTTGAGATAGGCGCCAGGCGTCTTGGCACCGGCTTCAAGCGTTTGGCGAATGGCAATCAGGTCATCTGCCGAATAGTGACGCCGCCCACCGGGGGTTGTATGTACATCCTGAATCCGGTTGTCGAAATGCAGTTTGCGCAGGAAACTGGCGGAGATCCCCAGCATCTCGGCGGCCTCGCCAGCGCTGAACAGGCGTAACTCCTTGCGGGCATCCGGCGCAAAGCTGGCCAGCATATGATGCTCCAGCGCAGCGGTCAGCGCTTCTGCATTCTGACGAATGCGTTGGTTCATATCCAAGGTTTTGGTCACTACCTGCCTCGTGTTGTAACGCTCTGTTTCAGCAAAGCTATATTTACCGTTTCTATAGTTCATTCTGCGTCCGTCTGACAACAGAGTCGTGCAAGTTTCGGTCAGAAAACACTAAATATTGAGGGGGACAGGGGCAGGGGGCGGTATAGCGGATTAGTGCATTTTTGCCCTATTGTCGCCTAAAAAAGTTATCTAATATATTGTAATTATTGATGAATAATAGGGGCCATTCGTTCGAATGGCCTTGCCACGCCGAGATGGGCCTTTGCGAAGGCGCATCGGCCCGTCGTCTAACCCGAAGAGGAGGGATCAGACCGATCAAGACAGCTGCATCATTGCGATTCGGTGGTCGTGTCGCAAAATTCGCCGGTGCGATCAACTTGGCGGTGCCCCTGCACCCCATCAAAAATCGAGGGATGACCGCTAAGGTTTTTCGCCGGTGTCGGCACGTTTATGGGCGTGAGGTTGCTGGCGCATTGATCTGGCGTAGGGGATTTCGATGCAGACATTGAAAATCGGCTGCGAGCCCCACCGGTTTCCACCTCAGATCGTCGCACATGCTGTCTGGCTTTACATCCGGTGCAACCTGAGCCTGCGCGGTCGAGGTGATGATACTGGCTGCGGCGCGCGGTCGATCAACACGGCATCGTTCTTGAGGAAATCCTTCAATCCAAAGCGACACGCTGGTCGTCGTTCGGATCGACCGTCTGGCGCGGACTTTGTCGCGCCTTTTCAAGGTGATTGAACGCTTGGAGGCCAAGGGTACCTTCTTTCGCTCGTTTCAGGACCTGATCGACACTTCACCTCAGGGCAAGTTCACACTGCAAGTCCTCGGTGTGGTGGCGGAGTTTGAACGCGCTCTGATCCGCGAGCGTACCAAGGCGGGCCTTGCCTCTGCGCGCGACGAGGGATGTGTGGGCTGCAATACCGGGCTTCGCACCAAGGATCCCGCCGCGCTTCGCAAGGTACGGCTTACCCGTCAGGATGGCTACGTGGTGCGCCTGAACGAGACGGCGCAAGATTGGGTGCCGCATGTGCGCGCCTATGGGCGAATATGGCCTCGGAGGACGTTCTGCGGATTATCAATGGCTTCTGCCCCACGAATGCCGCTGGACACAAAGTCGATTGCTCCGCGCCGTGAAGGCATATTTGAGCGACGGATTCTCGCCCAACCAAGTGCTTGGTCTACGCGTGCCAACAAAGGCCGCGCGCGATTACCGTCCGAGGTATGCTCTTCAAAGATCTCGGCGCATCCCGCAGACCGCAGGGCCACAGACTGGGGCAGGGAGAGCTGATCCTCGGTGGAGACGCGCACATGACTTATCATGGGCATGAAAGTCGGCCATTTGCAGTTTCATATACCGTCACTAAACGAACGAACGACCGCGCGATCAGAGCCCTGCGGCCTTCGTCAGATTCACGCGGAACCGATCCCGGCTGCGCTGGTAGCGACGGGTCATCTCGGCCGAGGCGTGCCCAAGCTGCTTTTGCACGTAGCGTTCGTCGACTTCCGCAGAACTGGCAAGACCGGCGCGCAATGAGTGTCCGGAGAACAGTGCTAGCCGCTCGCTATCGGGCAAATCTGACCGGATGCCTGCGTCGAGGACCGTGCGCTTGATGAGACGCGCGACATGTTTGTCGTTCAGTCGCGTTTCAAGCGCGCGCTTGCCATCCCGAGAGGTGCCGACAAAGACCGGGCCGAAGTCGATCTTTGCGAAGCGCAGCCATTGTTCAAGCGCATGTACGGGGCAGGTCTGATCCTTGGATCCGCGACAGATCTCGACCTCGCGCCAACCGGTCTTGGCATTTAGCGTGAGCAGTGCGCCTTTCTCCATGATCTCGATCCAGCCGCTGGAATCCGGCGTGTCGTCCTTATGAACGTCGAAGCTGACGATTTCCGAGCGGCGCAGACCTCCGGCGTAGCCGAGCAGCAGAATGGCCCGATCCCGAAGCCCGCGCAGGTCGAAAGGAAGTGTCGCCACCATCGCGAGGATGTCCTCGGCCAGGATCGCCGCCTTTTGCACGGGCGGTCGCGCATGCTTCCGTTTGATCCCGGCCAGTACAGTGGCGATGTGGCGGTTCTTGCGATCAAGGGTGAAGCCCCGCTGCGCAAAGCTCCAGCCGAGACCTGACACGCGGCGGTCAATGGTCGAGACGGAGAGGGGTCGGGACGCCGACCGCGAAGGGGAGCGGCCCGATCCGGACGCTAGATCTGCCAGATACAGCCCGATCATCTCCGGAGAGGGTGGCAACGGTTCGGCGCCCTTCATCCGGCACCAGCGGGCGAAGTGCGCCCAGTCCTTTGCGTAGGCCTTCAGCGTGTTGTCGGACGCCGCAGCGCGCGCGTAGTTGCGCGCGGTGTTGACAAGCCGATCCAGCGCGCCAGAGGCGGCAACGTGAGATGGCAGCGCGATGTCATCGCTGTTCCGTTGATCTCTCTCGTCGAGGGGAGCATCATCAAGCTCATCAGAGCGCGCTGACGTCGATCTCTCGGTCTCTGAGGCCATTTTCCCGTAAATCCAGCCATGAAATTGAACTGCATTGCAGCGTATTCAGTTATGTCCGATAATGCAAACTTATTGGACATAATGAAGAACCGTAAGGCGGGGCGGTTTTACATCATATTGTGGACGAAAGCGCCGTCAAGAGATAGTCTTGTGGCATGACCTATCAGCCAGCTGCCATCTATGACGACGTGGATACCTTACCGAAGTTGCCTTCCTGGGTCACCTCAACGCGTGCCGAAACCATTGAAGATGTTGCGTTTTTGTCGGGCGCAGCCCTCAGCCATCTGCATCTTGTATTGAGCGATGAAAGCGTCCCCCAGACCTTGCTGCGGGCGCGCCTGGCGCTGCGCGTCGCGGAGGCCTGCATGACGCATCAAGGACGCCCGGAACGGGCCGCGGAGCTCCGCGATGCGGTGGCGTTTCTGCAGCCCGGCGACAGCGCGGGACCTGCCGGCGAGGTCACCCTATCTTGGAAACGAGCGGTGGGGCGACCGGTCTCGGTCAAATCGCTGGACCGGGCGCTGCCGGCGATCGACGCGAACCAGATCGCAATGTGGCTCGACGGGTGCGACCTGTGCGGCGCGCGGCAGGGGGCTCCGGTCCTGCGGGCCGCGTCCGCGTTGCAGGCGGTTCTCGCGGATCGTCCGCGGGATCCCGCCGCGGCGTTGATCCTGGCGGACGCGGCTTTGGCGCAGGCGCTTGGGTGGAGTCATGTGCTGCCCGTCTTGGCGCTTGGCCTCAAGCGGGCCGATCTGCGGAAAAGTGGCGCGGAACTGCAGTTGGCTTGTCATCGGGCGATTGTATCGGCAGCGACCGAGGCGGTGCGGGAGGGTGCCGACCTGGCTCGACGTGCGGCCCGATTGAATGCTGCAGCGCCGAAGCTCCGAGCCAAGGGCGCGGAGGAGGCCGTCGCACTGTTCCTGAACCGGGACGCGGTCGCGCCGGCGGTGCTCACCTCGCTCCGGTCTGATCGCGCGGCACGCAGGTTCTGCGACCGGCTGGTGGAGCTCGGCGCAGTGCGCGAACTGACCGGGCGCGACACGTTCCGGCTCTACGGGATCTGAGCGATGTCGAAGGATCACGCAGACCAGGGGCTGGATCGGGAGCTGGAGGATCTGCCCACCGATCTGCGCTGGCGCGAATGGATGCGCCGGATCGAGGCCGTGCTCTTCGCCTCAGCCTCGCCGGTGCCGCGCGAGGACCTTGCGCGCGTGGTCGGGCAGGGGGTTTCGGTCGATCTGTTGATCGACGATCTGATGGCCGATCTTGAAGGACTGTCCTTTGAAGTAGCCAAGGTGGCCGGCGGCTGGATGCTGCGGACCCGCCCGGTCTATGCTGCGGCGATCCGGACCGCAGCGGATGTCGGCGACCAGGATCTCGATCTGCGCGACTATGATGTCGCGGTGCTGGTCGCCATCGCCTATCACCAGCCGATCACCCGAGACGGGCTCAAGGACATCTTTGGCAAGGAGATCAGCCGCGACTTGATTGGGCGGCTGCATGCGCGGGGATTGATCGGGACCGGACCGCGCGCGCCGAAGCGTGGTGCGCCCTATACCTTCGTGACCACGGAGCAGTTTCTGGTGGCGTTTGATTTGGAAACTCTCCAAGACCTACCGGATCGGGAGCAGTTGGCCGATGCGGGATTTGCGGAAGGTCCAGAGGACGGCAGCATGGTTCCGTCGCAAAGTTTCGAGTTCACCAGTTAGGGGCTCGCTTGATCGCCGATTTCGCGGCAAGGCTTGCGTAGGCCGCGAATGGGCAACCACTGCCCAACTAC
Source organism: Tritonibacter sp. SIMBA_163 (assembly GCF_046535935.1). Classification (NCBI taxonomy): domain Bacteria; kingdom Pseudomonadati; phylum Pseudomonadota; class Alphaproteobacteria; order Rhodobacterales; family Paracoccaceae; genus Tritonibacter; species Tritonibacter sp. SIMBA_163. The sequence continues at coordinate 11,724 of NZ_JAWJBP010000023.1, forward strand.
CCTTTCCTGATCATGTGTGCCGTTTCTATCCCGTCCAAAGTTGCTGTTGCCGATCTGAGTGATTTGAAACCCATCATCGGCCTGATCCGCCGTTTGATGCCGCGATGGTCCTGCTCCACAATGTTGTTGAGGTACTTGGATCGATAAACCCTGATCTTGCGGTCAGAGCCAGCCTTGGCAAGCGCAGCGTTCATTCTTTTCAGACCGGCGGTGTTCGCACCGCTCTTGTCAATGGCGCAGGCTCGGGGGAGCCCATTTGAAGATATCGTCTTGGCCAGAAACCGCAGCGCCGCCGTTTCATCCCGGTGTTCAGACAACATGAAATCAAGGGTCTGGCCGTGCCGATCCACAGCGCGATACAAATAGCACCAATCGCCGCGAACTTTCACATAGGTCTCGTCGAGACGCCAGGACGGCGCTGTTCGAGCCTTCCGCCGTTGCGCCACAGCGGCCAAAGCTGAGGCGTATTTCACGACCCAGCGGTTCAGCGTCGCATGGTCGACGCGGACGCCACGCTCGGCCAGAATCTCTTCGAGATCGCGGTATGAGACAGCATATCGGACGTAGAAGAAGACGGCGTGCAGGATCACATCCCGCGGGAACTGCGCACCTTTGAACGAAACCATCGGCTCAACCTCATCGACAAAACGGCCAAGTCAATACATCATCTGCTCGAAAGATGCGACAGAGCCGTCGTGGCTATGAACGGCATGACCTTCGAGCTCGACACACCTCACGGTCGGATGATGGCCACCATGCTGGCCGGGATCGCACAATTCGAGCGCGATCTTCTCAGCGAGCGCGTGAAATCCGGCCTCGCCGCGGCGCGAGCACGCGGCAAGAAGCTTGGGCGCCAGCCGGGACAGCGCCCCAAGTCCGACAAGCTGGCTCCAAAGGTGTTGCAGGCCATCGAAAACGGAAGGTCATACAGATGGATCGCCCGGGACCTCGGCATCTCGAAAAACACCGTCACGGACATCGTCAGGCGGCACCGCCAAAATGCCTTGTGATACGATCCTGCCGCCTACCGGAATCTACCCCCAGTACCCCGATCCGGGCTTAACGCCCTATTCTGCACCGAGCCGGAGTCGATCCCATCCTTTGCCTTTTTGATCCCATCAATCTGATGCTCGGCACGGATTTAGGTTTCGAACTGGCCGATGGCCCCGAGCATGTTGAACAGCAGGCGGCCAGTTGCGTCGGACGTGTCGATATTCTGATCTAGTACGTCACAAATTCATTACAACAACAGCCTAAGATTGAACGATAAATAGGGAATTCAAGGCCTAGATGCAAAGGTATATTTATGCATAGACTCGATACACAATTCAGTGAATTTGACCATTATAGTAAGAAAAAAATGGGTCCGACGCACGAATTCGGAACTCTGCCAGAGATTGACGTAGACATTAAGAATATCGGTTGGACACTTGGTAACGATTGCCCGTACCGATGCACGCACTGTTACAGTATGAATGCGCGTGTGAAAGGCCGGGACATGTCGGTGGAGATGATCGACCGTATTGTCGATCAGCTCGCAATAAACAAGGTAGAGACCGTTAATCTTGGCGGTAACGAACCTCTTTTCACAAACGGCCCGAACCCAAAGAACACTCTTCTTCCTTACATCATCAAGTCTCTTTCTGAACGCGGGATTGAAGTCGGGCTCACCACCAGCGGGATCACACTGATCCATCTCTACAAAGACTACCGGGAGGCGTTTGATCTCCTTAACGATGTCGATGTCTCGTTCGACTCGCCTTTTGAGGAAGAGCACAACAAGAACCGTGCCGCGAAGATCTTCCACCAGGCCGAGCAGTGCATGCGGATTTGTCAGGACCACGACAAACCGCATACCGCGATCATGTGCGGCATGAGCTGGAACTTTTCCCGCGCCCATATCGACGGGTTGGTGGCGCTGGCGAAGAAGTATGATGGAAATGTGCGGATCAACTCAATCAAGCCGACCATGCCCGAGCACATGGACATCTGCCTGACGCCAAAGCAGTTCTACGACGGGTTTAGCCGCCTGATGGAGCTATGCGAGCCTGTGGATCTGGGCGAGCCGCCGATCGCGAGTGTGGCCGACTACGAGGCCGCGCGGCGCTGCCCCTGTGGCCGGACGTCGTTTCGCATCCACTCCATCACCCCAACCGGCGAAATCTACATCAGCCCCTGCGTCTACCTGCATGACTACAAGTCGTCGCTGAACCTCCTGGAGCATGACCTCTACGACATCATTCACAGCGAGCAGTTCAGGGTCTTCCGGCAGAGGAATGCGAACGGCGATCAAGTGGACGGGTGCGCAAGCTGCGAACGCGTGGAGAAGTGCGGCGGCGGATGCGTGGCCCGGTCGTACCTTTACAACCTCCACTCAAATGGAGACCGCAGCATGCTCGCGCGCGACCCCTACTGCCCCAAAGAGACCTACGAAGGGCAAGAGTTCCCGCAGAAGCCTCAACTCGTTGACGATCAGAAGCTCGTTCACATGGACTACCTCTGCACTTGGATTGGGAAGCCAAAATAATGTCGATCCCTCAAAGCTGGTACTCAACCGCCATGGACCTCTTGAGGCATGAAACGCAGGTCGTTGCGTCTGTCGGGTGTTTGCACAAGCTGACACTCGCGGAGGCGGCCATCGTTGCAACCTCCCCGATGCAGCGGTTACGACGGCTCCGCCAGACAGGCTTTGGCTACTTCGACAACCCCTGCTCGGAGCACACAAGGCTGTCCCACAGCATCGGGACGGTCTATTGGGCCAACGCGCTTTTTGAGGGTCTGACCTCGCCGCAGAACTCTGAAGCTTCACAGAATGCCGAGCATTTTCTGGCGCTGACGGACAGGCTGGCGCAGGAGAACGTCAGCTTCGAGCTGCTGATGCGGGTCTTTGCCTTGGTCCACGACATAGCACTTCTGCCGTTCGGGCACACGCTGCGGTTCCAACTCAGTCACTTCTTCGACCGCCGCACCTTCTTCGACGCCATGCGGAATCAGCTTTCGGGCGTCATCCGAGAGCTGGAGCACGGGCCGCTGCGCACCGATCCAGCGGCCTTGCAGGAGCTGAAGCGGCACATCGCCTTGGCCGAGTGCGTCGCCCATGCGCCGCGGATCATACGGGGCGAGGCCGTGCCCGCGCTGCCCGACACCGATGGGAGCGCGCTGACACCTGCGCTGTCTCAGGCCATGCTGGAAGTAATCACCCTAACCTATGACATCGTGCATGGCGTCTACTCCGCGGACCTGATCGACATCTGCGACCGCGATCTGGCAAGCGCTGGCATCAGGTGGACGATGCCCGACAGCCTGCTGAACGGCGGGGTCTTGATCTACGCTAGCAAAGGCGAGCCGGTCTTTCCCGGGCCCGATTCTGCGCCCACAGATCGGGTGCTGCGGTACGGCGTCGGGCGCGGGGGCCAAGCGATCTCGCTCCAGCCGTTGCGCGAACTTGCCGGGGTGCACCGCGAGCGCCTCGAGATCGCAGCGCGCTGCTTTTACGGCGAGCACAAGTGCAACGCGGACGCGATGCTCGACAAGGCCATCCGATGCCTTCAAGGTGATCTGCCGGGCCTCATGGACGACCCGGCGTTTGCTCTGTCCGAGCGCCTTGTGATCGGAGACGACGACTTTCTCGACCTGTTGATCGACACGGCTGAGACGGCGGCCTCCGACACCGCGTTGGCGCTTTTGACGGCGCTGAAAGGGGGGCGGTTGCTCGCCCCTGCCCTGTCCGTCGATGTGATAAAGGAAGAGGCATTGGTGCGACGCCTGGGCGAGGCCTTGGCGACCCCAGCGCTGCGCACTGCGTTCGAGGCAGAGCTTGCCGCAGCGCTTCCAACCGTGCGTTCGGATCAGATCGTCGCACTGGTACTTCCCGAAGACATGCAGGCTAAGTCGGCCGAGACCCCGGCTTTGGGGGCCGACGGGGTCTGGCGCGCCTTCAGCGACCTCTGCGCGCGGGAGCCGCTCGATGCGGGCATTCCGGATCTGCCACAGGCCTACCGGACGCTGCGCCGGGCAAACGTCTATGTCGCGCCCGAGCTTGCGGATCGTGCCGAGGAGGTCGCAGGTGCTGTGAGGCGCAAGCTGACCGAAGAGCCAGTGGAACGGGTCGACGAAGGCCTCGTCGAATGAGCTACGGAGACACCGACGCCGCACTGAGGGGGGCTGAGGTGCCGCGTGGTTTTGCCCGCGCCGCGCCGCTGCCCGTAGGGACAGGGTTCATCGATCTGCATGTCGGAGGGGTCTTCCCTCCAAAAGTTCTGGGGCGCGACACCGTGCGCGCCGTGGACCAGCAGTTGCGGGATCTCGATGCGCTCTTGGCGCGGTGTGGTGTCACCTCAGGCCTGATCGCGGTGACCCTGGACAAGCCAAAACATGTGCCTTGCCAGCAGAGGCATCGCGACCTTCTGGTAGGGTGCATCAAGCGGCTCATGGATCAGGGCGAGCTGCCCTGCGTGGGGGGCGTGCACCTGCGCTGTGAGTTGAGCGACGCGGGGGTAAGCGCGCTGCTCAACCGTGAGCTTGACGCGCACGGCGACATCGTGAAGCTCGTCACCGCGATGGACCACAGCCCTGACCAAGGGCAGTACAAGGAGCCGCGGCAGTGGCGAAAAGCCTTCGCCTACCTGACGTTCGAGCCCGGCTACGGCTTAGACGATTTGGCCGTGGCACGGGCGGAGCACGCCCGATCCGCCTTCATCCGCGACCTTGAAGGTCTCGCGAAGGCGGCGACAGGCCGCGGCATCGCCTTCGGCCTCCATGATCCCGAGTGCCCGGAGCGGTTGGACTGCGCCCACGCCCTTGGCGCGCGCCTCTGCGAGTTCCCGATCACCCTAGAGATCGCCCGCAAAGCCCATGACCTGGGGCAGACAGTTCTGGTGGGCGCCCCAAACGTCCAAAGGGGCGGATCGAAGTTCGGGAACGTGTCGGCAAACGCGCTGCTCGAGTTGGGCCTGGTGGACGCCATCTCGCTGGATACTGACCCAAGGGCGCTGCAACCGGCCTGGTCGCACGTCGAAACAACCTATGGGAGAGATAGGGCGGCACGGCTCTTCACGTCCGGGCCTGCAACCCTGCTGGCGGTCCTGGGGGCTGACACCGCCCAGAGCCTGATCCAAGCTCTGCGCTGATTTGGAACACTGACGACACCCCAACCAACGTGCACCTGATTACTCAACCGGAAATAAGGGACATCGGACCGACACATGCCAAAGCAACTTAAAGAGCTGAAGGATTACACCGACCTGATCGGGCGCCGCCTGCACGTCATGATTGATCGTCCCATGGGCACGGCGCATCCCCGCTTTCCCCAGACGACCTATCCGCTGAACTACGGGTTTGTGCCTGAGATCTTCGCCGGCGATGGGTACGAGGTCGACGCCTACATTGTTGGTGAAACGACACCTGTCGAAGCCTGCACCGGCAAGTGCTTGGCCGTTGTCGAGCGCCTCGACGACGATGAAAACAAGCTGATTGTGTCCACCGGTCCAACCGAGCTGGCAGCAGACAAGCTTTACGGATTTGTCCGGTTTCAGGAAGACTACTTTGACACCCGCATTCATATCTCTTGAGGGGATGGATTGATGTCGTTGTCAAACACTGCTGTTGTAGAGACGATGAGGTGCTCAGGCGTTCCGCATGTCGACAGCGACGCCTACCTCTCGGCGGTCTACGGTAACACCTGGGAGCGGTACGCCTATTCCGACGGTGATGGCGCGTTCCGGCACGTCTGCGTGACACAGCGCCTGAAGGGCACTGGGTACGCGTTCGCGGAAAGCTGGCGCGGCTACTTCGATCCGGTCCTAAGCCGCCAGGATCCGCACCTTCTCGTCAGAGCCTTGGAGGACTACAGCGCCTGGTGCCGGTCCCGCGGCATTGTCTGCGAGTTCATGCGGTGCGACCCGACGGGCGAGGTGGCCGAGTTGATAGCGTCCACGGGCTTCTGCACCGTGGAATGGGGCCAATACGTCGCGATGCTGGACTGCCCGTCATCGATGGACGCCTACCTGTCGTCGCTGCGCAAAAAGCACCGGTACACGATCAAGTCTGCCCGCGATCAGTACGAGGTCGAGCGGGTGACAGCCGCGTGCCGCGACCAGGTTGCCGCGGTGCATGAAGTACTCTTCCACAGCCTTCAGACGCTCGGTACCCTGCCGCGCTGGTACCTCAGCCAAGAGAACATAGCGACCCTTGCGAACCTGAGCTTCTTCGACATCTACCTGGTGCGCTCGAACGGCACGCCGGTCGGGGCCTGCGCGGCGATGACAAGCGGTGCAACGACACACTTGTTACTTTTAGGCGTTAGGGAGAAGTTACAGAACCCCGGCGTTTCAGATCTGATGTACTTCAAGACCATCGAGGGCGCGACCGCCAAGAACAAGGACAAGACATTGGTCCGCCAGATCTGCTTCGGCGGCGGCAGAGGCACCAGCGATGGCGATGGCTTGATCCGGTTCAAGAAGAAATTCGCGCTGGGGCGGCTTGTGCGCTGTCCCTACCTGGTCCTTGCCCATGACGCGGACGCGGTGGCAGCGCTGTCGCGCGCGGCCGGTCAAACACGCCCGTTTGCAGACATCGACCCGTCTTCGCAGCTTAAACTCAAGCACTTTCCATTCCTGTTGTGCCAGACATGACGTCGCAAACCGCTCCCTTGTCGCTCGACCGGATGTTCAGGTCGTCCCTGCTGCCCTGGGGCTCCATCGCCAGCGAGATCTCGCTGGGGCTCCTCCTGGTGGGCATGCTGACGTTTCTGGACAGCCGATTGCTCGGTGTTTTCGGCTACACGGCGGCCTTCCAGGGGTTCTCTTTCGCGTTTGCCTTGGCGACATCGGAGACTACCACCATCCTCGTCAGCCGAAGCCTCGGCGGCAAGACCCCCTCTCAGGCCCCGGCGATTGTCGCAACCGCGGCCGGTCTTGGCGCCCTTGCAACGCTTGCGTTCTGCTTGGCGGTGCTTTTGATGTGGCCGCAGCTGGTCGACATCCTGTCGATCCCGCCCGACCTGCAGGGCGTGACGCTTACGCTGTGGATCTTCCTCTCCGCAGAGGTGCTTTTGCGCGTGTTGCTCTTCGCGCTCCTTGGGTACCTGAGGTCGCTGGGGCACATGCGCCTTTACAGTGCGCTCAACATCGCCCCCGCCGTCCTTCAGCTGGCCGGTATTCTGGCGCTGATCGCTTGGTACACCACCACAGAGGCGCCAGAGCTAACGAGCATCGTCGTCCATGTGGGATGCGTGCTGGCCCTTGCCAAAGCCGTCGCACTTCTGGCGGCGCTGACCATCATTTCCTCTCGGCTGCAGGGGGTGCGGGCAGAACTGCGGTCGGTCTCTGTGACGCAGGTCTTCGCGACCCTGCGGTCGATCTTCATCACGTCGATCTTTACCCCGATCGTGATGTTTCTGTTTGGCTTTCTGATCTCCGCGTCCGGCGAGGACAGCGCGGCCGCCTTTGCGTTGATCTCTCGGCTCCAACCGGTTCTCTTCTCCTATGGTCTGGCGCTCAGCAGCGTGGCTGTCCCGATCCTGTCTTGGTACTTCGGGCGCGCCGACTTTCAGAACATGAGGCGCGCGTTTGACAAATGCCTCGTCTACCTCGTAGGCGTGCAGCTTGCGGTCTACGTCGCGGCCATTGCTTTGGCGGAGGCCTTCATCTTCGCCGCGATGTCTGTGTCCGACCAGGTCATCAGCAGCCTGCGGATCTTCCTTTGGATCGTGCCGTTGACCTATGCTGCGATGTCGATGTTTTCGATATCGGTCCGCGTCTTCAACATCTTCGAGCGCCACAGCGCCGCGATGGTGTTTGCGATGCTGCGCTCGTTCGCGATCTCTATCCCTTTCGTGTCAGTGGGGTTCTTCCTTGCTGACTATCTGGGCGTGTTGCTGGGCTATGCCGCGGCCAACATGCTGTCTGCCATCCCGCTCTACGTTCTGGCGCGGAACTTGATGCAGACGACCCCCGCTCCAACCAGAGAGGCTTCCCATGGCTGAGACCTGTCCGCGCCTTGTTCCGGTGTCCATCACCAGCACGACGGATGCGCAGCGCATCTTGATCTCGCAAGAGCATTCGAGCGCGCGGGTCCACACCTCCTTTGCGCCCTGGAGGGCCTACGGGCCCGCGCATCTTGAGCGCATCCGCGCGTTCTTTGGGCAGTGGCTAATGTACCGCGAGGGCGACGCGCACAGAACGCAGCGCAAGCGCGCCGCCAAGGCCCTTTCGCAGGTGACTTCCCAGCAGGCCTTTCGCAACCTGCCGTGTCACATGCTGATCGACAGCGATGGCCGCATGCACACCGAGACAGTGGCCACGTTCTGCCGCTACGCCCACCGCCAGCTGTGGGGCCTGTCAGAGCAGCAGCATCGCGACATGCTGGCCAAAAGCCGAGCCATCCTTGCGTTTCTGGGCGACCAGCATCCAACCCAAAGCAAGCTCGAACAGACCGTCCACGCGATCACGGATCTCGAAACCTGGTTCCAAACCGAGATATTTGCCGCTGAGGCTTGGCCCTCCATCGCCCGCGAAGCCGGGGTCGATGACGCCGTCTCGCTGAACATGATGGTGGATTCCTATGACCCGATTGAAGCGGCGATGTCGTCGTTCCTGTTCACGTGGGCCCAGTCCGAGGTCAACGGGAAGGCGATGAGCTTCAGCGCGCTGGTGGACGCCGCACTGCGCGCTAGCCCGCCCTTTCGCTACATCAACCGGATCTGCGTCAAGGACGCGTCGACCATCGAGAAGCACTCCATCGATCTGCTGGCCTGCGCGGCCGAAGACACAGGCGCAACCCCGTCCCTCCATTTCGGCTTTGGGCGCCATCTGTGCGTTGGCGCCGCGGCGGCCAAATCGATCTTGCAGTCGGTGCACAACTACCTCGCGGCCCCTGTAAATCGCCTAACCGTGTCCGACGTCCGGGGCGAGCGGGACGCGCGCGACGGGCTCTGCTTTGTCAATGGGATCGCGATCGCGACCACCCCAACACGGACGCATCGCGCGCGTATGCTTGAGGACACCCGAGAGCTTCAGAGAACCGCTGAGGGCGCGTTGGTGCTTGTGCCCGCGCCCCCGGTGCCAGCCCTTGGCCGGACGGATGCGCGCGTCGAGGTGATCGAGGTCGGCGTGTGCGGCTCCGACATCGGCGCCTATCGCGACCTTCCGGGGACGCTCCGGACATGGGGACACGAGATCCTATGCCGGGTTCAGCATGTGGGCCAAGATGTCTCGGGTGTGGCCGCCGGGGACTACGCGGTCGTCCGGACCACCGCGCCCTGTGGCCGATGCGAGAAGTGCCTCGCGCACCAACCGGAGGCGTGCCCTAACTTCAAGCGGCACGCCTTCAATGGCTTTACGAGCGCGTTGGTGCTGCCGGCCCGGCTCTTGCTGCGGGTGCCGGACCGATCCGCCGCGCCCTTTGTTCTGACAGAGCCCTTGAACGTGGCGATTGACCTTCTGAGGGACGCCTGGGACGTACCAGCCGAGCGCGTCCTCTTCGTTGGCACCGGCATGCTCGCGCTGATGGCGATGACCGTGTTGCGGCAGGCAGAGCGCACCGGGGTCACGGCCGTGACACGCCGCGCCGACACCGCGAAGTCCAAACACGCGCGCGCCCTGGGCGCCAAGCTCTTTGAGGGGTTTGCCGCCCTGCCCCAGGCGCATTTCGACCTGGCGATCGTCACCGCGCCCTATGCCCTGATCCCTGCGGTCGTCCCACATATGCGCTACGGCGGGCTAATCACCTACAACGGGATCTCGCCGCAAAAGGAGGTCTGCCTCAACCTGTTTGACCTGCATATGCGTAAACTGACCTTGAAGCCGTCTTTCCCGCATCCCCAGGGCGATTTCGCCCAAGCCATCCGCCTGCTGGAAGGGCACGCAGACGACTTTCGCCCGTTCTTGTCGCATCGGGTCCCGCTGACGGACGCCGCCCAAAGGCTGCCGCAGCTCATCTCCGACCCCGCGGCGATCAAGATAGTTCTTCAGCCCGGCAGCCCGCGGCCCCCAAACGACACACAAAGCTAGGACATACCACATGGCAAAGTACGACATCGATTTTATTTTTCGCGACGGGAAGCGATACGACCAGTTCGGTCTCATGAAGGCGAAGGACATCCCGTTTTGGCTCGGCATGGCAGAGACCTACGGGCCGCGCGTGCTTGAAATCGGCGTTGGGACGGGCCGCGTGGCGGTGGCGCTTGCAAAGCACAGCAACGCGGTGACCGGCATCGATGTGTGCCCGGACATGCTTGCCGAAGCAGAACGCAAGGCCGACGCGGACGGCGTTCGCTTGAACCTCTCGGTGGCCGATATGATCCACTTCGATCTCGCGCAAACCTTCGACACTGTGATCATGCCCCACAACGTGCTCTGCCACCTCTACGAGGTGGAGGACTTCGTGTCCTGCATGGCCGCCGTGCGCAAGCACCTCGCGCCAGACGGACGCTTGATCATCGATGTGTTTGTTCCCGCACCAGAGTTGTTGGTCGCGGCCGAGGCAGCAGAGTTGACCCCGTTTGCCTCGCACAGAGTCAATGGCGACGGGAAAGAGCAGCAGCTTGTGCAGAACTACGCCTACCACAGCGACACTCAGATCCGCGAAGTCTCGATCTTCGATGCGGAGCGGGACACCCAGTCGCTCGGCAAACTGCACATGCGGATGTTCTTTCCACAAGAGCTGCTCGCGCTCATGCAGCTGTCGGGCTTCGAAGTGGAACACAGGTTCTCGAGCTATGAGCGCGATGCGTTCAGTTCGGCGTCGAACAAGCAGATCCTGGTGTGCCGTAGGACGTGATCGCGCAGGCACACTCTTCGTCAGCGGATCCGCTCACAGCGTGCGCCTAGGGTTCCGTCGCAAAGTTTCGAGTTCACCAGTTAGGGGCTCGCTTGATCGCCGATTTCGCGGCAAGGCTTGCGTAGGCCGCGAATGGGCAACCACTGCCCAACTACCCTTTCCTGATCATGTGTGCCGTTTCTATCCCGTCCAAAGTTGCTGTTGCCGATCTGAGTGATTTGAAACCCATCATCGGCCTGATCCGCCGTTTGATACCGCGATGGTCCTGCTCCACAATGTTGTTGAGGTACTTGGATCGATAAACCCTGATCTTGCGGTCAGAGCCAGCCTTGGCAAGCGCAGCGTTCATTCCTTTCAGACCGGCGGTGTTCGCACCGCTCTTGTCAATGGCGCAGGCTCGGGGGAGCCCATTTGAAGATATCATCTTGGCCAGAAACCGCAGCGCCGCCGTTTCACCCCGGTGTTCAGACAACATGAAATCAAGGGTCTGGCCGTGCCGGTCCACAGCGCGATACAAATAGCACCAATCGCCGCGAACTTTCACATAGGTCTCGTCGAGACGCCAGGACGGCGCTGTTCGAGCCTTCCGCCGTTGCGCCACAGCGGTCAAAGCTGAGGCGTATTTCACGACCCAGCGGTTCAGCGTCGCATGGTCGACGCGGACGCCGCGCTCCAGCAGCATCTCCTCGACCTCGCGGAGGCTCAGATTGAACCGAACATACAGCCAGACCGCGTGTGCGATGATCTCGGGCGGGAAGCGGTGACGCTTGTAGCTGATGCTGGAAGGTGTCTGCATCAGCGCTGACTATGTCCAAATCAGCGGCGCGGCAATCGGAGCTCGTTAATGTGACAACTCCGCCTGGAGCATTCCTCGCCAGCCCGTTGCTACATTCGGGTGAACGTCAGACCGCTACCGTTTCGGCCACCGCCAGCGCACGATGAGCTTCTGTCCAGTTGGATCGGGCGATTGGCAAAAGCCAATCACTGTTCTGTCTAAGAGCTTTGCGGCTATCTCGGCTTGGGGCAGGGCAGGGTGCCGGAGCGTATCAACGATCCCGGAGAGATGGACTGGGCCTGTCTCTGCTCGGCAGTTCAACGGACCCGGAATGAAATCGCCGCCATGACCCTTCCTGATACGGTGCATCATGCCGTACGATACGTGTCACGGCATGACTTCCAGTATTGTCCGGGGTGCACGGAGCAAACGCCCGGTCTCGCTCTTCGTCATTGGCGATTCGCGTGGTCGATGACCTGCGAAACCTGTGGTCAATCCCTCGCGGCGAATCATCCAGCCGAAGCCGTATCAGACCGGCTACTTGCGCGCGCTGCACGTGGCGCGCAGGTCTTGGAAACGGCTGTGGCGAGCAACGATCTCAGGCGTTTGCGCCGAATGGATTTGACCCTGTCTATTGTATCGATTCTGGGCGTCGGCAACTCAGCGTCCGTCATTTCCACGAACGAACTCGAAAGATTGATGGTACTTGCTGCGGTTGGTGTCGGCATGACCCGTCCCTTGTTGGGTGCCGCCATCATGCTGAGAGGAAACGGCCAGGTGGTTCGGGAGTTGCGCCGCGTCTTTCCTCAGCATCGCAGGGTGATCGAGCGGGTCCGTGGGTTGTCGCGTGACCTCGATCAACGGTTGACGGGACTGCGCGAAACGGGGCATCCGACCGGCCAGGAAACACACGGAATGAGCCGCCCAAATGCATCCGAGAGCGCTTTGCGAGCAGCACGTCAGGCCATCTCAGAGCTCGGACATGATGCAAATCGTCTAGCGTTACTGGCGTGCGCCGATGCAATCTGGACGCGCTCAAGTGGGGTTAAATCCTGAAGCGAGCAGCCTGTGGATATATTGTAATTAAGGGTACAAAAGTGCCCCAAAATGCCCTGAACCCGCAGATTCTGATTAATTAGGGTACAGTGACACATATCCGGATTGACGTGATGTCTATGAACGCAAGGTCGCTTTCCGCGGTTTTGTCATATCGGGTGGCGACGCGGCGTGCGTTCTTGAGCAGGTTGAAGCAGCGCTCGGCCATGTTGCAAAGTCGGTAAAGCCCGTGATCGACACCGACGCGCATTTTACGGGTCTTGCGCATCAGGATCTGGGTCAGGATATCTCGGTCATTCATGGTTTTTCGAATGCGAGCAGCATCATAGCCTCGATCCGCGAGCAGCACACGCGGCTCTGGCAGGTTGTCATCCATGACCATATCGAACCCCAAATAGTCGGATGTTTGTCCCGCCGTGATGTCCGTTCTCATGGGCAGACCGTGCGCGTTGACGCGGAGGTGGATCTTGGTCGTGAACCCACCTCTTGAACGGCCAAAACCCTGTCTCGGAGTCCCCCTTTTGCGCCCGCTGCCTGATGGTGGGCGCAAATGACGGTGCTATCGATCATTTGCAGGGTGTTCGGGACAGCCCCGCTTTGGTTCAGGGCTTCGAGTATGCCCTCCCAAAGGCCCGCCAGCGTCCAGCGTCGAAACTGCCTGTAAACGATTGACCATTTGCCGAAGTCTTCGGGCAAGTCTCGCCAAGGTAATCCGGTGAGCGAAATCCAGAAAATCCCTTTTAAAACAAGACGATGGTTAGCGAGTTTGCGGCCATTAGGGGCTCGGATCGCAAGAATGAAGTTTCAAACAGCGACCATTCCTCGTCGCTCATCAGGTGTCGGGGCAAGCTGATCTCCATAGCAGATACCAGCTTGAATCACGCATTAGCCGACTTGTGAATCCCTTTTGTCAACATGGCCTAGGCATTAAAATCCAGTCGTAAATACCGCACTGCGGGAGCCGACAGCTATTGCACGATCTACCTCGATGACAAGTTCAGGAAATCTGCGATCCTCGTCGCGATCAGCACACGATCATAATCCAATGTTGCGACATGATATGAGCGTTCCAACCAGCGAAGTTGAATATCGGCCGATCCCACCAAAGTCGCAATGCGATGACCGTTATCGGGATCCACGACATTGTCCCGTCGCGATTGCAGGATAAGCACTGGCTGTTGGATAAGCGGCAGCAAAGCGCCGGTTGTGTTCGTTAGCAGAAAACGCTCTCTCAGCGTTTCTCGCGGAATTTGACCATAGCATATTTCAGACATCCCCGGTTGGGCGATATCCGATCCTATTCCCGCAACGAAATCCTGCCCGTCGGTGTCATAAAGCGGTGCTACGACCTCGGGCCGATAGAGGCCGGTCGATCCATTGATACTGACGACGCCATGTATTTTGCTTGGCATCCGCGCAGCGAGGTTGAGTGATAAAGTGGCACCTAAAGAAAGCCCACCCACAATGATGCGATCACATTGGGACGACAGGGTTTCCAGCGCGGCTTCTGCGGATGCCACCCAATCGCGATGGCCCGTCTGGGCCAGGGCGCTAGGGGTCTTGCCATGGCCGACCAACAGCGGACAATGCACAGTAACACCGCTCATCGAATGCACGTGCTGCGCTACTTCGCGTACGCTTTGGGGGGTGCTCGTAAAGCCGTGAAAAAATAGAAAGCCGACATTGCTGCCTTCGAGAATGAAGGGCTGCGCCTCGGGCACATCGAAGGGATCCATCGTGGTCTGTTTCATATTTGCATACATTCGCGCTATCACCCCGCTAAGCAAATAGACTCGCGGTATCGTCCGATAACTGGACGTGATCAAGCGAGTTGAGGAAAGTGGTTGCGAAACTGGCGCAGAAGGCTGGTATCGGCTTTGGTGCTCCAGGCCATAGAGATCGTTGCTTCTGCGTCCAGCCCGTCAATCAGTGCAAGTTCCAGTGCGGCGGGAAGACTGTCGGCCATGCTCATAGGGAAAAACGTAACCCCGCGGCGCTCGGCCACGCGTTGCAATATCACCTGAACGTCCCAAGCCTCATCGACAACCACCGTGCTAAGGTTGGCATGATCACAAGCGCTGTCGAGAAGCGCGCGCCAAGATCGCCAGTTCTCGCGCAGGCCCATAACAAAAGGCACGCCGTCCAAGTCCTTGACCCGTGCGGGTGCCTCTCCAGCAGGTGTGACGATACCGATGGATGAGCTCCAGACCGGCATCTGGTCAATCCCGGGAGCACCTACCGTAGGATGGGACAGCAAAAATCCAAGGTCGATCACACCAGACTTTAAGTTTTTCAGCATGTTATCGGTAGACATCACATGCATCTCGACCTGCACCCCCGGGATACTATGATGAAAAGCGTCTAGTGTTTCGGAAATTTGGCGTGAAGCTGCGAGCGCGGAGTATCCGACGATAATATGCCCACGCGCACCCGCTGCATTTTGTCTTGATGCTCGGATCGTACGCTCAAACTGCGCCACCGTCTGGCGCGCGTCATCAAGAAAGACTACCCCCTCGGGCGTAGGTAAGACACGCGGCCCACTGCGATCAAAAATCCGAAAACCAAGATCAACCTCAGTGTCTTTCACCGCTTTCGAAATTGCCGGTTGCGCGATATTGAGCAGTTCAGCCGCCGCTCTGAACCCTTGCGCATCTGCCACGGCCAAGGCGTATCGCAGATGGCGAAGGTCCAAGCGAGTGGGTTTCCTGCTGTCGTGCATTCGCATGCTCCATGATGATCGCGTTTCGTTATCACTCGATCAGCTATCGCTATTTGTCAACTGAGCCTCGAGAGAAGAGGTTAAATCGGAATTACGGGTATAAATCCCGTCTTGGTATGGGGAGGAGGCCCGATGCTGAAGCTTTTCAACAGATTGTGCTCTTGGCTGATGTTCGTAGGTGGTATTGGCGTCATTGCGATGATGCTGAACATTGTAGCTGATGTCGTCGCAAAGCTGGTGTGGAATGCGCCAATCCAAGGCACGGTCGAAATGTCTTCCTACTATTATATGGTTGTGCTGGTCATGCTGCCGATGGCGTTTGTCGAGATGCAGGACCAGCAGATATCTGTCGATCTATTGTTCAATCACTTTCCGAACTGGCTTCAGAATCTGGCCTTGTTCCTAAGCTGCATAGCCGCCGCGGCGATCCTCGCCGTTATGGCGTGGCGAACAGGTCTTGATGCGGTGCGGGCGTTGCGTGTGGGCGAGGTGGTCATGGGCGGACGCGAGGTCATCGTCTGGCCGTCACGGATGGTTTTGCCGCTTGGTTTTGGCCTTGCCAGTCTCGCTGCTTTTATACGCGCCGTCCTTCTGGTGCGCGGGCAGCCTGTGACGCAATCGCAGCTAAATGGAAACATGTCATGAGCAACCTTTTGATCGGTTGGATCGGCGTAGGAGCGTTGTTTGGCTTGTTGGCCTTCCGGATGTCCATTGGCACGGCACTCATGGCAGTATCCTTTATCGGCATTACTGTGATGTTCAATCTTCAAGCCGCACTTGGCATCGTCAGTGCAATGCCTTTCAACTTGATCGGGGATTGGTCGCTGACGGCGATCCCGATGTTTCTGTTTATGGGCTTTATCGCGGCCAATACCGGCCTGACGGCGGGTGCGTTTGATCTACTGCGCGTTTTGTTGGCGCGGGTGCCGGGCGGGCTTGCTTCTGCGAGCGTCGGGGCGTGCGGCCTTTTTGCCGCGGCCTCGGGTTCGTCGATCGCGACGACCGCAGCCATGTCAAAGATTGCCGTGCCCGAGATGCTGAAAGCGAAGTACCATCCGTCGCTGGCCACAGGGGTGGTCGCGGCGTCGGGCACGCTGGGTTCGCTTATTCCGCCATCGATCCTGATGGTACTTTACGGCATCTTCACCGAGCAATCGATCGGCCAGCTGTTTATCGCAGGTGTCATTCCCGGCGTGCTATCGGGTTTTGTTTATATGGCAATGATTACCGTACGTGCCACGGTGACGCCCGGGCTTGCACCCGCTGTAATTGAACGGGTTGATCGTAAAAAGCTGCTGGGTCTGCTCTGGTCGGTCTGGCCTTTTCCTGTACTGGTTCTGGGCGTCCTTGGCGGCATTTTTGGCGGGTTTTTCACCCCGACCGAGGCGGGGGCCGTCGGGGCGTTTCTGGCTGCAACGGTCGCGCTGCTACGCCGCTCACTAACCGGCAAAGCACTGGCCGAGGCGATCCGTCAGACGACGTTGGCGACGTCTTCAATCTTCTTTCTGTCCATTGGCGCGGTGATGTTTACCCGGTTCATGGGGCTATCTGGTGTGCCACGGGCACTGACGGATATGATGTTATCGGTCTCTGACAACCAGTTCGTAATCATCCTGATGATCGCTGTGCTGTTTGTCTTCCTGGGCATGGTAATCGACTCGATCGGCCTGATCCTGCTCACACTGCCTATCCTGCTGCCGGTGCTAGAGGCCGCTGACATCAACCTGATCTGGTTCGGCATTATCTGCATCAAACTGCTTGAGATCGGCCTTGTGACGCCGCCTGTCGGGTTGAACCTTTACGTCCTACACAGCGCGCTATCGGGCGAGGTCAAGCTGCGAGACATCATCTCGGGCACCACGTGGTTTATTGCTATGGATATTTTGACCCTGTTTATCCTGATTGCCTTTCCCGCGATCAGCCTGTTCCTGCCCTCGCTCATGGCGCAGTAAAAACATTTCAAACGGAGGAGACGACACAATGAAACTGAAGACATCCCTTTTGGCCTTCGCGGCCTGTGGCCTTGGCACTGCTGCCATCGCACAAAACGCCAACCACTTCTTTGCCGAACGCCATTCGATGGTACGCGGCCCCTATGTCGAGTTCGCCAAACGCGTGGCCGAGGAAACAAACGGGGACGTGAACTTTACCGTTTTCGCCGGTGGGTCGCTTCTGCCGCCGGCCGCGTCCTTGCAAGGCGTGCGAGATGGCGTAGCTCAAGTGACCTATCACGCGGGCACCTACACCCCGTCCGAACTGCCTGTTGCCAACCTGATCGGCAACTTCGCTTTCTATAACACCGATCCGATGGTCATGGCCTTTGCGTCGACCGAATTCGGCCTCACCAACGAGGCCGCACTGGCCGAGTGGAAAGAGAATGGCGTCGTTTTCGGTGGAGGCTATTCGACTTCGCAATATTACATGATGTGCAACACACCTGTCGCTAGCTACGAGGATATTCAGGGCAAGCGTCTGCGCATGGCGGGCGGTGCCTGGTCACGCTTTGCCGAACATGTGGGCGCGGTACCCGTGTCTATCCCGTCAAGCGAGATGTACACTGGCCTCGACACAGGATCGCTTGATTGTGCGGTTGCGGCTGCGGATGCGTTGGATTCCTTTTCGCTTTCGGATGTGGTCACGCACATGAACAGGCTTGCAGTAGGGAACTACTATGCCGGATTTGAATGGGGCTATAACCCTGCGTTTTGGCAAGGCTTGTCTGAGGCGTCGCGCAACGTACTGTTCGACCAGATGGCATACTATCTTGCGCAGCACCGGGTCGAGTTCGACAAGGATGTTGAAAAAGCGGTTTCCGCCGCCAAAGAGGGCGGCATGGAGGTTTTCGAACCTGATCAGGCTCTGACGGCAGCGCTGGCGGAATTTGTGACCGCCGACGAGGCCGTGCTGATCGAGAACGCCAAGAGCCGCGGTATTGAGAACCCCGAAGCGCTGCTGGCAGACTACAAGCGCATCGTTGATCGCTGGGCCGCGCTGCTGGCGGATGTGGACCACGGCGATACCGATGCATTGGCAGCATTGGCCAAAGCAGAGATCTACGACAAGCTGGACGGCGCAAACTACGGTATGAACTAACCCACATATATTATGTACAGTCCCGGGGCGCTGCCAAAGCGCCTCGGGGTTCCTACCGCCCTGCGACCTCATAGCGTTTTGATCGAAACCTACCAGCAATGTAGACTGTCGTTCGAAAGCGCGCAAATGATCAGAAGACGGTTTGCAGCACATGATGACTCTGTTGCACAAATCCACTGATAGACAGAGTTCCCCTTTCCCTAGACGGACTTATTCCACGGGAGTTGTCACATTAACGAGCTCCGATTGCCGCGCCGCTGATTTGGACATAGTCAGCGCTGATGCAGACACCTTCCAGCATCAGCTACAAGCGTCACCGCTTCCCGCCCGAGATCATCGCACACGCGGTCTGGCTGTATGTTCGGTTCAATCTGAGCCTCCGCGAGGTCGAGGAGATGCTGCTGGAGCGCGGCGTCGACGTTTCCTATGAAACCATCCGGCGCTGGATCGCGAAATTCGGGCCGCAGATCGCGCGAAACCTTCGGCGTCGGCAGGTCCGTCCCGGTAATGTCTGGCACTTGGACGAAGTGGTGGTAAAAATTGCGGGCAAATCCTTCTGGCTCTGGCGCGCCGTCGATCAGCATGGCGTCGTTCTCGACGAGATCCTCCAGGCACGACGGAACAAGCGCGCCGCGAAACGGCTTCTGGTCAGGCTGATGAAACGCACAGGTTTGGTGCCCAAGCGGATCGTCACCGACAAGCTGCGCTCATACGGCGCGGCCAAGCGCGAGGTCGCGCCGGGCCTCGATCACTGGTCGCACAAAGGCCTCAACAACCGCGCCGAAAACAGCCACCTTCCATTCCGGAAGCGGGAGCGCGCGATGCATGGATACCGATCTCCCGGTGCGCTGCAGCGTTTCGTCTCTAATCACTCTGTAATCCGCAAAGCTTTTCCGTCCCAGCCCGCCGCTGAAAAGCGCTGACCATACGTTATCACCGGATGCAAGCCATCGATGCCTGGAGGTCGGCGACCGGCATCGCTTGAACCGTTCAGCGAGGCCGTCATGCAGTGGTTCCGCGTTAACGTGACAACTCCGTTCTCATGACTATCAGAAAATCCTGCGCCAGCACGTGTTCAAGGTATCAATGTCTGGCAAAGGTAATTGCTACGATAACGCGGCTGTTGAGACGTTCTTCAATACGATCAAGGCAGAGCTGATCTGGCGGCATCCTTGGGAGACACGGCGCAAGGCTGAGATGGCAATCTTCGAATACATAAACGGCTTTTACAATCCGCGCCGCCGACACTCAGCATTGGGTTGGAAAAGCCCGGTCGCTTTCGAACGCAAGGTGGCTTAAACGAGCACTTGGGGCGGCACTAAAGCGTGACAGGTCCAATGGAGATGCTCTTGCACACCTCAAACTGATCCTTGGCCTGAACTGGCTCCGATTACGTGGTCGGTGCGGGGCGAACGACGAATTTCTCCTCGCCGCCACCGCCCGGAACCTCCGCCAACTGGCCACGATCCTTCCCGCCCCGCGGCAACAGCAAAAAGCTTGACAGGAACGGCGCTCGCGCCCAACTCAAGCAACGGATTCGGCCCAAAGTCGTCGTTCGCGTGATTGGCGGTGCTGCTACGTAATTGATCCTCGATTCCCGACATTCGAGCCGCAATGAAATAGTTCCCCTGTCTATTGAGACCCGACGTTTGCATGCGGCGCGGCTATCTTGCAGCGCCAAGGCTCGCATTGCGGAGCAGCTTCAAAGGAGCGCCGCATCGCTTTTGGGAGGAGATTGGGTATCGAGGCTGACGCATCGACGAAGAGGCGAAAAAGAGTGTTTAGATCAAACTGGAGGCGCTTTAGTTACGCGATTTTTGGGACGAGGCAGCGCGGTCGGCATACCGCCGACCTCGCGCTTGAACGCCTTATAAAACGATGAGCGGGAGTTGAATCCGACGTCATAGGCAATGGTCATGATCGTCTGATCGGTTTGTTCTATCTCGCGCACCGCGTCTTTGATCCGCCAGCTGTTCACATAGTCAAAGAACGTCTCGCCTATGGTTTCATTGAGGGTTTGCGACACATAGTTTGAGCTGGTGCTGATATGCTTGGCCAGATCCCAAAGCGATAGGTTTGGGTCGCGGTACAATTGGTCGCGCTGCATGGCTAGGTCTATCTTTTCAGCAATCCGGCGCGCGTGTTCATTCGTTAGGGCCGAGCGGGTGTATTTGCCCATTTTTAGTCGGTCTTTATCAGGTTCCGTTTGCTGAATCGGTGAAACCTCGTGCGAAAATCCGGGTTTTTGCCGGATCCCCCATAGCGCGGTACACCATAGCGCGGCAACCCCACTTAGCGTTCCAGCAGTATCGGCGTTCGGGACCTGTTTACCCAGCAGCGTGGCTGCCAATCCCAACGTCGTCACCAGCCAATATAGTCCCATGCTCAACGCCAATGCATTGATCCAGCGCAACTCTATGGTGTCAGTGCTGGCGAACAGATCCTTCAATCGGCTGCGATAGGTGAAAAGCCGGTACAATGTCGCCACAACATAGCCTGCTATCTGCAGGTGGAGAAACACGGTAAGTGCCAGCAAAGCATAGCTCACGGCCAATGCAAGGCCCGCAAAGGCGGCCTCTGGAGAGATTGGCGCATCGTCCAGCACATCCATGGGCAGCAACAGATAGGGTAGCGCCACAACACCTGCAAAAAGCGCAGGGGCGAAATGCAGGGGCCAATGACGCCATGGCGCGCGGGTCTCGCGCGTCAGCGCATCAACGTAGAGCCAGAACAGTGGCGCCAGGGCTAGGAGTGCAGGAAAGGTCAGCGCCGTCAGTAAGCGCATCGGGCCGTGCAGCGCCGGCGCCAGATCCGACAGATCCGTCGACAGCTTCCACATCAACGCGCCCAAAAACAGAAGTCTGTGCAGCTCCAGCACACCCTGCGCTATAAAGAACAACGCCAACGGTACATATATGCACCGATTGTCGCGGCGCAGCAGCAAGACATGCGCCGCAAACAGTGCAATGCCCAAGGAGAGCGGTGCGGATAAAGCGTTTAGTATTTCTGCGAGCGTCATCCGGAGGATCCTTTGGGAGCGGGCTTGATTGGCTCTAGACGGTGTAATGAGCACACGTGCAATCTCAAGCCCAGAGCGGCAGGATCTGTCCGACCATGACGGCGCGGACAAATCGGCTGTCCTTGAACACTTGGAAAGGCACATTGCGCAGCGCGCGCGGTTAGAAACGGACGGAACCAACCTCGGTGGATCAACCGAAGTTCCATTCCCGCCTACCAGTGGAGACAATCATGTCAACCTTTAACCTCAGCGCGCTACTGGCACCCGTACAGCAAGCCTTGCAGGACTATTCAACGGCCGAACCGGCACCTGCGATCCTGATCGAAGTTTGGCGGGACGGTGTTTCCGTACAAGACAGCTATGGCGTGTCCGACCTTGAAACTCAAACCCCCGCCGAGGCCGGTCAGGTCTATGAGGTTGGGTCCCAGACCAAGATGATGACCACTGTCGTGGTGCTGCAAATGGTGGCCGAAGGCAAGATGGATCTGGACAGCTCGCTGTCAGACTACCTGCCTGTAGCTGCATTGGACGGCATTGCCAATGCCGACCAAGTCACGCTGCGCCAGCTTCTGTCAAACACAAGCGGTATTCCCGATTACGATGAGGTAGTGGGCGATAGCGGCCTGCCCGTGTTGATCGAGCAGATACTCAGCGACCCGAGTGCGCCACTTGGCCCTAAGGGTTTGCTGGATATCGCCAAGGGGCAGCCCGCAACCTCAGCTCCCGGTACGGAATATGAATACTCCAACACCAACTTCTTGCTGTTAGGCCAGGCGATCGAAGCCGTGTCGGGCAATACGCTGGCCGAAGAAATGCAGACCCGCGTCTTTGAGCCAGCGGGCATGACCAGTACCTCGATGAAGAGCGCAGGCGTAATGGGGGATTTGCTGCACAGCTACGCCCAAAACCCACTGGACGGAGAGACCCTTGATGTCACAGGCATTCCTATTGATCTTGGCGCTGAAGGTGGGGCTGTGTCCTCAACTGGAGATATGATCCGGTTCATGGATGCCCTGTTGGTATCAAAGACCCTGCTGCCAGAGGCGCAATTGGCAGAGATGACCAACTTCACCGAAATTGCAGCGGACCCTGCGACTGAATCGGCCTTTTCCTTTGGTCTGGGGTTAAGCCTAAATACGATCTACGGCCAACAGTTCATTGGCTTTGACGGCGGAACGTTGGGCACCAATACCTCAACCTATCTGCATGTAGAAAGCGGCACGATCGTAACGGTTGTGGCCACGCATTCCGACACATCGCCAGAAAGCCTGGCGCTGTCAGCTTTCGAAACGATCTTCAACGATAGCGCCTGGGCCAGTTTTGACCCTCATGCCGACAGCTTTGACATCACCGGCACCGCCGCTGAGATTGACCTAACCGAAGGTGTCGGCGTTGATGGGGAGGCCCAGACAGACTTTGCTTTGGGTCAGGCGACGCTGACGTTTGAGGGTGGCCTGGACGCGCTGGATGGCGGGCGATTCAACTTTGACGATGGCTCGATCCTTTGGTTGGGTGAAGACGGGCGCGACAGCTTTGATGTGATGAACGACGCACGCGATGCGGCAAATGCCGACAATCAGCTATTGGGCCTTGATGGTAACGATCGCTTATCGGGCGGGCACGGCAATGATGTGTTACGCGGCGGCGATGGCAACGACCGGTTGCGCGGCCGCGATGGCGATGATCAATTAGAGGGTGGGGCTGGGCGGGACCATCTAATCGGCGGTTCTGGCAATGACATGCTGAGTGGCGGTGACGGTCGCGATAATCTGCGTGGCGGGCAGGGCGATGACGCTCTGGATGGCGGTGACGGCCGCGATTTCCTGCGTGGAGGGCAGGGCAATGACGTTCTGGATGGCGGGTCAGGGCGCGACTGGCTGAACGGCGGGCGCGGTGACGATACGATTGAGGGCGGCACAGGCAATGACATGCTGAGCGGAGGGGCTGGGGCGGATCATTTCGTGTTTGCTTCTGACGCGGGTTGCGATGTTATCGTCGATTTCCAAAGTGGCGTTGATCAGCTGGATTTTTCTCAGACCGGGTTGCAACATGCAGATATCGAGATCATTGGCGGCTGTGCCCAGACAGTCATTGAATATGGCGATAACAATATGCTAATTGTGACCGGCGATATCACGCAGTCTGACTTCATATTCTAAAGTCCGACGCTACTCGAGAGTAGGCCCGACGCTAACCTCCGTGATCGGTTCTAGTTGTCAGGCCGGCGCTTCGGCACCGGCCTGAGGCGCTTTCCTGATCTTAGATTCACTGCGTCATTTCGTGATACACTATCTTGTCAACCTCGGGTTTCCTCCTTGATTGTCCGCTTCGCAGCTCAGCAGCACTCCAATGTGCGAATGCCGTGATAGTCGGCTTGCCGTATATTCTCCAGCAGCTTACGGTCGTTTTCATGATGACAGTATGTTCAAGTTTGGTGCTGGAGTGGCGCGCGATGGGTGCACCATTTGGCAAGACGCAGGAGTGGTGGCCGCCGCCCTGCTGTTGATTTTTGCGATCAACTCTAAGAGCCATCAAAACGAACTGGATATACTATGACGATCCACGACCTTGCGGTCCGTGCCGACACACTTGCCGTGACTTGGGAGGATATGACATGACCTGCTGCCCTGAAAAGTCCGCGGTTTGAAGTTAGCCTGTTCTCCAAACGAGGAGACAGACGATGCGGAAGAGCCGTTTCAGCGAAGAGCAGATCATTGGGGTCCTGAAGGAGCACCAAGCCGGGATGGGCGCCAAAGAGCTCTGCCGGAAGCACGGCATCAGCGATGGCACGTTTTACATCTATGGATGTCTCTCCCTTTGCAAGATTTTCGCTGATCTGTTCCACCGCCAGGTCCCAGGTTGCAAACATCTATCCGGCGTCACCCTTCGATGGTGCGCCCAAATGGGAATTCCGCGTGGTGAGCCTCAACAAATGGTCGGCCCCCAGCGCCCAAAAGCATCGTCCCGATAGACCAAAGACCGACGATGCATTAACATTCAAATTGGACCACTCGATGGGGGCACATCAATACCTATGGTGACACCAATTAGAGCTGGCGTAAAAGCTCCCAATGCGCGGGCCAACACAATGACAGACTTCATCGCTTTCAATGCTCTCCCAGGTTATTGTTCAGTCTCCATAACGTCGCCTCGAAAGCAAGCGCTCGTCTTGGTAACCTAAAGCTGTCCGTTGCAAAATGCCACAGGCGCAGTGAATGTCGGCTTGGTAGACCGCATTCGCAGCATCAAATTTAGTGATCGGAGGGCAACAAAGGACCGTTTGGTCAATGATCCATTTTCGGGTTTGCAGCGAATGTCCGGAAATCGGGTTGCTGCCGCAGCATCTTAGGGTGCCACCCAAGGGCAGCTCTGGGCCGCCAGTGAAGGCGACCCGCAGTTGTTAGATTTCAATGGCTTCGGCTATGGCCAGGGCGTCCTCAAGTTCGACGCCGAGGTATCTGACCGTACTGTCCATCTTGGTGTGGCCTAGAAGGAGCTGCGCAGCGCATAGATTGCCCGTCTTCTTGTATATCTGAGTAACTTTGGTCCGTCGCATCGAATGAGTCCCATAGGCGCTTGTCTCCAGTCCGATCGATGTGACCCAATCCCGGACGATCCGCGCATACTGGCGTGTTGAGATGTGCAACCGCTCGTGGAAGCGGCCGGGCCAAAGATACTCGGATCCAACCATCAGCTCGTCTTTCATCCACTTCTCTACCGAAGCGCGGGTACCTTCCGAAATCTCGAAGCGTACCGGTTTTTGGGTTTTGCTTTGCAGAACGGACGCGCGCTCTTTAATTTGACTCGAAGCCATCACGTCTACGACCTTCATCTTGACCAGGTCGCAGCTTCGGAGTTTGCTGTCGATTGCCATATTGAATAGCGCCAGATCGCGATGGTTCTCCGCGAGCTCAAGCCTCACTCGGATCGCCCAGACATGCTTCGGTTTGAGCGGGCGTTTCGACCAACTATGCGGCCCTTGTTCCAGGCAGGGCGAAGCGCGCGAATGGCAGGTAAGTTTGGTGTTTCCATGACTGATCCTCCGATCCGCCATGCCCTCCCAAAACGACAACCCGACGTTGACTAGGCCAGCATATCACAGAATGCTGCGCCGCCTTCGACGTCCGGAACGAGCCCATTCTACCGAATGCTGCGTCCCGTGCGAATGGCAGCTTCGTTAGTCAGGTAATTGCCTTCCGTTCTGTGCATCCGTCACGGCACTTTCCGGCATCGAAGGCTGAGGCGGGCGGAACGGTCCTTCGTTTCCACGACAGCATTATGATCGCAGTGACTGTGATCTGGACCGCTGCGAATACCACCATCGCCGAGCGGAGACCGAGCATATCGGCCAGTGCGCCGCTGGCTATCACGGGAAGTGAGAACCCGAAATACGCATAGGTCAACAGACCCGCCGTCGCCCGCGCCCGGTCGTCCGGCGCACGCAACGAAACTTCCGCCAATGAAGCGAGATAGGTGAAGCCGTAGCTTGCCGCGCTGGTGATGCAGGTGCCGACGAGAACGAATGCAAGAATCTTCAGCCACACACCAGCCAGAAGGACGAGGAAGCCGAGCGGGATCAGAACGAACCCGAGGGCGAGCGCACGGTCATTGGTCATCCGTCGGGCAATCGGTTGGCAGAGAAACCCCACGAAGATTGCCAAGAAGATGACGAGTCCGGTCCATCCACCGAGGTCGCTCGCGGCGAGCTCCAGCGGTACGACCGCGATGGTCATGCCGGTCGTGGACCAGGCCAGCGCCATTGCGGCCCCGAACATCCATGTCCCGGAAGGGAAGACCGGCAGGCGCAAAACGGACGCACTCCGGGGCTTGTCCATTCGGGGCAGTCCGAGGGTAATCACCGCAATGAGCGGAGCCGCCACGAACAGGGCGATGTAGCTTGCAGGCAAGAGTGTCGGCCCCTGCACCCCGAGACTGATACCGGTCGCCAGAGCGCCGCTGCCAAAGCCGAGCGATGTGGCAGAGGTAACGATAAGGGCGGCATTCTTAGCGCGATCCGAGCCAAGAATTTCCGTCATGTAAGCCGTCCCGGCGGTCGTCGCCAGACCGGTTCCGATCCCTAGCAGGGAGCGCGCGACGACAAGACTTGTCCAGCTTGGCACCTGTACGAGAAGCGCCGTCGCAACGGCGCCGAGGATCAACGCCAGTGCAATCGGAACACGTCGTCCGATCCGGTCCGAAAGCCCGCCGAGCAGCAACAGCGTCGGCATGAGCCCCCCAACATAGGCCGCGAACGCGACCGTCACCGCCGTTGCCCCGACCTCACTTTCGACCGCATAGGCATCGTAGAGCGGAGCCTGAACGTTTACGGCGAACGTCACCGTGAACAGACCAAGGGCGAGCAGTGAAACCGGGATCAGTTTGGACATGGGGCGCGAACCTTTAAGATTGACTTGAGTTCGGAATGTCACGAGGTAGTCTGCAGGACAATTTTTCTATTGTACTAGATACAGTGAGAACATGGGAAAAGCCCGATACATACGCCTTGCCGACATGCTCTCGACGGCGATTCAGGAGGGCAAGCTGACTCCGGGCACAAAGCTGCCAACGCACCGCGCGTTTGCGGAACAGTTTAACGTAGCCCTTGCCACGGCGACTCGTGCCTACGGCGAGCTGGAGCGCATGGGCTTGATCGTCGGCGAAGCCGGGCGTGGCACCTTTGTGCGCGATCTCGGATTACCCCCCACGCTGGGGGTCCGACAGACCGCCAGCGATGGCCTCATTGACCTGATTTTCAACATGCCGGGGGACGCCGCCGATGCGGATATGTTGCGGGCCGGCCTGCGGCGGCTTGCGGCGGCGGGCGACCTTGAGGCGATGCTGCGTTACCAGCCTCACGGCGGGCGAACGCACGAACGACGGATCATTGCGGAAAGCCTTGCCTCGACCCTTGGTCCTATCGACCCCGAATGCCTTCTGGTCACGTCAGGCGGCCAGCATGGGTTGGCGACCATCGCCCTCGGCCTCTTTCAACGCGGCGAGAGGATCGCAACCGACCCCCTGACTTATCCCGGCTTCAAATCCGTTGCGGCGTTGCAGGGCCTCGAAATTGTTCCGGTTGAGGGACGGGGCGGCGTGATGGACCCCGACGATCTGGAACGACAGTGTCGCGCGCGCAAGTTGCGGGCGGTCTATCTGATGCCGACTGTCCACAATCCATTGGGTGCGGTCATGAATGAGGCGACTCGCCTGCGTCTGATCGAAATCGCGCGCACGCATGACCTGTTACTCATCGAAGACGCGGCCTACACGTTTCTGGAGCCAGATCCGCCGCCAAGCCTCATCGCTCTCGCGCCGGAGCGAACGGTCTATGTTGGGGGCTTTTCCAAGAGCCTCGCGACAGGCTTGCGCCTGGGCTACTTGATCGCGCCCGCGACCCACACAGACAGATTGCTTGAAGCGATCAGAGCGACAACCTGGAACGCCCCGGCGCTGATCTCCGGTCTGGTCACGGGCTGGGTGGAGGACGGCACGCTTGCCGGTTCCGAAGAGACCCGGCGGCGGGACGGCGCAGAACGCCAGCGGCTTTGCCGAACCGTTCTTGGTGGATCGTCCGTTCTTTCGCATCGCTACGCAGGCTTCGCTTGGTTGCCTCTCGACAAGGGTGTTCGATCCGAACCCATTGTCACACGCCTGAAGGAGCAGGGCGTTTTGGCGTCAGGAGCAGAGCCATTTGCAACGACTATTGCAGTCCCTCAGGCTTTGCGTCTCGCCTTCGGTGGCGTTCCAAAAGATGAACTGAAGGGTGTTTTCCAGACAGTTCGAGAAGCCGTCGAGGAGGTTTCAATATAGTTGGAAAATTCCGATAGTAGCCCATCGAGCGACCGCAGCGAAAGCCAGCTCTGTCCCGCTCTGCCGACCTCGGCCTTCGACAAAGTTCCCCTCTTGCGCGCTGTCGCGACGAAGGTCAGCATGGAGCCCATAGTTCCTGATGCTGCGCTTTGAACCAATGGCCGGTTTCTTCAAAATCTTCGATTTAGGGTAAACAAGTTCTTGACCCTGACGTTAGTGTCAATGCTCTAGACACGTCTCTGATCAACGATGAAAGATTGGAGAAACATCATCATGACCAATAGCGATACATGGCAAGGGAAGGTCGCAATCGTTACCGGGGGTAGCTCTGGAATCGGGTTGGCGACAACACGCGAACTTGTCGCGAGCGGTGCAAATGTACTTATTACGGGACGCAACGCAGATAAGCTAGCGGAAGTCGCCGCATCGAACGACCAAATCGAAGCACTACAGATCGACAGCGCCGATGTAAGCAGTGGACAGCAAATCGTTGAAGCTGCGATGTCTCGTTGGGGGCGTATTGACCTGATTGTAAACAATTCCGGCGCAGGCCAGCTATTGCCTGTAGGAGAGTACGATGCAGAGGTTATTGCAAAGATTTCGGCGGTCAATATCCTTGCTCCATCGCAACTTGTGAAGGCGGCTTACACCGCGTTGCAGGAGAGCAAGGGGGCAATCGTAAACATCGGCACAGCGGTTTCCCGTGGTGCCGCGCCCATGTTGGCACACTATGGGGCGACAAAAGCCGCCCTAGAGCATCTGACCAAATCTTGGGCCGTAGAATTGGCAAAGGATGGTATTCGCGTGAATGCTATTGCACCCGGCCCGGTAAAAACCGGTGCTTTGACCGGTTTCATGGGTTTGCCTGAGCAGATGGCCCAAGAAGTCGAAGCACAGGAAACAGCACAGGTCCCATTGGGCCGCCGAGGAGTGACATCTGATATTGTGCCTTGGATTTTGCGGTTAGGAAGCTCCAAAAACGAATGGCTGACGGGCCAAGTTCTGACTGTTGATGGGGGGTGGTCCTTGCGATCCTGATCCACAGGCCGGGTTGCAGGCGGCTGCGCCCGGCCCACATTGATTTGCACCTACGGCTTTTACATATACGACAATGTTGATGGAGAATTTGGTATGCAAGCAAAGGAAGCTGCGGGCCGGCTCGGGATAACGCAACGGATGTTGCGTCACTATGAGCAAGAGGGGCTTTTGGAAGTCAGTCGCACGCTAAATGGCTATCGAAGCTATAGCGACGCTGATCTGCGAAGAGCTGGCCGCATCCGTGACTTTATCGCAACCGGATTCTCAACCCGTGAAATCCGCGCCATGAGCGAGTGCCTTTCAGATGAAGGTGCTGGCCCATGCGAGGGCGGCATCGAGAAGTTGACCGAAAAACTTGAACATATCGACCGGCTCAGAGCGGAACTTGACGAAAAGCGCAGTGCAATCATCGACAGGCTTGCGGTGCTAAAAAATGGACTATCTACCCTAAGCAGCCATTGAGTTGCGTAGCGGTACTATCCGCATTTCCGCCTTGCTGCCGCTCATGTCTCTTGCGGCTGAGATCCTCAGAGAGCCCACTTTGAAGGAAGCTGCGCCTCTAGGTTTGCCGAAAAAACACCTACCAACTGATGAACATCAATGGAGAAATTGATCATGAAAGCAGTCCCACGTCCAGATCATTGGATTTCGTATAAACCTCTTCCAGAGATGAAGGGCAAGAACATGGGTGTATTCGCTCATGTTGTCGTAAAAGATGGCGCGCAAGAGAAAGTTAAGGATATATATACGAATATTGTCGACATCGCGATTGAAGAAAAAACATGCACCGTATTGTCGGCTTGCACATCTCTCGTGGATTCCACAAATCACCTTTTGTACGAAGAGTGGACAGATTACGAGGAATTCTTTGAGGTTCAGTTTGCGAGAACCTACCGAAATGGCTTCATGAGATGGCTGCAGCCTATCATGGCAAAACCTTTAAGCGCTGAATTTACCGAAATACTTCATAGCACCGGTACACACCCTCATAATGTCAGGCAAAATGCCTTTAGTTTGATGAAGAGCACCCACGTCGCTTCTGGACGTGAAGATGACGCTCGAAAGTTATTTATGGAATACATTGATCAAGTTGGGAAGGATTCAAACAATTTGCATGCGAATGTCCACCAATCTCTCAACAATCCACAGCATTTCATTATTTATGAGGTCTGGAGGAATCTGGGTTACCTCGTGGAAGATGATATGAAAGGTGATCGGCGTTGCGAATTGGACCGCCGTTGTGATGAACTTGCAGATCATGAGCTTCCCGAGCCCGCTATGGAAATATTCCAGATTTATTACGATCCTGAAAAATATAAAGCGCCGAAAGCCTCTTAAACTATTAGATGTAGGCAGGTTTAGGTTCGCTAGATCTTGCCTA
This sequence comes from Tritonibacter sp. SIMBA_163, assembly GCF_046535935.1. Classification (NCBI taxonomy): domain Bacteria; kingdom Pseudomonadati; phylum Pseudomonadota; class Alphaproteobacteria; order Rhodobacterales; family Paracoccaceae; genus Tritonibacter; species Tritonibacter sp. SIMBA_163. Next base: position 42,394 of record NZ_JAWJBP010000023.1, read on the forward strand.
CCCAATTCAAGATGAACTTTGTGCTACGACACCGAGGATTTACTCGAAAGCGGTGCGCCGTTTACCGATATAGTAGCTGGGAAGCGGACCTTCTCGAAGCTCATGCAAAGGTCGGGAATGTCCGCTTTGCCGACCTTCGTCCTCCGAAAATGCTGCGCCATGGACGAATGGCCGGTCTGGTGTAGCTGCGGCGCGGAAGCGTCGTGGTGGGTAGAAGGCGGCTCTGGGCCGCTAGTTTCTGGCGCAGGTAAGCGAGCTTATCGATATACGCAGTCTTCTGGGTCAGAAATGCTTGACGTTTGGGTCAGAATTGAAAGAGGCAGCCCTATCGTTCCCTCAGGTTTTGGCCGTTGATTGAGCCAAAGGTGTTCGACGTCCCACACCCCTTTGTTGAACGTCAGACGAAATTGACCTAGGCGTCATAAACTGACCCAATCCACTGTTTTTGCCGTGTGGCTTGTTTCGTTGATCTGACCTTCCTTTTGGAAAATCAGGGCTGATTTGCAGGTTCAGTCGGCGAAGCCGCCTGTTCCTGCCAATCTGCCACGTGGCGAACGCGGGAGGGGGCGAGGCAATGCTATTCGACCGGGTTGGTGCGGCCCGCAGGCGCAGCCGAGGACACGGCCCGGTCTAATCGGATTGCCCGAGGGGGAGGGCAGCGCCCTCTCCCTGACGGCCAGGGGCGTGTGGCTTGTCCAAATCCCGCTGGCCCACAAAACAGAAGCGGCGGGGCCATCAGCCCCGCCTCCGTGTTGCGGTAATTCAATTTTGAAAACTGAGTTCACAGGTTTGGGACCCAACCGCTAGTGCTGATACCCGCATCGATGACCGTAGCCAGCCCATTACAAGACATTCACGCGACGCGGATCGGTGCCAATGCTGCAGGCGCGAAGGAAACCGAAAGGTTTCCCAGGAGCGGACCTTCAGACTGTCTCGACAGATTGGAAAGATGCTGCGCCTCGCATGAATGTCAGCGAAGCGCAGATAGCGACCTTTGCAAAGTCGCGGCGCGTCGCCTGCACTATGATCAAGGACGGCCCAAAGCCGCCTTCCGCTTGGGGCGTCAGATGCTGCAGCGCGGCCCGTCGAAGCAGACATTCGTGCATCGCGCATCATTATTCAGCCAAAACGTTGATCAGTAAGACAAAGCTTGGGTAGTCAAGTCGATCATTCTAATGGGTTAGGCTCTTGATAGATTTGACTTCTTTCGAACTACGAGCTCAAGTTCGTTTGCTTCTAGCAAAGATAGTACTGTTTCTAATCGTACACCTTGATCACCATTTTCTACTTTTGAAACCGTTGCCTGCCGAAGGTCAGCACGTTCCGCAATTTCAGCCTGAGTTGAGGCGGAAGCCTTTCTAGCTTCGGCGAGCAGAGCACCCAAGCGTTGCGGGCTAGAAATCAGACTATTCATCGCGCGTCCATTGCAAGAAAGATCACACTAGTCAGTATACGCTTTTGCGTATAATTGTATAGCCTAAGAACCTTCGCTCTGTATAGCTTAGCAAAGGGATTTTGGAGTATTAGAAGCAAATGTCGCTGCCCCCTGGAGAGAAGAAGAAGCTCAGTGAGTCCGATATCTGCGACCTCTATATTACCCCAGCACTGAAGCGCGCTGGCTGGGATCAGTTTACCCAGATAAGGCGAGAAGTGACTTTGACGCCGGGGCCAATCATCGTCCGCGGTAACATGTCTTCCCGCAACAAGAAGAAAAAGAAATTTGCCGATTACGTCCTATCCTGGGAGCCATCTCTTCCCGTGGCTGTATTGGAGGCCAAAGACAACAATCATTCTATAGGACACGGGATGCAGCAGGCGCTTGGCTACGCCGAGATCATGCAGATTCCAACGGCTTTCAGTTCAAATGGCGATGGTTTCGAACAACACAACAAGCACCCAAGCTCCGGCGAAGACATTGAAACATCTCTTTCTTTGACTGCGTTTCCAGACCCCCAAACCCTTTGGGCACGTTACAAATCGTTTCGTGGCATTGAAGATGGTGAACAAACCTTGCTCATGGAGCCTTACCATGATGACGGGTCGGGCAAAGAGCCGAGGTATTATCAGGCCGAAGCGATCAACCGCACAATTGAAGCTGTCGCCAAGGGCAAGAATCGAGTGCTATTGGTCATGGCGACCGGAACCGGTAAGACCTACACGACTTTTCAGATCATTTGGCGGCTTTGGAAGGCTGGTGCTGCAAAGCGCATTTTGTTTTTGGCTGATCGTAACATTCTTGTTGATCAGACTCTTGTGAATGACTTTAAGCCCTTTGGTTCAGTGATGACCAAAATTGGAAGTCGGAGAATTGATCCGTCTTATGAAATACACTTGGGTCTATATCAGTCACTCACGGGCCGTGAGGAAAGTGATAAGACGTTCAAGACCGTTTCCCCAGACTTCTTTGATTTGATCGTCGTAGATGAGTGTCATCGCGGAAGCGCATCCGAAAACTCGGAGTGGCGTGAGATCCTCGAGTATTTCAAGGGTGCCATACAGATTGGTTTGACGGCGACGCCAAAGGAAACCAAGGACGTTTCGAGTAGCACCTATTTTGGCGAACCAGCCTACACATACAGCCTGAAACAAGGGATCGAAGACGGATTTCTAGCGCCTTACAAAGTAGTGAAAATCGATATCGACAAGGATGTCGAGGGTTGGACCCCGCCACCCGGCACCATCGATGATCTCGGCAACCCGCTTGAAGACCGACAGTACAACCAGAAAGACATGGATCGACTTCTGGTGCTTAACCAACGCACCAAGCTGGTCGCCGCGAGGGTTATGCAGCTTCTCAACGCTACTGACCCTTTCAGCAAGACCATCATCTTTTGCGAAGACATTGACCACGCCGAGCGGATGCGCAAGGCAATCGTAAACGCTGCCGGCCAGATCGCGATCGATAATCCTCAGTATGTCCGACGTATCACCGGCGATACTAAGGAGGATGGCAAAGCCGATCTGGACAATTTCATCGACCCGGAAAGCAAGTTTCCCGTCATTGCGACAACATCGGAAATGCTTACCACTGGCGTAGATGCGAAGACCTGCAAGCTGATAGTCCTCGATAAAACGATCACATCCATGACCACCTTCAAGCAAATCATTGGGCGGGGAACCCGCGTCGATGAGGAGCATGGCAAGTGGTACTTCACCATCATGGACTTCAAAAAGGCCACAGAGCTATTTAACGACCCAGACTTTGACGGGGAAGCGGTCGTTATCTACGAGCCAGGCAATGATGATCCGCCCGAACCACCTGATCCCCCAATTGATCCGGAGGACGATCATTTGGAACTGCCAGATAGTACTGGAATAACCAAGCTAGTCGTCAGCGGCGTTGAAGTGGAGATCATTGCGGAACGCGTCAGCTTCATCGGTCCCGACGGTGCTTTGATCACGGAATCTTACAGGGAATTCGCGCGGAAACAGATTTTGACCGAGTTTTCGTCGTTGGACGACTTCATCCGCAAGTGGAACGACGCAGACAAGAAGGCCGCGATCATCCAAGAGCTGGAGGAGCATGGCATCTTGTTGGAGAACTTGGCCGAAGAGGTCGGCAAGGATTTCGGCGATTTCGACCTGCTCTGCCACATCGCATACGATCAGCCGCCCCTCACGCGCGCGGAGCGGGCCAACAACGTCAAGAAGCGCAACTACTTCACAAAATACGGAGACGAGGCCCGCAAGGTCTTGTCGGCGCTTCTGGACAAGTATGCGGACGAAGGGGTGCGCACGATCGAAGACGCCCGCATCTTGCGTCTTGACCCCTTCGATGAAATTGGAACACCGGTCGAGATCATCCGCGATGTGTTCGGCGGCAAAGAACAATACGAACAAGCCGTTAGAGAGCTTGAGCAACAGATATACAGACAGGCGGACGGATAAATGGGTGATCTTACCAGCATCATTAAGGCAATTCAGGACATCATGCGCAAAGACGTGGGTGTCGATGGTGATGCGCAGCGCATCGGCCAGATGGTGTGGATGTTCTTCCTGAAGATTCTCGATGACCGCGAACAGGAACTTGAACTCATCGATGATGACTTCGTGTCGGCACTTCCCGACCACCTAAGGTGGCGCAATTGGGCGGGCGAGCGTGAAGGCCTGACCGGCGAAGGTCTGTTTGACTTTGTGCAAGATACGCTCTTCCCAAAGCTAAAGGCTCCTGTGAAGACGCAAGGCCCGCAACGAGAGCAGGCGCTCATTATCCAGCGCGTCTTCGAGAACGCCTACAACTACATGAAATCCGGCACGTTGCTGCGGCAAGTCATTAACAAGATCAACGAAGTCGATTTCAATAACCGCGAAGACTGGCACACCTTTGGCGGCATCTATGAGCAAATCCTGCGCGACCTGCAAAGCGCGGGCAACGCTGGCGAATTCTATACGCCTCGCGCCGTCACCCGCTTTATCGTGAACCGCGTTGACCCAAAGCTGGATGAGGTCGTCTTTGACCCAGCCTGCGGGACCGGGGGCTTCCTGACATGCGCGATCGACCACAAGAAAGAGCACTATGCGAAAACCAGCAAAGACCGCCAGCAGCTCGCCAAAACCATCAAAGGCGTAGAGAAGAAGCCGCTGCCTTACATGCTTTGCATGACCAACATGATCCTGCATGGGATCGACAGCCCCTCGAACATCCGCCTCGATAACACGTTGGCCAAACCCTACCGCGACTATGGCGACAAGGATCGTGTGCACTGCATCATCACCAACCCGCCCTTTGGCGGGATCGAGGAAGACGGGATCGAGCAAAACTTCCCGGCAGGCCTGCGCACCCGTGAAACCGCCGACCTTTTCATCGCGGTCATCATCAAGCTGCTCAAGAAACACGGCCGCGCTGCGGTCGTCCTACCTGATGGCTTTCTGTTTGGCGAAGGCACGAAGACACGGCTGAAAGAGTCACTTTTGACCGAGTGCAACCTGCACACCATCGTCCGCCTGCCCAATGGCGTCTTCAACCCCTACACGGGCATCAAGACCAACATCCTGTTCTTCACCAAAGGAGAGCCGACGACGGATGTCTGGTTCTACGAACACCCCTATCCAGAAGGTGTGAAAAACTACAACAAATCCAAGCCCATGCAGTTCGCGGAGTTCCAGCCCGAGATCGACTGGTGGGGGGATGAGGCCGATGGCTTCAAGGCGCGCAAGGAGACCAATCAGGCGTGGAAACGCAGCGTGGAATACTTCGAACAACGCGGTTTCAATCTCGACGACAAGAACCCGTTTGAGGCTGCGAAGAAGAACCTGGACCCTGACGATCTGTTGGAGGACTACCGGATCGCGCAAGACGACATTCAAAAGCTGCGTGATCAGTTGAAGTCCATCTTGTCGGATGCGCTAAATGGGGGCGGCCCGTGACAGATGTGAACCAGTTGATCACCGACCATCTGGATATCTGGACGGCGGCGACCGAAAAGAAATCCAGTGCAGGACGAGGCAATGGAGGCAGTGTCAGCCTTCATGGGATCAAGAAGCTGCGGGAATTAATCCTGGAGCTGGCAGTGCGGGGCAAGTTGGTTCCGCACGATGATACCGATGTTCCTGCGGATGGATTGCTTGACCAACTGCATCTTCAACAGGCCCAAATGTTTGCCAAGGGCATCATCAAGAAACCCAAACCAGTTGCCAAGATCGCCGCATCAGAACTTCCTTTTGAACTTCCGCGCGGCTGGACATGGTGTCGCGTATCTCAGCTTGGCCACGACTGGGGGCAGAAGGTTCCGGAAAGCCAGTTCACATACATCGATGTCGGTTCCATCAACAAAGAGTTGGGCCTGGTTTCTGAGCCAACGGTTCTTGAGGCGAGCAACGCGCCATCACGGGCGCGCAAGTTGGTTCGGAATGGGACCGTAGTCTATTCCACGGTTCGCCCATATTTGCTGAATATTGCGGTCATCACGGAGACCTTTGAACCTGAGCCGATTGCGAGCACCGCCTTCGCTATCCTGCATCCATTCGACGGAGTTTCGGCCTCTTACCTATATCGCTATTTTCGCTCACCAACCTTCATCTCCTATGTTGAAGGGTGCCAAACTGGTATCGCGTATCCGGCCATCAACGACAAACAGTTCTTCTCCGGGTTGGTGCCGCTTCCCCCAACCGCCGAACAACACCGCATCGTGGCCAAGGTGGATGAGCTGATGGCGCTGTGTGATGCGCTGGAGCGGCAGGCCGAGGGCAGCCTCAAGGCGCACCAAACCCTCGTCGAAACCTGCCTCGCCACCCTCACCAACAGCCAATCCCCCGAAGAGCTCACCAGAAACTGGACCCGCATCGAAGCCCATTTCGACACCCTCTTCACAACTGAAGAGAGTGTGGCAAGACTTGAAACGACCGTACTTGAGCTGGCCATAAGAGGTTTGCTGGTTTCCCAAGACCCGAGTGACGAACCAGCGGCGACATGGTTAGAGCGTGCTGTCCGCACCAGAGACAAACTCGTCAAAGCAAAGACAATCCGAAAGCCAAAGGCCACAAAGGATGTGGACGGATTGCCGAAGCCTTATCCTTTACCCGAGTCTTGGGCATGGGCCAGATTGCCCGAGGTCGGCGAGCTTGCCAGGGGAAAATCAAAACATCGGCCTCGGAATGATCGGCGTCTGTTCGACGGTGGCGAATACCCTCTTGTTCAAACGGGTGACGTTGCCCGCGCAAATCCGTTCATTGTCGAGTCTGAAAGCTTTTATAACGACTTTGGCCTCCAGCAGAGCCGACTTTGGCCGAGTGGGACACTCTGCATCACAATCGCCGCGAATATCGCCGATACTGGCATCCTCTCAATAGACGCTTGTTTTCCAGACAGCGTGGTTGGCTACATCCCGTTTGAAGATGACGTAGACGTCACCTACTTCGATTATTTCATTCGCACCGCCAAGAACGATCTGGAGCACTACGCTCCTTCCACGGCGCAAAAGAACATCAATCTAGAAATACTTGGCGAGGTTCTTGTGCCCTTGCCACCAAAGGCGGAGCTAAACCGGATTTGCGATCGAGTCTCCGATTTGTTGAAAATTTGCAAGATGCTGCGCCAGCGAATTCGAGATTCAAAAGGTGCCAGCGTGAAACTGGCCGACACCCTTACCTCCAAAATTCATTGAGAAATCATGAGTTTAAAACAAATCTGGATTAGCGAATACAAGATCCTTCGCAAAGTTACTTCTGCCCTGATCGCTCAGCGCCGCGAGGTTGATGTAGATGTCTTGGCCTGATTTCACCGAATTGACCTTCGGTTTCGCTTTCTTGCGGGAGTTGGAGCAAAACTACGCGCCCGGTGGAAAGTTCCCAAAGGCCCCTGACTTCATCAGTCAGGGAGCCGAGGCGACGAAGGGCTATGATGTCGAGGTCACCCTTGACGGATCAACACCCGTCTTCCTCCAGCTGAAGCGCTCCTATGTCCTGGAGCGCAAAAGCGCACGGGAGATAAAGGATGGGCTTTACGCGGACCCTAAGGTCTATCGCATGAATCTGCACAAGAATGGCAAGTACCGCCAACACAAGGCGCTGCAAGCGCTTGAGGCGCTTGGCAACGCCGTGTTCTATGTGACCAGCCAGATACACACCCCCAAGGAATTCTCAGACGCCTACAGCGCCGGAACGGTCGTGTCCCAGGCCTCGGCCATGTTCGCGCCCAATGAGATCATTTTGCCGGACGACACGAAGGATCATCACGTCAGCTTCAAGCCGAATGATAGTTTTGGCTACGTGTATTCCAAAGAACCGCACCCGTTTGAACGAAAGTTTCAGAGCTTTGATAGCTGGCTTCCTGTCGTTGGGCAGCGCGCGCAAAGTGCGATTGAGAATCGGCAACTGCTTGAGAAGACGGTTGAGTTCTTGAAGAAGAAACGAAGGCCTCGCGATCCGGTTCTGCAGATGATCCGCGACCAACCGCTCGAAGCCCAAGCCGCGATCCTCGCCTATTTTATCCTCGACGCCCAACTGACTTTCGTGAAGACATAAGGGAAATCTATGCGCCTAAAATCTGTCTGGATCAGCGAGTATAAGAACCTTCGTGACTTCACGCTCACCTTCGATGGCGACAGTTTCCTGGACATCTTTGTCGGCAAGAATGGAACGGGTAAGTCCAATTTCTTCGAGGCGCTGGTGGAAATCTTCAACTTCGTCTTCGCCTCGACGAAGCGGCGCAGCGAGATCGGTTTCGACTTTGATATCCTCTACGAGATCGATGGCGATGACGTGCGCGTTTGTCGTGAGGGTGGCCAGTTGCAGGTCAACGGAGCGAACCGTTCGAAAATCGCCGACGCGCTGACACCCGACAACGTGATCATCTACTATTCCGGTCACAGCGACAAAATCACGTCTACCGTAGATCAGTACGCCCGGGCCTACGCCCGCCGGAACCGCAAATGGACCGGCGAGGAGGCGCGGGAGTTCATCAGCATCGGCGCGGAGTACAAGGAGATGCTGCTTTCGATCCTGCTAATGCAGCCTGACGATTGTGCGGCCCGTCGCTACATCTGCCAGAAGCTGGGGATCGAGGTCACGTCTGAAACCGTCACACTTCGGCTTTCGCCGCCCAGGTTTAAGCACAGCGATGTCGAAGTCGGCGATGTGGCTTCGTTCCTATGGGGGGCGAAGGGCCAATCGCTCGTATTCGTTGAACGGTTGCTCAACTGTGTTAGGGGCGAGTTCACACGAGACTCGATTTATGACCGTGGGCTGGATCGATATACTATCCGCATTAATCTTGAGCTCTTCCGCGAAGAGTTTGCCGACGCATCATCGTCCGATCTTTTTCGCCAATTTGACAACCTGAAAACACTTGGCATGTTCGAGAGCTTGTCTATTCCGATCGGCTTGGGTGATGGAAGGCCGATCCTTGTCGGAGATTTTAGCGACGGCCAGTTTCAATCCATTTACATTTTTGCCATCACCGAATTTTTCAAGGACCGTAACTGCATCACTCTCCTCGATGAACCAGACTCCTTTCTGCACCCGGAGTGGCAGTTTAGCTTTCTCAAGCAGGTAGAAGACATTGCGGCCACCGAAGCCGCGCAGACCAATCACGTTCTACTCAGCAGTCACAGTGCTTCGACGATCGTCGAGGCCAATGAACCGCAGATACGCCTTTTTGAGATTGCGGATGGCAACGTTTCGGCGGTGCAGCGTGATAAAGCGGCAGTAGTTCAGTCACTCTCGGCTGGGCTAATTACGTTTAGTGAGCGTGAGGCGCGCCTCAACATTTACCACAATCTCAAGAACACCAATGGGCCAGTACTCATGGTTGAGGGAGTAACGGACGAAATCATCTTCGAAACGGCTTGGCGCAAGTTGTATGGAGCTGAGGTGAACCGGCCCTTTGAGATATTGAGCGCATTTTCTTGCACAACACTTGGCCGTTTGATGCGAAGCAACGAATTCTACCAAGACAATCAGGGGCGCACAATTTTTGCGTTGTATGATTGGGATGAAGCTTACAACGAATGGAACATGAACCACAGTCAAGTAGTTCAAAACAATGTTTCGCGTTGTTTGACCAAAAAACGGAATGGAGTGGACGGCTACAACCTGATGTTGCCAGTTTCCGAGGAGCATAGCTGCTACGGACAAGTTGTGAACGCAGCCACCGGGGAGCATTATAAAAGCAAGTCAAGTTTTCCTATGGAGCTGCTTTTTCGTGACGCGCCTGGAGTAGGCGCACATTTTGAAATCGACCCGACGCGCCCCGGCGATTGTCAGCGCTTCAAGGGTGACAAGGCAACCTTTGCTAAGGAAATAGTTCCCGCTCTACCGTCTGTGGCGTTTGAGCCCGCCAGGCCCGTTTTTGACTTTATCCTGCATACTATCGGCCAATAGGAGCCAAATCAGCTGCCATGTGAATCTCCTGTCAAAGTCCGCTTCGGTGAGTCTGTGCCAATGCTCGCGCACCTGCAGCGAAGGTCCGCAATCCGCCCGGCCTGCTGGCGGGCTCATCCGATGCAGGTGCAGAACGAATGTCCATAAAGGGCTGACAGCAGTCAACTAGGTCTGTCGATCAGACCGGCGACAGAGTGTTCAGGGTGAAAACCACACGCTGCACCGCCGCAAGTCCGCTGTGAGCCCAGGATGCCAATATTCTGTGATGCAGCGAATGTCGGTTTCGGGTGCCGAGACCAAGAGCAGAGACAAACCTTTGCCCCTAGGTGATGTGCCCCCATCGAGTGGTCCAATTTGAATGTTAATGCATCGTCGGTCTTTGGTCTATCGGGACGATGCTTTTG
>NZ_JAWJBP010000024.1:0-37235 GCF_046535935.1 Tritonibacter sp. SIMBA_163
ACAGATCCTCATCGAACGCTGGCGTCGCCACTACAACACGGTGAGGCCCCACAGCGCCTTAGGATACCGGCCCCCAGAGCCCAAAAGCATCGTCCCGATAGACCAAAGACCGAGGATGCATTAACATTCAAATTGGACCACTCGATGGGGGCACATCAGTGCCATTTCAGGGATCTCCGGCTTCTCACGAGTTACAGATAGACCAGTCTCTTATTAATTGAAAGAGAAGGCACCCTCACAGTTGCGTTATGCGCTTGTGAGGGCGCCGCCCGGTGTGGCCGGGTCCGGGCGCCGTCCCGTGACAGGCCGGGGCCGCAATCATCGCTCAGCCGCCCAGAATATGGATTTCCATATGGGCGAAGCTGTCGTCTCGCAGCGGGATCAGGTCCCGATAGGCTGGCTGATCAAAGAACCCTCTCGCCACGGCTTCGTCGGCAAACTCCAGAACCAACACCGTGGCCGGAGTGGCCTTGCCCGCCACGCTCGCCGCAACGGGCGCGCGCAGCGTCGGGACGACGCCTGCGGCCTTCAGCAGGGGCTGGACCGCGTCCGCATAGCGTCTGGCACCGTCCGCCTTGGCGGGGTCCGGTTTCGAGAGCACGATCACATGCGTTGTCATGGCTAATTCCTTTCCGGGATTATCGAAATTCTGCGGGCAGTTCGATCGCAAGGATGCGGTAGGGATCGGCCGCACCTGCCGTCGGATCGAACAGATGGTCGAGCTGACCTTCGACGACATAGGCCGTCTGGCCGATGACCGTCGCCGTCGTCGGGACGTTCAGATCCTCTGCGATCACCTCGAGCTTCGCCTGAGCGCCCGAAACGGTGGCGCTCCACAGGGCACCGCGCGCGCCCGCAGACAATCCCCCGCCTTCGACAAGCAGAAACCTGCCGCCGCCTAGGGCCGTCAGACCGTCCGCGCCATGGATCTCCGTTGACATCGTCAGATCCGTGATCACCCCGGCCCGCCCCTCTGCGTCCAGCGCGATCCGATGCAACGTGCCGGTGTTGTAGCGCGCGACGAAAACCGCCCCGTCATCATAGGCAATACCGTTCAGGTTGAAGCCTTCGCCCGCAAAGCGGACGTCGTCGAGCCAGATTTCCAGCCGATCCGCGCCGGGGGCCAGGGCATAGATGCGGGGCACAAAGCTGTCGGTGACCAGGATCGTGCCATCGGGCAAGGCGGCGATGTCGTTGCAGAACATGCCCCCCTCGGGCAGCGGGTATCGGCCCTCGGGCGCGCCGGTTTGCGTGTCGAAGGCGGTCAGTGCCGGGACGGCCGTTCCCGTCAATGCGCTGACGCCCGGATCGGACGAACAGGCGTAGGCTTGGTCGCCCGCAACATGGACCCCGACGACACTGACAAGGCTATTTACCCCGGCAGGCGCGAATTCAGAGATGCTCCGCGTGGCCGAAATCTTGAGGATCCGTCCCTGGGTCAGGCTGCCGACATAGAGGTTGCCCGCCGCGTCATGCGAGATGCCTTCCGGCGCGAATGCGGCATCGGACAGGGGAATTTCGGTTTCTGCCATCGCCAAGGCAGGCAAGACGGCGATTACAGCGCCAGTGAGCAGAAGGGGTTTGGGGGAGAACATCTCAGCGGTCCTTTCCAGAGTTGCTGGACAAGACTTGGGCCATATACGGGGGGCTTTCGCGCTGCGGATGGTCAGGGGCGCGCCGCAAACGGTCAATTGCGCGCGCGCTGCGGGTTCAGGGTCACAAGTTCGCCCATCGGCCGCCCTTGCGTCGCACGCAACTCGGTCGGGCTCATGGAGAAACGCAGGCGGAACCGTTCGGCAAAGCGCGATTGCGATTGGTAGCCGCACTCAAAGGCGATCTGTCCGATCGGCATGTCAGAGGAGATGACCCGCTCTACCCCTTGATTGAGCCGCGCATCCTCCAGCAGATCACGAAAGCCGGTGTTCTCGGACTGCAACCGGCGGCGAAGGGTCCGCTCGCTCATCGCAAGGATCCGGGTCAGATCCTTCATGGACCAATCGTGCGACAGATCGGTCTTGAAGTGTTGGGTGATCCGCTCTGACAGAGTTTCCCCGCGAGAGATCAGAAGGTTTCCGGCCAGACCCTGCCGCGCAAGGATCAGGAGGATCTCGACGAGCCGGTGGCGGGTCTGGGTCAGGTCTGAGGGATAATTCTGGTCATGCGTGATCCAGTCCGCGACGATGGCGAAAAGCTCTTCTGACCCGGCGGCCTTCCACTTCGGCCTCAGATCCCAGTCCTTCTGCCCATCGGAATAGACCTTGCCGAACAGGTCCATGGTTTGCTGGTCAAAGACCAGCGATGCGCCCAGAAACCGGCTTTGCCCACGGTCTGGAATGTTCTCGACATCACATCGCACGCCCTTGGGGAGCATCAGAACCTGCCCGGGATGTGCATCATAGGTCTGCCGATCCGCGACGACCCTCTTGAGCCCTATGATCGAAAACATAAGCATCGGGGTGGAGATATCCATTCTGGTAATGGTCTGCGCTTGTTGGCAGCCATTGATCCAGACCCCCCGCGCTGTCTGACCGGACAGAAACGCGGTGGTGATCGATCTTTCTAGCCGTGACAGGAGTGGCTGTTTGTTCATCTCCGGGCGTCCTTGTCTGTGCGACAGTCATCTTTATCAGCTCAACGCGCAATCCGGGATCAAAACTTGCCCTTGGCCGTCTAAGGCGCAGAATTGGCCGAATGCGGGCAGGCGCGGTGCCCCTCCCCCGCGCTGCCCTGTAGGAGACCCACCGCCAGCATTCGAGCGATCAGAAAGACCGCCGCCCCTTGGCGGCGCTATTTTATCGCCGCCATGATCAGATCGCCGACATTGGTCGGAAAATCCGTGTTCGAGCGCATGAGCGCGGCCGCCCGGCGCCCCTCTTCCAGTGTTCTGATCTGACGCCGCAGGTCGCGGATATCGGTGGCAGGCGCGCTCAGCGCGAAGGCCGGGGCTCCCAGGGTGATCCGGCCGTTTGCTTGCGCAGCCGTCAGGCGTTTCTCACATCTGCATGCCGCGCTTTGCGACACCACCCCGCAATAGGACTTGACGAAGCGGGCGACCTCCTTTCGGGCTCGGCTCAACCTTTGCCGATAGGCGGTGGCGGAAATCTCGAGCGCCTCCGCCGCCTCACTGTCGGACATCTCGAAAATGTCGCCCAACACATAGGCGATGCGCAGGCTCCGGTTCAGACAGGTCAGCATCGCCAGCGTACAGCCGACCTTGATTTCCTCGATCGCAATCGCCGTGACCAGATCGTCGACCTGATCTGTGTCCGGGGCGGCCAACCCGCTTTCCAGATCGGCGGCGAAATCCCGGAACGTCATCCGCATCGCTTCCACGCGGCCGCGCTTTCGCATCCCGACCAAATGCCGTGAGGCGACCTTGAGCGCCCATCCCCCGGCGGCTTCGTCGTCGCGGAGCGTACCGAGATGCGTGATGATCTTGATGAGAATTTCCTGTGTCGCGTCCTCCGCATCGGCGGGATGCGCGAGCATCCGCATGGCAAGTCCGTAAATCTGGCGTTGCAGGCTATGGACGACGGCGGCGAGAGCCGCGCGATCTCCGTGTCGCGCGGCGCCCACCTGTTTGGGATCCAGACGGATCATGCCTCGAGTCTCGCCTTGAGGCTCACAAGCTCCTTGGCCAGTGTGATCTTCTGTTCTTCCAAAGCACCCTCCAGAAGTTCAAGCGGCACCGGCGGCGCCATCAGAACAAAGGAATAGATCGACGTGTCATCGGCATCTTCGGTCACCCGGGAATAGGCCGCGCCCACGGAGCCGTCGGGAAAGGTCATGATCCAGTCGACAGTGCCCTGTTCGGCGAAGGCCCGTGTTTCGAGCTGGATCGGAACCGCCCCAGCCGGAGTGACCAGTTCCGCCGTTTTGTCATCGGCGGATTTGAACGCGTTGGTCCATTCGGGCAGATGCGCGGGATTGGCGATATAGTCGAACACCTCGGCAAAAGGTTTCGCGATGCTGAAGGATTGTACGTCATGCGTTTTCATATGTGTCGTCCTCATTGACCTGCGTCGGGCCAGTCCCGGTCGCATAGTAAGAAAGAGGCGGCCAGAACGGAGACTGTGACAGAGAAACTCGAAAAAAGTTTTGCTGTCGGGATGTGGCGGCGGTCCATGGTCCGGTGAAACACCGCCTGATCCCTCGGTCAGCGGTTGCGATAGGCGGCGGCCTTGGCCCGGTTGCCGCAGACCTCCATGGCGCACCAGCGGCGTTTGTGGTTCTTGCTGATGTCGAGAAAATACAGGGTGCAGCTCGGCCCCTCGCAATTGCGGACATAGTGGAAATTCGCCTCCGTGATGAGACGTGCGGCGACGGTGGCCAGTCGGACGATCAGATCGCCCGGTGTGGTGATAGGATGCCGGTCGGCAAGGGAGAGCGGGCGCGTGGCATCCGGCTCCGCCGTTGCCTCGATCTGCAGAAATCGTGTGCCGCGCATGAGGATTGCGTTGATTTCGCCTATCATGGGATGGCCCATATCCGCTTGCGTCAGTTCCCTGCCTGAGACTCCTTCGATAAAGGCGCGGAACCGCTCACGGAAGGCGCGGATGTCCTGATGCGCTTGGGCGAGCTCAGGCGTGGCCGGGTCTGTGCGGAAGGGCGCGACCTCATGGTCCTGGGCGAGGCCCGCCGCGACAAGCCAGTCCAAAAGATCCGCCGGCGTGTCCAGCCAATCGTAGAGCACGGAGCGTGGCATTGCGACCGAGTTCAGGACATCGAGCGCCGGGCTTTCGCCGATGAAAAACGGTGCGGGTCTGGGATCCTGTGTCATCAGCTCCTCCATCTGCGGTCCGGCTTGATAACCTGTATAGAGATATTTTGCCAGTTATATATCCTGGCGTACTGTCACTTTAAAGTGACTGTCTAAAACCCATTTCATCGGCAATAAGTAACCATCAAAAAAGATTCTAAAAGGTTACTAAAGAGCAAGATGAAACGATCTCTCTCAACAGCAACGCTGGTCTTCGCCGCGCTTGCCTCCGCCTCCACAGCTGGTAGCCAGGCGTCCTGGCCGGTCAGTTACCGCAGTCTCGACATCGATGGCGTCTCGATTGCCTATCGCGAGGCCGGCCCACAGGACGCGCCGGTGATGCTCTTGCTGCACGGGTTTTCCTCCTCGTCGCATATGTTCCGTGATCTGATCCCGGGGCTTGCGGAGAATTACCACGTCATCGCCCCCGATTATCCCGGCTTTGGCCAATCCTTTGCCCCCGAGGCGTCAGGTTACAGCTATGATTTCGCCACTCTGGCCGAGACCCTGACGGGGTTTGCCGAGGACCTCGGACTGGCGGAGTACACGCTCTACATGCAGGATTACGGTGGCCCGGTGGGGATGCGGCTGGCGCTGTCGCATCCGGACCGGATCACGGGGCTCGTGTTCCAGAATGCGACGATCCATGTCGAGGGCTGGTCGCCTGACGTGGTTGCGCAGTTCGGGCCGTTCTGGGCCGAACGCACGCCCGAGACCGAAGCCCCGCTCCGTGGCTTTCTCTCGGCCGAGACCACCCGCTGGCAATATCAGCAGGGCAGCACGCGCTCCGAACGGCTTAGCCCCGATGCCTGGATCAGCGATCAGGCGGGGCTCGACCGGCCGGGCAATGACGCGATCCAGCTCGACTACCTCTGGAACTACCGCGACAACGTCGCCTCTTACCCCGAATGGCAGGCCTATCTCGCCCGCGAAACGCCGAAAACGCTGATCATCTGGGGCGCGAACGACCCGTTTTTCACCATGGAGGCGGTGACCGGCCTGCACGCGCTGCTGCCCGATGCCGAGACGCGGATCTATGACGCCGGGCATTTCGCACTCGAAACCCATGCCCCGGAAATCGGCGCCGCCATCCGCGACGTCTTTGCCCACTGACTTTAATCCAACTGAAAAGGAACGACACAATGACAAATATTCTCTATATCGCCGCTTCGCCACGCGGCCCGATGTCCCAATCCGGCAAAATGGCCGAGGCCTATCTTGCCGCGCGTCAGATGGCGCAACCGGATATCCGCCTCGACCGGCTCGATCTGTGGCGCGCCGATCTGCCCGAATTCGACGGGGACAAGGCGGCGGCGAAGATGACTTTCTTCGGCGTGGGCGATATGGATGCACCGCGCCAAAGCGCCTGGGACCAGGTGGTCACCGTCACGAACCGGTTTATCGAGGCGGATGAATATGTGCTCTCGGTGCCGATGTGGAACGGCGGCATCCCCTACAAGCTCAAGCAATACATCGACATCATCACCCAGCCCGGCCTGTTGTTCGGCTTCGATCCCGAGGCCGGCTACAGCGGCTTGCTGCGCGGCAAGTCGGCGCGGGTGTTCTATACCTCCGGGGTCTATGCGCCGGGGGCACCCGCCAAATACGGCACCGATCACCATTCGACCTATTTGGACTGGTGGCTCGATTTCATCGGCGTGGCCAATATTGAAACCGTGCGGTTCCAGCCCTCGCTGCTGACGGGGGACCCGGCCGGGGACCAGTTGAAGGCGCTCGATCGAGCAAGGGATCTTCATCTACTTCAGGCTTGATCGCAAAGGGGTCGCCCCGGTGCATCACGGTGCCGGGGCTGCTGGTGCGCAGAGAAATCGGCACCCGATTGCGTTAGTCTTCGGCACCCAGTCGCGTGACCTTCGGCACCAACCAACAACGGGATAACCGTCCTCAACGTTAACGAAGGCTCGAAGCGCGGGGACCTCAATCATCGAAGCGGTTCTCGCCTTCGCGGTTATTGCGAGCGGCGGAGGCGAAAGGGTTCGAAGTCGACCTTCGTCATGGGGTGCATGAAGGGCCGATAATGGGATGTGCCGGCTGCTTCCCCCACCGTTGGGTTATCCTGCACTGGGATCATCCGCGCTAAAGGAGAAGCAGCCATGTGTGCGAAGAAGACAGGAAGCAATGAAGACTTGGCGGTTGACCGCCATGCGCGCAGGCGAAATGCTCGGCGCGCTATTTTCCGAAAAGCAGGAGGTCATCACGGCAGTTGGCGCGATCATGCTCCCCATGACAGCGCTCTACACCGTCACCGGGCCGATCCTTGTCCTTGCACCGTGCCTACTTTGAACGGAACGGCGGATTCTCATCGGACATACCGATTGTTTGGGAACGGTTCGTTCTGATCGAGGACTTGGCGCAAGAAGGATAGGTCGCTTGATCGCCAACCCATTCTGAGCTGCCGGTGGATTAAACAACCCGACTGTGTTGATCGCGCGATGCGACGGTCCAAAAACTAGGTGACCGGTTTCTCCTGCTCTGCCAACCTTCACCCTCCGGTAATGCTGCAAGGTGGACGAATGGCCGATCTGGTGAAGCCGCATCGCAGCGGCCAGCTCCGGTTTCAAAGGCGGCAATGGGCCGTCCTTGCCAGATGAAAGCCTCGCCTGGGTGAGGTGGCCGTCGTGCCGCCGCTGGTCGGCTCCGCGCCTTTCTTTGACTTCCGATCTTTGGATAAATTCACTCTATGGGAATAGAATTTGAAACACTGAATGAAGGTGATTGTTTGCTCTGCGGCACTGCGGGATCGTTAGGGTCAGGACTCGTTGTCATTCATAGCCAAAAGATGACGAGGGCGGCTAGAGCGATAGCTGACAGGAACACTGTTGGTGATCTGTCGTATCGTGTTGCGACCCTTCTCCAGTCTTTCAGCCTGCCGAACATGATCTCGATCCGGTTGCGGCGTTTGTAACGGCGCTTGTCGTATTTGACAGGGGTTTTACGCTGTTTGCGGCCAGGGATGCACGCCTTTATCCCCTTGTCTTCCAACGCTTCTCTGAACCAGTCAGCGTCATAGCCCCGGTCACCTAGCAGCCATCCGACCGTCGGCAGGCTGCTGCACAGAGCCCGTGCTCCGACGTAATCGCTGACTTGGCCGGCAGTGATGAACAAGTTGAGCGGGCGACCACGGCTGTCGCAGATCGCATGTAGCTTCGTGTTCATCCCACCTTTTGTGCGACCGATCACCCGCCCGCGCTTGTCTCCAGGCCCCCTTTCTTCGCCCGTAGGCTGGAAGCCGTACGGTGCGCTTTGAGATACGTCGCATCGATCATGACAGTTTGTTCTTCGCCATGATCTGCGGCCAGACCGACCAGCATTTGTGCTAAAATGCCCTTATCGCTCCAACGCTTCCAGCGGTTGTACAACGTTTTGTGTGGGCCATATTCCTTCGGTGCATCACGCCACCGCAAGCCATTGCGATTGATGAAGATAATGCCACTTAGGACCCGACGGTCATCAACTCGCGGCTTGCCGTGAGACTTGGGAAAGAAGCGCTCAAGACGCGCCATCTGCGCATCGCTCAACCTGAAAAGATCAGACATGTTCACCGCTCAGTTTTCGAACCGTGAATCACGCCCCTACACGGAAATCAATGGGTCCTGACCCTAGTGCTTTTGATGGCAGGGAGCGTTCCATCTGGGCCAGCATCCCTTCTAAGAAAACCTCTGTTGCTGTCTTTCATCCGAGGTATTTTCTGGGTGTATTGTTGAGCTGGTCGCAAAGAGCATTCAGATCATAATCGCGCGTCCGCGTGATGTCTCGCGCGCGCGGCGGCCATTTGCGGACACGTCAATTGGTGTTCTCCACGGTGCCTGTCGACCGGGGCGAACCGGTAATTTGCGCAATAAAGGGGTCACTGAATTCCTCAATCCAATGACCCTTCGATATGTCGTCAGGCCATTGCCGTCGCTTCAATCTCGAACAGCAGTCCAGAAATGGCGAGGCGCGTCACACCCAGCATCGTCATGGGCGGGGAGACGCCATGCGGGCCGAACCGCATACCCATCAAGTCGAAATTTTTCAGCGCTTCGTCTACGTCCGTCGCATAGATGCCCAGCTTTACGATGTTGCTCAGGTCCATCTCCGCGCCTGTCAGAACCGCTTCCAGATTGTCGAGGGCGAGGCTGATCTGCGCTCTCATGTCGCCAAGGTGCTGCGGATTGCCTTCTCCGTCCACCGCGGTCTGTCCCGCACATATCAATTGCCGAGTCACGCCGCCGATCACTTCTGCCTGATTATAGCCCAGCTTGACCGACCAGTCCCAGGGGTTCACTGCTGTCCGTTTCATGCCGCAATCTCCTTGTGTTTCGTTGCTGGAATTGGTGTAGGGTAAATAGGTGCCAAAAAGTGGCACCATTAACGCTAGAGTGGCGACATGAATGTGAGATTCCGACATGACGCCATCGTGCGCAGCCTTCGCCGCAACGGCACATCCACGATTGACGCCCTTGCCGCAGAAGTGGGCGCGTCCCGCCGGACGGTGTTGCGCGACATCTCCGCGCTTCGCGACGAAGGCTATGTGATCCATTCCGATGTCGGCCGTGGTGGCGGGCTTCAGCTTGATCCGCAATCGGTTCAGACGAATGCTAGGCTATCGGTGCCCGAGGTCTTTGCTCTCTTGATCAGTGTCGCTACGATGAGGGCCGCCGGAAATCTGCCGTTCTCCGAACTTGCCGATGCCGGGCTCGCCAAGATCGAAAGGGCCTTGCCGTCGGATAAAGTGAAGGACCTGCGCGCGTTCCTAGATTGCCTGCATATCGGCCAGCTGTCGCCGCTGCAGGATTTGTCGGACATGTCAAAGATGGACCCCGACTTGCTTCCTGTGTTCGAGATCGCTTTCCTAGGGCGTCACTTCATTCGTTTCGACTATTGCGATGCAAAGGGGCGCAAAACCCTGCGCGACGTCGAGCCGCAGGCCATGCTGATCCTACCGCCTTTGTGGTATCTCGTCGGATGGGATCCGCTGCATGCCGATTTCCGGCATTTCAGGATGGACAGGATCAGTAACCCAGAAGCCATCGCCGACGCCCGTTTTCGCCGCCGTCACGTGCCATTCGAAGATGATGTTTGCCCCTACAGCGAATTGGAGGCGTTAAACAGAACAGGACGTTTGTAGTGCGCGCAGCATCCGTCAAAGTGGGCTGATTTTGTTGAAAAACTGTTCCTTGATTGTCGATTGAGCGACTGATTCAATTCTCTCAACGAACGAAAGGACTGGGGATGACGGGACCGAAACAAGACGCGCAGGCAGCATTGTTCTACGAGTTCTCGTTAGAGGATCACGTTCCCCCATAATCACCTGGTGCGGTCGATTGATCGTTTTGTTGATCTGACCAGCGTCCGCGCTCATCTTGCAGAATTCGGCGGCCACACCGGTCGCCCATCTATCGATCCCGAACTGCTGATCCGGATGCTGCTGGTGGGGTATTGCTTTGACATCCGGTCTGAGCGGCGGCTTTGCGATGTGGTGCATCTGAATCTCGCCTATCGCTGGTTCTTTAGGTGGGCATGTTTCGTCAACTCCTTTTTTGCCTTCATTGGCTCAGCTGCACTCGAAAGGGTTCAGGCTTCTTTTCGTGCTCGACGTCTGGCAACGTCGGCGGACAGGATGGGGTGTGAAGGGTCAAACTGCCTAGCTTTACCCGTCAATGCACAGCATCAGAGCTCAATTCCAAGGCTTAAGCGCGCCGGAAGAAGGTCGAGATGCTCTTCGCTCATCTCAAACGTATCGGCGGCCTAGGACGGTTCCGATTACGGGGTCCATGCGGCGTTCAAGACGAATTTACCCTCGCAGCAGCAGCCCAGAACCTCCGCAACTCGCAAAGCTCAAGCCGATGCTGCCCGCCCCAAGCTGAAACGGCGGCTAAGTCTGCGACATCTGAATGAAATCAGCGCAGACCGCAGCCGATGCGTCAAAATCCGAGCGTTTTTCAACACAATCAGCTAACATAAGTCCTTTGCCGCAACCGCACGCAAGATCGGTACCGAACCCGACGGCCAATTGCAGCTGTGCGGACGCTGTTGCCGTTCGTACGAATGATCAGAATGGCCGCTCATAACTCAAGACAGTCAGGTGTCTTCGGCGGAGCGCGCCGTAAGCCAAGTCATGACCTTGACGACCGCCTCATTGTTCTTTGCTGTTCGCGGCACGAGGACGTAGAAGTCTTTTCCGTCAGCGTCCCAGGTTGCGCCAACCTCTACCAAACGTCCGACTTCGAGGTCTTGAGCCACCAGAAAACGGCTTACCAAGGCCACGCCTTGCCCGGCGATGGCTGCATCGACTGCAAGAGACGTTTGGCTTAGACGAAGGTGGCGAGACGACTGGTCCTTTACGCCCATATGCGCGAGGTAGCTAGGCCATTGGTCATGGGTGTCATGGACCTTCGGCTGTTTGGCAAGAGTTTCTGGATCAAGAAGAATATCACCCTTGTCCCCAAACTTCGGAGCGGCGACCGCGATCAACGATTGCCTGAACAAAAGCGCTACGTCCAATGACGCGCCAAACGGCGGCGATCCCTGTCGCACTGCAAGGTCTATCCCGTCGCTGTGGAAGCTGGAAACTCTTTCGGTCGCCATGATCCGCAAATCGATATCCGGGTGTGCTGTGGTGAAGTGCGGTAAATTGGGGATCAGCCATTTCGCAGCAAAGGTCGGTGTGACACTGATAAGAACTTTGTTCGGTTCTGGTTTCAGTTCGGCAGTTGCGGCTCGAAGGTCTGCGAACACTCCCGCAATGCGGTTATGATAGCTGCGCCCGACCGGCGTAAAAGCCAGCCCTTTCGGCACTCGCTCGAACAAGATCACATCAAGATGCGCTTCGAGCTGGCGCACCTGTTGCGCAACGGCCCCTTGCGTAACGCCCAATTCTTCAGCGGCTGAGCGGAAACTGAAGCGGCGGCCTGCTGCATCGAACGCACGCAAACTGTTGAGCGGGGGAAGTTCAGTCATTTTGCAATAGTAATTCTACTGGCACGTAACATCAATTCTGAATCGAAGTTTGTCAAATAGCGCATTATTTATGGGTTAATCAAGAAAGGGCGTTCGATATGACAGTAGAAAAAGTAGCTTTGGTCACGGCGGGTGGTAGCGGCATGGGCGCAGATGCAGCGCGCAAACTGGCAGATGATGGGTTCAAGGTTGGCATCCTGTCTTCGTCCGGCAAGGGCGAAGCGCTTGGCGATGAACTTGGCGGCTTTGGCGTAACAGGCTCCAACCTTGATGGAGCAGCGCTGAACACATTGGTCGAGGGTGCGAAGGATCGTTGGGGCCGTATCGATGTCTTGGTGAACTCTGCTGGTCACGGACCAAAAGGACCAGTTCTCGAAATCAGCGACGAAGACTGGCATCAGGGGATGGAAGTCTACCTGATGAACGTCATCCGCCCGACACGGCTCGTCACCCCCTTGATGCAGGCGCAAGGCGGAGGCGCAATCATCAACATCTCAACCTTCGCGGCATTCGAACCCGACCCTCTTTTCCCCACTTCGGGCGTTTTTCGGGCTGGGCTAGCCGCATTCACTAAGCTCTATTCGGACAAATATGCGTTAGAGAATATCCGGATGAACAACGTCCTTCCGGGCTTTATTGACAGCTTGCCTGGAACTGAAGACCGCAAGGCACGTATTCCCATGGGGCGCTACGGCTTCGCTTCGGAGGTATCTTCTCTCATTTCGTGGCTCGCTTCAACAGAAGCTGGCTACATGACAGGGCAAAACCTGCGCATCGACGGTGGGTTAACCCGTGCCCTCTGATACCTTGACCTTTGTATCAACGCGCGAGCGCCTTGTCTTTGCGGTCAAGTGGGGCGCATCCGCCATTCAGATCATGGGATACACCGCGACGGGGTTTGGCTGGACACCGTGGAACCTTTATCTGTTTCTCGTCGGCGTCGTGGGGTGGTTTGCCGTCGGCGCGCTATGGAATGACAAAGCGCTCATGCTTGTCCACCTTGTAGCCCTAGGTGCAATGATTGTCGGAATGTCGAGCGGCTGATGAGCGATACCGCACATGGCCGGCGCGAGCAACCAAAGGACGGGCCCCAGACCAAACACGACATCCATGTAAAACTCTGCATGATCCCAGCCACCGACACCAAGGGCGTATTTCGTTGAAATGCTCTCCCTTCACCGAAGGGCCGTCCGCTGATTCAATTCCTGCGTAGGATCCAGCGATGATGGGACCGCGGCAAGAGGCGCAACCAGCGCTGCTCTACGAGTTCTCGCTCGAAGAGCGTGTCCCGCAGAACCACCTCCTGCGCTCTATCGACCGGTTCGTGGATTTTCCTGATATCCGCACCTACCTCGCCGACTTCTACAGTCATATCGGGCGGCCCTCCGTCGATCCCGAACTCCTCATCCAGATGCTTCTGGTGGGCTATTGCTTCGGCATCAGGTCAGAGCGGCGGCTCTGCGAGGAGGTGCATCTGAACTTGGCTTATACCTGTAGCGGATCAGAGGTGTCTGAACCCAGTCGCCACGCAGTTCTGTAGATATCGAGTAGCTGCGGCGACAGATCAGGACGCGGCACGACGGCCTGACTGTGATCGTGATCGACGCTGTCGTGGCTGTGCCCGCGCATTGCCCAGGTCAGGTCTTCTTCTAGACCATGCGGATGCCCGTGCTCGGCAATCATTTCCGCGCGATCCTGAAACACATCGAGGATGGCGGGCGCATGAGAGGTTGCTGGCGTCACCGACCAGACAATCACGGCCACACAGAGAAGTGTTGCAAGCACGACCTGTCTGATTGTCCGTAAGGTTGTCATTGCTCTGGCTGCCCGTTCTGCTCTTTTGAGCTGCGTCGCGACTTCATCTTGCCTTATCCTCCCCAGGGGGATAGTGAGCTCCTATGACAAAACCCCATATACATGCAAGTCATCCCGCCCTTATCGCTCGGCTGAAACGCGCTGACGGCCACTTGCGTGCCGTGATCGCGATGATCGAGGACGGTAAGCCTTGCCTTCAGATCGCCCAGCAGATGCAGGCCGTCGAAAAGGCAATAACGAACGCCAAACGGGCATTGATCCACGACCATATGGATCAATGCTTAGGTGCCGAAGATCCCGCAGCAGATCTCTCTGAGCTGCGAATGATCGCCCGATATCTCTGAGGTCCGCCATGTTCGACATCCTTGCTGACCGCACCTATCGCCATCTGTTTCTGGCGCAGGTCGTGGCCCTTCTGGGAACCGGTCTTGCGACTGTCGCACTCGGCTTGCTTGCCTTCGACCTTGCCGGCGATGGGGCTGCGATGGTGCTTGGCACGGTCTTCACAATCAAGATGGTGGCCTATGTGGGTATCGCGCCCGTTGCGGGGGCCTTCGCAGACCGTGTGCCACGCCGCGCGTTTCTTGTGTCGCTCGATCTGGTGCGTGCTGGTGTGGCACTGGCGCTGCCTTTAGTAACCGAGGTCTGGCAGGTCTATACCTTGATCTTTCTGCTGCAATCCGCTTCCGCCGCCTTCACTCCTACGTTTCAAGCGACGATCCCGGACGTTCTGCCGGAAGAGGCGCGTTACACCCGTGCGCTGTCACTGTCGCGGCTGGCCTACGATCTGGAAAACATAGCCAGCCCAACCCTGGCAGCACTTCTGCTCGCGGTGATGTCCTACAACTCGCTTTTCCTTGGCACTGTTGCGGGATTTACAGCTTCGGCCTTTCTGGTTGTTTCGGTGCTGCTGCCAAGCCCTAAGGCCTCCGAGCCGCGGGGCATCTATGACCGGACGACGCGTGGTCTCCGGATCTATCTTGCCACACCCCGTCTTCGCGGGCTGTTGTCGCTAAACCTCGCGGCTGCAGCGGCGGGGGCAATGGTGCTGGTCAACACTGTCGTGCTTGTGCGCGGATCGCTCGGCCTGTCAGAAAGCGCACTGGCCTGGACGATGTTTGCCTTCGGCACGGGTTCAATGGCTGCGGCTCTGACTCTACCGCGCGCTCTGGATGTGCTGCCAGACCGGCCCGTGATGTTCGCCGGTGCTGCGCTGATGGTCGTAACTCTGTTCGGGCTGGGGATGACAACCTTCGCAACGGACCTTGGCTGGCCAACCCTTCTGGGGGCATGGATATTGATCGGTCTTGGATACTCTGCCGTCCTCACCCCTTCCGGGCGGTTGCTGCGCCGGTCCGCCCATGCCGCGGATCGCCCCGCGCTGTTTGCGGCGCAGTTCGCCCTCTCCCATGCTTGTTGGCTGGTGACCTATCCACTGTCAGGCTGGCTGTTGACGGTCTTTGGCATAATCCCGGCGCTTATGGGGCTCGCGCTACTGGCTGCCGCTGGCATGCTTGCTGCGCTGAAGTTCTGGTCCTCTAGCGACCCTGTCGAGCTCGAACACACCCATGACAACCTGCCACTCGATCATCCGCACCTGAAAGGACATCGCAGACACAGCCACCCGCTAATTATCGATGAACGCCATCCTCGCTGGGACACCCACTTCTAAACGTTGCGAACCAATACCAAGACAGGAAAAATTCCGCTTCCATTTATCGAGACCCTGATTGCAAAGCATCGGTCAAATCGGATTGGGAGCAGACCTTCGTCGTAGCGAGTATGAGGGTCTGCTCAGGGCCGGGTTTGTCGTGAATGGCGGCCATAGTTTGCAGTTTTGCAGGGGCTGCTTCCTGCGCTTCGCTGACCTTGAAGCCGGTTGCAGCATCCCCTGGGTCAACTGAGCAGACTTGA
The DNA here is from genome assembly GCF_046535935.1 of Tritonibacter sp. SIMBA_163. Lineage (NCBI taxonomy): Bacteria > Pseudomonadati > Pseudomonadota > Alphaproteobacteria > Rhodobacterales > Paracoccaceae > Tritonibacter > Tritonibacter sp. SIMBA_163. The sequence continues at coordinate 15,452 of NZ_JAWJBP010000024.1, forward strand.
AGGTCCGCTTTCAGGAAGCCTTTCGCGCACGCAGCAGTGCCTTCGCTGCGCCTTGCATGAATGTCGTGATTGGGCTGGGCTTGAGCCGATCACCGTTGGCCAGGGGCAAGCTTGAGCCGGTCTCTCGGCGCTGCACCGCCGTAAGGCGGCAGAGAGCCCCTCATACCGATGCTGCAATCTGCACGAAAGTCTTCTTCTTCAGTAGTGCATCTCGCTACTTTGGCTATCTCTTGGCGAAACACAAACTAAACACAATTGAATACGCAAATAGAATATCCCTTCAACTTCGCGGCCAATATCAAACAGATTGTGCTGGTTCTGCTTGCTGGAATTGCAATCATCTTGCCAGATGCACCGATTGCCATAAGGTAGGATCACCTTCACGATAATAGGAAGGCCGATGGACCCTAAGACTTCGCACGCTGATCGAGTTCTCGAAGCGACACGTTCCGCTTCTGCTGCCGCACGTTCGCAAATCGCGGCGAGCTGGCATCGATCCGTGCAGAAACACGGGTTGGACCCCAACAACCGACGCGCACCGGACAAGATTGAACACGCTGCGTTGCGGGAACGGTTGGAGGTCTACGAGAAGTTCATGATGGTCGCCGCACCGCGATTGGACGCGTTGTATTCGCTCGTCGGGCAATCGGGGTGTGCGGTTCTGATGACGGACACCGAGGGCGTTATCCTCGACCAACGCATGTCGGATGCTGACACCCCTGCCTTTGAAAGCTGGGGCCTGAGCGCGGGCGCGAACTGGAGCGAGGAGCGTGAGGGAACCAACGGGATTGGCACCTGCCTGACCGAGCGTCGCCGTGTGATCATTCATCAGGACGAACATTTTCATGCCCGGAACACCGGGATGAGCTGTATTGATGCGCCGATTTTTGACGAGAACGGGCAGATCGTGGCCGCGCTTGATGTGTCCTCGGCGCGGGCGGATCAAACCGAGGCCTTTAATCGACTGATAGGGGCGCAAGTAGCGCAAACCGCCCGCGCGATTGAAGAGGCCAACTTTCGGGCGGCGTTCAGCGCGGCGCGCATTATCGTGGCCGAAAGCAGTGAAGCGGATTCTGCCACGCTGCTGGCCGTGGACAGCCACGACCTTGTCATTGGCGCAACCCGCGAGGCACGCCGCGCGTTTGGATTGGCCGGAACGGGGCCGCTTGCCGCGCGTCCCGCCGCTGATATTTTGGGCCAGGAAGACGGCCCCACAGGGTTCCAGCGCGCTGAACGCGCCGCCGTGGTGCGTGCGCTTGCGCGGGCCGACGGCAACGTGTCACAGGCAGCGCGCCAGCTTGGTGTGGGCCGCGCGACGCTCTATCGGCGTATGAAGCGGCTGGGCTTGCACGAAACCTGACTGAAACTGTCTCAGGGATGAGACACATCACCCACTCTTTCTGTTGTGCCCTACTGACGGATGCGAAAGCCCTCGTCAGGTTATGCCTCAGCCCAGGTGGAGGGCTTGGGCATTCAGGAGGAAAAAATAATGAAAGATCTCGCACATACTGAGTCTGGGACATACACGTCTCCGTTCAAAACAAAGTATGACAACTTTATCGGCGGCAAATTCGTGCCACCTGTGAACGGACGCTACTTTGAAAACGTCACACCGATTACCGGCGAAAAAATCAACGACATCGCCCGCTCCGATGCCGATGACGTCAATCTGGCATTGGACGCAGCGCATGAGGCGAAAGCCGCGTGGGGCGCGACGTCGACAACCGAGCGTGCAAACATTTTGCTGAAGGTCGCAGACGCGATTGAGGACAACCTCGAGCTGCTGGCTCAAGCCGAAACATGGGACAACGGCAAGCCGATCCGCGAAACGATGGCCGCGGACATTCCGCTTGCCGCAGACCATTTCCGCTATTTTGCGAGTGTGCTGCGTGGGCAAGAAGGCTCAATGAGCGAAATTGATGCCGATACTGTGGCCTATCACTACCATGAACCGCTGGGCGTCGTCGGCCAGATCATTCCATGGAACTTCTCAATTCTGATGGCCGCGTGGAAACTCGCGCCAGCACTGGCTGCGGGCAACTGCGTGTTGATGAAACCGGCGGAACAAACACCGGCTGCGATTATGGTCTTGGCAGAGCTGATCAATGACCTGCTTCCGGCGGGTGTGCTGAACATCGTCAACGGTTATGGCGCGGAAGTTGGCGCGGCATTGGCCACGTCAAAGCGTATCGCGAAGATCGCGTTCACAGGGTCCACGGCGACAGGTCGCACTATCATGCAAGCCGCGACCGAGAACCTGATCCCCGTCACGCTTGAGCTGGGCGGCAAAAGCCCCAACGTCTTCTTCTCCGATATCATGCGCGAAGACGATGCGTTCTTTGATAAGGCGATCGAGGGCTTCGTTCTGTTCGCCTTCAATCAGGGCGAAGTTTGCACCTGCCCGTCACGCGCCTTGGTGCAGGAAGACATCTACGAGGCCTTCATGGAGCGCGTCATCGAACGTGTGAAAGCGATCAAGCACGGTGATCCACGTGACCCTGAAACGATGGTTGGCGCCCAAGCCAGTACCGCCCAGCAAGAGAAAATCCTGTCTTACTTCACCATTGGCCGTGAAGAAGGCGCTGAAGTTCTTATTGGCGGTGCAGCTGCGGAGTTTGGTGGCGAATTGTCAGGCGGTAACTACATCCAGCCGACGATTTTTAAAGGCGACAATTCCATGCGCGTCTTTCAGGAAGAAATCTTTGGCCCGGTCGTTTCGGTTACAACCTTCAAGGACGAAGCAGAAGCCTTGGCAATTGCGAACGATACGATGTACGGCCTTGGTGCTGGCGTTTGGTCGCGGGATATGAATACCTGCTACCGTATGGGCCGTGCAATCGAAGCAGGCCGTGTTTGGGTGAATAACTATCACGCTTATCCAGCGCACGCGGCCTTTGGAGGTTACAAACAATCCGGCATCGGACGCGAAAACCACAAGATGATGTTGGACCACTATCAGCAGACCAAGAACATGCTGGTCAGCTACAACCCCAACAAACTTGGGTTCTTCTAGGTTAACGAAGAAGGCTCCCGTGCTTGTGCGCGGGAGCCAACCAAGACCGCGATAATCAAACCAGACATAACCCAAAGGTCTGTGTTCGTCGAAATACCATAGCGATCTCAATACCGCCGACGGCGCCCCAAAAAACTCGTTACCGATTTTCGCGGCATTGCGTGTTTTCGAACGAATTTCGCCGAATACACAGTTACGAGTTGATACCGGCTGTTGGACCGAATGGATCAAAATTCAGCTAAGTCCGCGCAACGGACCTTGGCGCAGGAAAAATGCTGCACAATGCACGGATGGCCGGTTTGGTGAAGCTGCACCGCGGAGATCGGTCAGGGACTTAACGGCAGAACTGGGCCGTTCACGTCGGTAGCATCCCTACCGGGCCCCGGCTTTGCACATGTCTCATCCGCGTTTGCGGCGAATGGCGACTTCGCTTCCGATCCTGAAACGGCTATGGAACCGCGTATCAAAACACATGGAGCATCTGAGCGCTTAGGAGGTGTACTTGCTGAGGAAACTTGCCCTTACGGTGGAGCCCGTTGACCGCGAGACGCTCCCGTCGCTGTTTTCGCGCATGGCAATCCTGAATGGAACCGACGCTGCCAACTTCGCCCTCGATCTCGGTACCACCTTTCGGCGTATCCTGGAGCAGGACGAAGAGGCGGTCGCGATTTTTGCAGAACGCGCAGGGCTGTCGGCCACGCAGCTCGCCGAAATGCTCTCATGGACAGGTGAACGCATCGGAGACGTCCGGATGCGATTTCGGCAGGAAGTCTTTGTCTCGCGGGCCCTACGAAACCCGATCATTCGGGGCTGTCCACTTTGCATGCGTGAGCATGCAGCCGATCAGCCCCATCCATTGCGGCACATTGCCCTGCGGGGCGACTGGCTTTGCAGAGGTGTTGATATCTGCCACCAGCACCACCATCCGCTGGTTCCCTTGTGGTCCAGCTCGCGCCCCATCGAACGGGATGACATTGGAGCGAGATTGGCGGAAATCCTGCCAGACCTGCGAGCAGGATCATTCGACCGCATGTGCTTTGATCCTACCGACTATGACCTTTGGCTTGATAAGCGTCTATCGCAGGGTATCGCTGCGGACAAAACATGGCTGGCCTCACAGCCGGTGTTTCCGACGATCACACTCTGTGAGTTCATAGGTGCAGCCTTGCTGCGCACACAAGGCGAGGCCTCGGACGATCGGCGCGCCAAGGCCAAGGGCTTTGTCTTCGTCTCGCAAGGCCCTGACGGGATCCGAGCAGCTCTGGACATCCTTATGCGATCACAGGACGGTGGCCACTTCGTGACGCAGGGCGAATTGGGTCCGCTCTTCAAACATCTCAAGGGCATCTATCTTGATGACGATGCCTTTGAGGGCTTTCGCGGGATCCTTCGTGACTACTTTCTGGAAATATGGCCCTTGGCGCCAGGTGATGACCTCCTCGGGCAGATCGTCCCAGAGCGGCGTCTCCACTCCCTTACAACAGCATCCAAGGAAACAGGCATCGGCCCGGCTGTTCTGGATGATTTCTTGACAGAAGCGGGCGCGTTTGCGCCCAGTGACGCGCGTGCCGATGCCCGCAAGACCTTTGATGCGAAAACCTGGCAGCACATTCTTGATGAAATCCCGACATTGGTCGGTCCGATTGCGCTGCGACGTGCAATCGGCGCAACGCTGGCCGAACTGAACGGGTTGAAGGCTAATGGTGTCCTCGTCCCAAGGACCAACGTCCCAACAATCAAATCGCCTTGGCGGATTGCGGATGGCCAAGCTCTTCTTGAGGAGCTGGAGGCGTATGCGCAGGCGGTTGCCCCAGAGGATCTAGGGTGGGAGACGATCCAACTCGTTCACAAGCGGCTGGACCTTCCTGTTGGCGAGATCATTGCGGCCATCCGGACGGGAGCTTTGCGCCTTGGTCAGCGTCCTGATGTGTTCGGTTACCACGTGCTTGTGGTGGAAATTACCGACGCTGCTGCGTTCAAAGCAAAGGCCGCACCGAAGCGTAAGCCATCGACCAACCAGGGAGCGGTGACCGCAGCGGCCTTCGCTCGGACGGCGGGTATTCGGGGGAAAGGTCAATTCCTGGCTCTGATCGAAGGTGGTTGCACGCCTGCGATGTTGGTTTTGAATCCCACGACCAAGCGTCGGGAATGGCGAATGAGCCGCGACGACATCGCTGCGTTTGAAGCCAGCTACACGACACCAACGATTCTGTTGGCCGAAACCGGTGCGCATTGGAACACAATTCGGGGTGTTCTCCAGAGCGATGGGGTCCAGCCGTTCCGACCGAACGGCTTGGATCTCGGACCGGTCTATCTTCGGACCGAAGTTGAACCGGTTGTGGCACTCTTGAAAACTCAGCGCGAAAAGTAACGGTCAAGCACCAATCATGCTAAAAAACGATTATATTTCAGCGCACTATAAGAAATCGCCACTATGGCACCCCATAGCCACTTGACAGGGGGTGTGCATAAAAACCGCTAAAACGTGCAAGCTTATGCTTCATTGGCACAAACTGAAAACGATTGGCGAGCCGTGGAGGATTCGAACCCCCGACCTGAGAATTAGAAGTTCCCTGCTCTAATCCAGCTGAGCTAACGGCCCGTTCTAGGTTCGGCTGTATCAGTCAAAGGTCTCATCTTGTCAACTTGGTAGAATGCCGAATACCATTTCGCAATCACCAAACCACAACAAGATTGAACAGCTACTTCGAGCATCACAATACCTTGTCGCGCAAAGGAGCGAGGGTTTCACCTTGTGAAGCCAATGAAGTAGCTGGAAGACATAGGCCGTCCTCAGAAGACGGTCTACAAACAAACAACTGGCAAAGCGATAATCAGGCGCCAAGACAGCGCGGATCGCTGACCGACTGGTTTGATCCCTCGATGCAGTGGGAAGCCATTTAATCGGGGCATTGCGGCCGTCAGAAGCCTATAGCGACGCTGAGATCCAGGCCTGTGTCACCCTCAGCGCCCTCGTAGGGCTGCCCATCGGCCAAGCGACCGGTTTCGTGGCGAGCCTGCTCGAACTATCCGGGCTTGGCTGGTCCATGCAGGACTGCAGCTCTCTGTAACGTCGCCGGAAGACCTTGAACGTGACCATCCCGCATCGCGACTCCAATGAGCAGCTGCACCTGCTCGCGGACAGCACCGGCATCAAGGTGGAAGGCGAGAGCGAGTGGCAAACGCGCAAGCATGGCGGCTCGAAACGAAGAGCCTGGCGCAAGATCCCCTTCGAGTTTGATACGGAAACGCTGGAGATCCGGGCGTTCGAGGTCACCTCCAGCAACGCCGGCGACGCGCCGATGCTGCCGGGTCTGCTTGCCTAGCTCCCCCGGGATCAGGAGGTCGCCACCGTTACAGCCGACGGTGCCTACGACACGCGGGCTTGCCACGCCGCCGTCACCAACCGCGGTGCGGCAGCAATCATTCCGCCCGGCCGCAGCGCGAGGCCCTGGAAGCCCGGCACTACAGGAGCCCGAGCACGCACCGAGATCCTGCGGACGTCAAAGCATCTTGGTCAAGATCTGGAGCGGCTACCATCGACGAAGCAGGGTTGAGGCGAAAATGAACTGCGTGAAGCTGCTCTGGCAGAGGCTGAGGTCCGCGACTTCGGCCGCCAGGTTGCCGAAGTTTAGATCCGTGCGGCAGCCATGAACCGCTTCACTGCCCTCGGCATCCCGGTCACCGTGGCCCGGGGTTGAGTGTGTCCAGGGAAGGGGAAACTTCGATCATCAGCAGACTTTTGCAACGGCGCCGCATCACGAGACTGTTTTAGCTGTCCCTCATATCTCAAGATCCCTTTCACCACACATCCCGTTCTGACTGGTCCAAACATCGCCCCCAGCCGGCTTTGTTGCGCAAATACGGCGAGGGATCCATCTGGCGAACCAAGCCAGGTAGCTGGGCTGACTGACCAGCCCCATCCCTACGCGCCATAAGACCAAGAACTGGCCGAGCGGCAACCAAGCACTGAAGCCGCGCAGCTCCTTGAAGATCTGGTTTAGACAGAACATGGCACGAGGGCCGCTGCCAACCGGCAAGCGTGGCCGACAGCCACGGTATACTGATGTCGCGCTTAGGGCATGCCTTACGGTGAAGTTCTCTTGGCATGCCCCTCAACTGGATGACCGGGTTCGTGAAGCGCTTTTTGCGCCAGGCCGGGGTAGAAGTAGTGTCACGTTTCACTAGGCTGAGCAGGCGTTTTGAAAGGTTGAGCACTGACGTCCGACAGCTACTCCGACCTAAGTATTCAGGTCGCCTTGCGGCACGTGAAAGGTACTCATGGCCGGGCTGCCGATTTGACGCATACGCTCCAAGATATCGACGCCCTGCTGCTTCCAGAAATGCAGCAGGTCGATGAACACCCAGTTCTCCGCCAGCTTGTCACCATCCCGTCGATAAATATCAATGACCCGGAATTCACCCGGCTTACCCGTGGCGGGCATTCCCATAAAGCCACCGCTCGGAACAGCCGTAAAATTGGGCCAACCGAAGAACCCGCCAAAATTCCCCTCGCCAATCCGGCAGATGTGTTGGGTTTTGGAACGCTCCGTAAACCCGGCGCGGAAGGGGCCGGAGTGCTGTTTGGCGTAGCGTTCGATCGTGTAGGTGGCGCCGATCCCTGCTGGTCCCCACCACAGCATGTCATCGTGCCAGGTGCGCGCCAGCTCCTCTTCCAACGGCAGCGCGCCCTGCCAGGTACCAAGGTCGGTCACCATCCGCTGGATCAGGTCCAACGTTTGCTCACCCGCAGCGGAATCTTGCGCGTCAAACATCACGCCATCGTGGGTCTGTGGCCCCGGTTGAACCTGGTGGCTGGCGGTTTGCGGCGGAAAGGGCTGTAGCCCGGCCTGCATCATCAGATGCGGAATATCGAAATACATCGCCGTCTCGGTGATCTGCTCCCCTTCGACGCGGTGAAAGGCGCAGTAGCGCAAGAACACCAGCTTCCCCGTCGGCGCGATATTGAGCCAAGGGCGATCAAACAGCCCCATCAGATGCCCCATCGAGCAGACCCAGATCCCGCCTGGGTCCGAATAATAGTTCTCGCCCGCCATAAACACATCCAGCCGCCGCTGCATGCGGGTCAGCGCGCCTCTGAGTGGCTGCCAGAACGCTTGCGCCACCGCTTCTGGCCCTGAGATTTCATCAAAGGGGTGATAGCCGCGCCACAAGAGATTCGGGCTGCAATGCCGTGCCATCATCGCCGGAATCTCAGCAACTTCGGCCATATCGAGGTCATTATAGAACGACCGAACCAATTGTTTGGCATGCTGTAGTTGTGTCTTTTTCATCAAATTTCATACCCTTAGAGAGATGCCCTAGCGGAGCCCTTCGACCTTTTTGCAAGCGCTTGCAAAAATACCTTGCCAGATGACACATCCTATCGCTACCCTTTTTGCAAGCGCTTGCAATTGTGACAAAGCGCAGCGCCATCAGACGCGGGGAGTATCAATGGCTGAAATCCAACTGCGCAATATCGGCAAGCGCTGGGGCAGCTTTGTCGGAGTGAAAAACTTCGACCTGACCATAGCCGATCGCGAATTTCTTGTGCTGCTTGGCCCCTCTGGCTGCGGCAAGACCACCACCATGCGGATGATCGCAGGGCTGGAGGACGTCACCGAGGGCGACATCCTGATCGACGGCAAGGTCGTGAACGATCTGGAGCCCAAGGACCGTGACGTGGCGATGGTGTTCCAATCCTATGCGCTTTATCCGAACCTCAATGTTTATGAAAACATCCGCTTCCCGCTGAAGGTGCGCGGTGTCGATCCCGCGACCCATGACGAGAAGGTGCGCCGCGCCTCCGCCATGGTCGAACTGGATGACTTCCTACATCGCAAACCGGCGGAACTGTCCGGTGGCCAGCGTCAGCGCGTCGCCCTGGCCCGCGCCATCGTGCGCGAACCCAATGTGTTCCTGATGGATGAGCCGCTGTCCAATCTGGACGCCAAGCTGCGCGTCTCCACCCGCGCCCAGATCAAGAACCTCAGCCACGAACTGGCCGTCACCACGATCTACGTCACCCATGACCAGATCGAGGCGATGACTCTGGCCGACCGGGTGGTGGTGATGAAAAAAGGCGTGGTGCAGCAGGTGGGCTCGCCCACGGAAATCTACGACCACCCGGCCAATACCTTTGTCGCCAGCTTCATCGGCTCGCCCGCAATGAACCTGATGGAAGGCACCGTCACCGGCGGGACCTTCCGCGCAAAACACGTGGAAATTACCGGCCTTGATGCCAAGGACGGCCCGCTGACGCTCGGTTTCCGCGCCGAGGATGCCAGCCTCGCCCCCGAGGGTCAGGGCCAGATCACCGCGCCGATCTACACGCTGGAGCTGTTGGGCGATGCCACGATGATCTCTGTCCGCGTCGGTGGGGCACTCGTCTCGGTCAAGGCCGACAAGACCTTCCGCGCCGAAATCGGCGACCCGGTGAGCTTTAGCGTGCCGCCCGCGATCTGCCACCTGTTTGATGCCGAAACCGGCGAGCGCGCCTGACCCATTCCAGAACAGACCGGGACAACCCGGCAGACCTCAACCCAACAGGAACCCCACAGGGAGCCAACTTCATGACACTCAAGACCATCCTGATGGCAGGGGCGCTGTCCCTTGCAGGCGCTGCGGCTTCGGCCTCCTGCGCGTTTGAAAACACCGTGCCGCTCAAATCCCTCACCGCCGGGTTCGAGGCCTGGAAAGCCGCGACCGATGCCATGGCGGAATGCGGCAACTTCTCCGCCTCGCTCGACCAGGAGTTCAAGGAAAAGCAACCCGAAGCCTTTGCCGCCAACCCGGCTCTTTATCAGATCGGCGGCGTTGCGAACGAGACGCTGATCCCGCTGTTGAACGCCGGCACCATCCGCCCGCTGGATGATCTGGTGGCGAAGTACGGGGAAAACCTGACGCCGAACCAGCTGATCAAGATTGACGGCGAAATCATGGCGATTGCCATGATGGTGAACGCCCAGCACCTGATGTACCGGCAGGACATCCTGACTGATCTCGGCATCGAAGAGCCGAAGACCTATGCCGATGTCCTCGCCGCCGCCGAGAAGATCAAGGCCGCAGGCGTCGTCGATTACCCGCTGGGGGGCACCTTCAAGACCGGCTGGAATCTGGCGCAGGAATTCGTCAACATGTACCTCGGCGAGGGCGGCAATTTTGTCGACGCCGACAACAACCCCACCATCAACACGCCCGAAGGCATCAAGGCGCTGGAAACCCTGAAGGCGATGACCGCCTATATGGACCCGGAATATCTGGTGTCGGACTCCACCTACGTGCAGCAGCAGTTCCAGCAGGGCAAGATCGCCATGGCCAACCTCTGGGCTAGCCGCGCCGCCGCGATGGAAGACGCTGCCGAAAGCCAGGTCGTGGGCAAGGTCAAGATGGCCTCCGCCCCGATGGGCGCTGCCGCGCCTGCGACCTCGCTGTGGTGGGATGGCGTCGTGCTGGCCGCCAACATGAGCGATGAGCAGGCCGAGGCCGCCTTCAAGGTGGTGATGGAGGGTATGGACACCGAAATGGTGCAGGCCAACAACGACGCGGCCGTCTGGTTGGTGCCCGGCTATGAGGCCGGACCGCTGGCCGCCGGGGCCGCCGCCTCTGCCGCCAATGGCGCCCGCCCTTACCCGGCCTCCACCGCGCTTGGCATCCTGCATTCCGCCCTCGGAAACGGGCTGTCGGCCTATCTGACCGGCGCCAAGGATGCGGAAACCACGCTGGCCGACATCGAGGCGAACTATATCACCGCCGCCAAGGAAGCGGGCCTCCTGGAATAACTCCCCTCTCCTCGTCGACCTCGGGGGAGGACGCGCCCTCCCCCCTTTTCCCCACCCCTACGGAACCATGAGAAAGGCAGAGACATGAATTTCCGCACCTTTGCCGCCTTTGTCGGCCCCTCTGTCTTTATGATGCTTCTGTTCATCGCCTTTCCACTGATCAGCGTGTTTGTGCAGAGCTTTTACGTGACCCAAACCGTCTATGAGGTGGTCGAGGTCGAAACCTGCACCCCCGGCTTCTTGACGCAGACCTGCACTACAGAGAAGACCTCCGTACCGGTCGTCGGAGAGGACGGTCACGTCCTGACCACCACCGAATTTGTCGGCCTGCAAAGCTACGCCAACGTGCTGGAGCTGGGACGTGCGTGGGATGCGCTGAAATCCGGTAGCTGGTCGGCCTTTCAGACCATCGACTTCTGGAAGGCGCTGCGCTTTACGCTGACCTTCACCCTCATCACCCTGCCGCTGAACATCGGCCTCGGCCTCGGCATTGCGCTGATGATCAACAATGCAGCCAAAGCGGTGCGTGGGCCGGTGATCTTCATCTCGCTTCTGCCTTTTATCATCACGCCGGTGATCGGCGCGCTGTCGATCAACTGGCTGTTTCGCGGCGACGGCATCCTGACAGCAGCGATGGAATGGTACTCGGGCCGCGATATTGCCATGTTCGCCCAAGCCTGGACCATCGAACTACTGATGATGCTCTACCGGGTCTGGCACGTCGCGCCCTTTGCCGCGATTGTCCTTTATGCCGGCCTTCAGACCGTGAATTCCGACAGTCTGGAAAGCGCTGTGATCGACGGGGCCTCGCGCTGGCAGCGGCTACGCTACATCGTGATCCCACATCTGATGCCGCTGATCATCTTTGTGTCGATGATCCACCTGATGGACGCCTATCGCGTGTTCGAAGAGGTCGTCGGCTTCTCCAGCCAGGGTCACGTGATCTCGCTGCAATGGCTCACCTACGATTTCCTGGTGCCGGATCAGGCGGGCAACCGCTCCATCAGCCGGGCCTCCGCCAGCGCCATGCTGACCATGATCGGCATCACGCTCCTGCTCATCGCTCCCCTGCGCCGCACCTGGCGCGATCATAAAGGAGGCCACTGACATGTCGTCCCGTGCCATGCGCCAGCCCCTCAGCCTGCGCCTGACCTCCAACGGCCTCCTGATCCTGTGGTGCGTCATCGCCGCCTTCCCGATCTTCTGGATCACGGTGATGAGCTTCAAGACACCGGTGGATGCCTTTGATGCGAACGCGCTCAATGTGATCTTCGGCCCCGAAACCCGCGCCAAGGGGCATGGCGTGTCGCTCCTCGACATCTGCCTCCTGGGGCTTGCGCTCTGGGGTCTGTGGCGGGGGGCGGCTCGGCTGCTGCCCTCGATGGTCAGGAGCTACGCCCCCGCGGGCGCGGTCTGGCTGGGCTGGCTCATTGGTGCGGCTGCTTTTGGTCTGGTCGCGCTTGTCACGCTGTTTGGCCTTTTGCCCGTGCTTTCGAACGCGCTGAACCCGGTGCTTGGGGCCTTTGGGGCGGATGTGATTGGTCTGACGACCGAGCACTACAAAACCGTCTGGATCGACCGGGGCTTTTCCAACAACTTCCAGAACTCGCTGGTGGTGACCGCAGGCGTCGTGACCGTGTCACTCACCGTGGGCACGCTTGCGGGCTATGGTCTGGCGCGGTCTGGCTCAACGCTGGCCTTCTGGATCTTGATCGTCGCGCTGGTGTTCCGCGCCCTGCCCCATTCGGTGCTGGTGGCGGGCTATCTGCCGGTGTTTATCAACTCGTCCGAATGGCTGGCACCGATCCTCGGGGAGAACGCGCCGACTCTCTATGGCAAGCCGATGGCGGTGATCGCGGTGCTGGTGGCGATCAATCAGCCCTTCACCATCTGGATGCTGCGGTCGTTCTTCCAGAACATCCCCGCCGAACTGGACGAGGCCGCGCGGGTCGATGGCTGCAACCATTTCCAGGCCTTTCGCAGGGTCATCATGCCGGTGATGTGGCCAGGGGTCATTACTACGGGGTTGTTCTCTTTCCTCTTGGCTTATAACGACTTTCTGGTGACCTCGCTCCTGCTCGATGCGCAGAACCAGACCATGGTTCCGGCCATTGCGGGCATGTTCAACCGCGAGACCACCACCACCGATCAGGTGGTCGCCGTTGCCGCCGCCGTGTCGATCACCGCGCCCCTGTTCATCCTGGTGATGGTGTTCCAGCGCCAGATCGTCTCTGGCCTGACAGCAGGGGCGGTCAAAGGATGAGCTGCGCCTTTCGCCATACGGCCAGCGCCCGCCACCCGGCGCTGAACCGCCTGCCACGGGATTTTCTGTCCGCCGCGCGCCTGCCGCTGCCCTTTGACAGATCCCACACAGGAGTGACCTCATGAAAGGTTCCCGCCCCGAACAGGCCGTGCTGACCCGCGACACGGATATGACCAAGACCGACGAGACCCGCGCCGTAATTGAGGCCATGGTCGACGGTCTCAACGACCACCGCATTGCCGACATCGGCGAGTTCTTTGCAGAAAACTTCCGCTGGCTCGGCAATCAGGGCTGCGGCACCAAGACCGGCCTGCAGGAATTTCAGGACAATTGGCAGCGCCCCTTTCAGGCGGCGTTTTCCGACAAGACCTGCATCGACGAGGCGCGCCTCTATATGGGCGAATGGGCGGCCGCCTTTGGCCGTCAGGAAGCGACCCACTCGGGCGCGTTCCTCGGCATTCCCGCCACCGGCAAGCGGGTCGAGATCCGCTATATGGACTTCTGGAAAGTCCAGGACGGCAAGATCGTCGACAACTGGGTGAATGTGGATTTCGCCCATGTGGCAGCGCAGCTCGGTGTGGATCTCTTCAACGGCCACGGCTGGGAAGCCTATGACCGCGGCGAAAAGACCCCGCCGCACCCCGACACTCCGCGTACCGACAACCAAGGATAAGAGCCATGGCAATCACCTATCTCAAACGCGGCAAATCCGACGCCGCCCGCGCCGAAGACAACGCCAAGACCCGCACCACGGTGGAGGCCACCCTTGCCGATATCGAGGCCCGCGGCGACGCCGCCGTGCGCGACCTCAGCGAGAAATTCGACGGCTACGCGCCCGAGAGCTTTCGCCTCAGCCAGGCGCAGATCGACACCTTGATCGGTGAGCTGACCGAGCGCGAGATTGCCGACATCAAGTTCGCGCAGGAGCAGGTCGTGGCCTTTGCCAAGGCGCAGCGCGCGTCCATGCTGGACATAGAGGTGGAAACCCTGCCCGGCGTGATCCTCGGCCACAAGAACATCCCGGTGCAATCGGTGGGCTGCTACGTGCCGGGGGGCAAGTTCCCCATGGTGGCCTCGGCCCATATGTCGGTCGCCACCGCCAAGGTTGCCGACGTGCCGCGCATCGTCGCCTGCACGCCACCGTTCAAGGGCAAGCCGAACCCCGCCGTGGTCGCCGCGATGCATTTTGGCGGCGCCGATGAGATCCATATCCTCGGCGGCATTCAGGCGGTCGGTGCCATGGCGCTCGGCACCGAGAGCATCGAGGCGGTTCATATGCTGGTCGGTCCCGGCAATGCCTTTGTGGCGGAGGCCAAGCGGCAACTCTTTGGCCGCGTCGGCATTGATCTCTTTGCCGGTCCCACCGAAACCATGGTGATCGCCGACGAGACCGCCGCCGATCCTGAGCTCTGCGCCACCGATCTTTTGGGGCAGGCCGAACACGGCTATAACTCGCCCGCCGTTCTGGTCACGAATTCACGCGCCTTGGCCGAGGGCACGCTGGAGGAGATCGACCGGCTGCTGAAGATCCTGCCCACCGCCGACACCGCGCGGGTCTCCTGGGAGGATTATGGCGAGGTGATCCTTTGTGAAACCTACGAGGAGATGCGCGAGATCGCCGACGAGATCGCCTCGGAACATGTTCAGGTGATGACCGACCGCGACGACTGGTTCCTTGAGAAGATGACCTGCTATGGCGCGCTGTTCCTGGGGCCACGCACCAATGTCGCCAATGGCGACAAGGTGATCGGCACCAACCACACGCTGCCGACGCTGAAGGCGGGGCGCTACACCGGGGGGCTCTGGGTTGGGAAGTTTCTGAAAACCCACAGCTATCAGAAGGTACTGACCGATGAGGCAGCCACATTGGTGGGCGAATACGGCTCGCGCCTCTGCATGCTCGAGGGTTTTGTGGGCCATGCCGAACAATGCAACATCCGAGTGCGCCGCTATGGCGGGGTGAATGTGCCCTATGGCGCGGCGGCCCCCTATCGCGAGGCGGCGGAATAAAAAGGGGGCGCTGCCCCCGGCCCCGTTGGGGGCCTCCCCCGAGGTATTTTTGAAAAGATGAAGGCAAGAGCCATGGATGTTCATACGCAGAACAAGGCGCTGATCGCGCCGCTTCGGGCGGCAATGTATGATTTTGACGAAGCGGGCGTACGGGCCGCACTTGGATCGGTCTGCACGCCGGATGTGCTGTTTCGGTTCTGCCACCCGTTTGGGGATCTCACCGGGGTGGAGGCCTTTTATGACGCGGTCTATGCGGGTCTCTTCAAGGCCTGGCCGGATCTGGAACGTCGCGACACCATCGTGATCGCCGGGCCGGATGAATTTGGCAACGACTGGGTGGGCGCAGGTGGGTATTATACCGGGGTCTTTACCGCACCCTGGCTCGATATTCCGCCAACCGGTCATCAGGTCACGCTGCGGTTTCACGAGTTTTATCGCTTTGTCGACGGCAAAGTGGTGGAGGTACAGGCGCTCTGGGACATTCCCGAGGTGATGATGCAGGCCAACGCCTGGCCGATGGCGCCCTCGCTGGGGCGCGAATGGCATGTGCCGGGGCCTGCGACGCAGGACGGGTTGGTGCCGGGGCCTTATGATACCGAGAAGGGTGCGGCCACCTGTCAGCACATCATCGACATGCTGGAGCATCTGAAGAAGCACCCCGCCCAGGGTGGCCCCGAAGTGATGGAGATGGAGCGATTCTGGCATCCGCGGATGAATTGGTACGGGCCGTCGGGCATTGGCACCGGGCGCGGCATCGCGGGGTTTCGCAACTGGCATCAGATCCCGTTTCTGAACGGCATGCCGGATCGCGGCCAGTATGTGGATGAGATCAACTATCATTTCTTTGGCGATGGCGACTATGCCGCCGTCACCGGCTGGCCGAACATGATCCAGACCGTCACCCATGACGGTTGGCTGGGGATCGCGCCGGCGGGCAGGAAGATCACCATGCGCAGTCTGGATTTCTGGCGGCTGGAGAACGGCAAGATCCGGGAAAACTGGGTTCTGGTCGATCTGCTGGATGCCTATGCGCAACTTGGCGTTGACGTCTTTGCCCGGCTGCGTGAGTTCAACAAGGCACGCAATCTTGCGCCGATCAATATCCCGAATGGAATGAGCTGATGACCGACCTGCCCCGCCTCCCGTCCTTTGATCTCACTGGCAAACGCGCGCTGGTGACCGGTGCCTCCTCCGGCATCGGGCAGGGCTGCGCGGTCGCGCTGGCGGGTGCCGGGGCGCATGTGGTCTGTGCGGCGCGCGGGGCGGAGCGGCTGGAGGCGACGGTGGCGGCGATGCAGGCGGCCGGTTACAGCGCCGAAGCGCTGCCGCTGGATCAGGGCGACCTTGTGGCGCTGGAGTCGGCGCTTGACGGCGCGGCCTTTGACGTGGTGGTGAATTCCGCCGGGCTGGCCCGCCATGGCCCCGCGCTGGACACCACGCCCGCGGACTATGATGCGGTGATGGGGGTCAACCTGCGCTCGGCCTATTTCCTGTCGGCTTGGTCGGCGCGGGCGATGATAGCGGCACAAAAGCCCGGATCGATCATCCATATCTCGAGCCAGATGGGCCATGTGGGTGGCATCGACCGCGCCGTCTATTGCGCCAGCAAACACGGGCTGGAGGGCATGGTCAAAGCCATGGCGATCGAATGGGGCAAATCGAACGTCCGCATCAACACGATCTGCCCGACCTTCATCCGCACACCGCTGACGCAGGCCACCTTTGACGACCCCGACCGCGCGGCCTGGATCATGGAGAAGATCAAGCTGCCCCGCGTCGGCGAGGTGGACGACATCATGGGCGCGGTGCTCTATCTGGCCTCGGGCGCGTCGGCCATGGTCACCGGCACCTCGATGCTGATCGACGGCGGCTGGACTGCAGACTGATGAGCGAGAAAGTCACCATCCTCCAGGTTGCCAAGCGCGCGGGCGTCAGCCAATCCGCTGTGAGCCGGTTTTTCACCCCCGGTGCCTCGGTCAGCAAGAAAACCGCCGACAAGGTGCGCATGGCCGCCGAAGACCTCGGCTATCGCCCCAATGTGCTGGCGCGCGCCATGGCCTCGGGGCGGTCGCGCATCATCGGGCTGGTGGTCGCCTATCTGGAAAACTACTTCTACCCCGAAGCACTGGAGAAACTCTCCACCGCCTTGCAGGCCAAGGGCTATCACGTGCTGGTCTTCATGGCCTCGCAGACGGCGGGCAATATCGATCAGGTGATGGAGGAGATCCTCGACCATCAGGTCGACGGGATCATCCTTGCCTCAGTTGCCATGTCCTCGGATATTTCCGCACGGTGTCAGCAGCTTGGCGTTCCGGTGGTGCTGTTCAACCGCGCCCAGGACATCGACGGCATCGCTGCCGTGACCTCGGACAATCGCGCCGGTGGGCGGCGGGTGGCCGAGTTCCTGATGGCAGGCGGGCACCAGCGCATCGCCTATATCGCCGGTTGGGAAGGCGCCTCCACCCAGCGTGACCGCGAGGCGGCCTTTCGCGAGGCCCTTTCCGGGGCCGGGCGGGACCTCTTTGCCCGCGCCGTGGGCAATTTCAGCGTCGAGCAGGCCGAACAGGCCGCCCGCGACATGTTCTCCGTAGCCTCTGGCGAACGCCCCGATGCGGTCTTTGTCGCCAATGACCACATGGCCTTTGCGGTGATGGATGTGCTGAGGTTCGAGCTGGGCCTGCGCATCCCCGAGGATGTCTCGGTCGTGGGCTATGATGACGTCCCGCCGGCCGCGTGGCGCGCCTATAACCTGACCACGATCCGGCAGCGCGCCAATCTCATGGTGGCCGAGACCGTGCGCGCCATGTTCGAACAAATCGACACCCCCGACACTGCCAGCCCCTGCCATGTGCAGATCGAAGCGCCACTGATCCTGCGTGGATCGGCGCGTATACCGGACGACTGGCCCACAGAAGGATAACCCCCATGCAAGGCTTTGATGCGAAATTTCGCGACTTCCCCGACTATATCATCGGCATCACCAAGGAGATCTGGGAAGATCGCGGCATCGCCACATTGCACCGCTACTACAGCGACGACATCGTCGTGCGCTCGCCTGCCTCGGTGGTGGTCGGCAATCAGAATGTGATCGGCGCCACCATGGCCACGCTTGCGGAGTTCCCGGACCGGGAGCTTTTGGGCGAGGATGTGATCTGGTCTGGCACGCCGGAAACCGGCATGCTGTCCTCGCACCGGATCATCTCCACTGCGACCCATACAGGCGACGGGGTCTATGGCAAGGCCACCGGCAAAAAACTCCAGTACCGTATCCTCGCCGACTGTCATGCCATCAACAATCAGATCAACGATGAATGGCTGATCCGCGATCAGGGCGCCATCGTGCGCCAGATGGGCTGGGAGCCCAGGGACTATGCCGCCCAGCTGATCGAGAACGAGGGCGGTGCGGCCAATTGCGTCAAACCCCTGAGCCCGGCCACGGATCGCCCCGGTCCCTACACCGGGCATGGCAACGACAATGAATGGGGCGGCCGCCACGCCGAGATCCTGACCCGGATCATGAATGCCGATATGGCCGCCATCGAAGAGACCTATGATCGCGCCGCTCACGTGGAATATCCCGGCGGTGTCACCGGCCATTCCTTTGGCGCGGTGGACCGCTTCTGGATGGGCCTGCGCGCGGCGTTCCCGAACGCAACCTTCACCATCCATCACCAGATTGGCCGCGAGGATCCGCATATGCCGCCGCGCTCCGCCCTGCGCTGGAGCCTGCATGGCAAGCACGAAGGCTGGGGCGCCTATGGTGTGCCGACCGGGGCCGAGGTCTATATCCTCGGCATTTCCCACGCCGAATTTGGCGCGCTGGTCGGCGGCGACGTGAAGCTGCGCCGCGAATACACGCTGTTTGATGAAACCTCGGTCTGGAAACAGATCCTGATGCAAAGCGGCGCGGAGTGATCGTGCCCGCCTTTGACATGAAACTGGATGCCCGCGAGGCCACCCGGCGGATGCATGCGCATCGCGCCTCGCTGCGGGCGCGTCGGCTGAACCTGCGCCCACCCGGCGCAGGTCTCTCAACCTGACGTATTTCTGTTTCATATCAAAGGATAAACTCCATGAGCACTCTGAATGATCGCATCGTCCGCTATGGCGAACTGCGCCCCTGCAAAACCGCCTTTATCGACGCCCACACTCCGGGGTCGAACCAGAAGGAAAACTTCACCATCATCGGCGGCGGCGTCTCGGAATCCCCCGATCAGCACGTCCACATCCGCGACACCCCCGGGTTCAACATCGGCGCAGCCGGTCAGCCGCCCAACTGCCGCAACTCGCTCCATAGCCACACCACGGCGGAGGTGTTTTTTGTCCTCAAGGGCCGCTGGCGGTTCTTCTGGGGTCGCAATGGCGACGCGGGCGAGTTCATCGCCGAAGAAGGCGATATCTTCAATATCCCCACCGGCATCTTTCGCGGCTTTGAAAACGTCGGCACCGATTACGGAATGATCATGGCGATCCTCGGCGGCGACGATGCCGGGGGCGGAGTCACCTGGGCGCCGCAGGTGATCGAAGAGGCCCGCGCCCATGGGCTCGTGCTGGGCAACAACGGCGTGCTCTACGACACCAAGCAGGGCCAGGAGCTGCCGCACAACGTCCAGCCCATGCCCACCCTGACCGAAGAGCAGATGAAAGACTTCCCCGAAACCCCGGTCGAGGCCGTGGTGCCGCGCTATGTGGCGCGCTACTGGGACCTGATGGCGCTGTCGGGCAGACAGCCCGCCAAGGTGATCGGCACCGATGCGCTCCTGAAGGACAAGCCCGGTTTCGAGGTCGACTTCCTGTCCCGCAACTCGCTGGACGACAGCACGATCACACCCGACAAACACGTCGTGCTGATGCCGATGCGCGGCCACTGGGCGCTGCGGATGGGCGATTTCGACACCGTGCTGAACCCGGGCGATACCTGCCTGTTGAAACCGGGCGAGAGCTACAGCCTTGCGCCCTCGATGACTGGCGAGGCGAGCCTCTACCGCGTGACCGAGACCGACGATCCCGCCGGCGCCACCTGGAGCAGTGCCGCCTGAACGGATCCCTGATCGACTCACGGGCCGCGCCCTGCCGCGCGGCCCCTCCCGAACGGAGGCCGCTATGACTCCCCTCGTATTTCTTCCCGGCATGATGTGCGACGCGCGGCTGTTTGCGCCGCAGATCGCTGCCCTCTCTGCCACGCGCACCGTCACCTGCGCGGCGCTGACCGGTCACGAGACCATGGGGGCGCTGGCCGCAGAGGTGCTGCACCACGCGCCGCCACGCTTTGCCCTTGCAGGCCTGTCGATGGGCGGCATCCTTGCGATGGAAGTGCTGCGCCAGGCCCCCGACCGCGTGGCCGGGCTGGCGCTGCTGGACACCAACCCGCTGGCCGAGGTCCCGGAGGTCAAGGCAAAGCGCGCGCCGCAGATCGAGGCCGCACAGACCGGCGGTCTGGCAGAGCTCATGACCGACATCATGATCCCCAATTACCTCGCCACGCCCGACCCCGCGCATCCGATCTCCGCGCTGTGCCTGGAGATGGCGCTGGCACTGGGGCCGGAGGTCTTTGTGCGCCAGTCGCTGGCGCTGCGCGATCGCCCGGATCAATGCGCAACGCTGCGCTCATTTGCGGGGCCAGCGCTGATCCTCTGCGGCGCGCAGGACCGGCTCTGCTTGGTTGCGCGACACGAGTTGATGCAGGAATTGATGCCGCACAGCCGCCTCGACGTACTGCCCGACTGCGGCCACCTGCCCACCCTTGAAGCCCCCGAACAGACAACGGCGGCACTGGCCCGCTGGCTGGAGAACATATGACACCCGACTTGCTCACCCTGCTGCGGCAGGTGGATACCCCCACCGTCTGCAACGCCATCGAGGTCGCCGAGGGCAAACGCGGCTTTGACGCCTTTACCCGTGGCACCCTGCTGGCCTCCGCCCCGGAGGCCCCGGCCATGGTCGGCTATGCCCGCACCGCCAAGATCGCTGCCGTGGCGCCGCCCGCAGAGCCGCCCGAGGTCATCAAGGCCCGCCGCATGGCCTATTACAAATACATGGCAGAGGCCCCTGCCCCCGCCGTCACCGTGATCGAGGACCTGGACTACCCCAACGCCATCGGCGCCTATTGGGGCGAGATCAACACCACCGTGCACAAGGGCTTTGGCATTTCCGGCGCGCTCACCAATGGCGTCATGCGCGACCTTGGCGACTTGCCCGAGGGCTTTCCAGTGGTTGCAGGCTCTATCGGCCCCAGCCATGGGTTTGTGCATGTGCGCGAGATCGACACACCCGTCGAGATCTTCGGCCTGACTGTCGCCCCCGGTGATCTGATCCACGCAGACCGCCACGGCGCCGTGGTGATCCCGCCTGCGGTGATCCCGATGCTGGCAGAGGCCATATCCAAACTGCTGGAGACTGAGAAGCTGGTGCTGGAGCCCGCAAAAGCCCCCGGTTTCGACTTCGCCACATTCGAAGCCGCCTGGGCCCGGTTCGAGCAGTCGCGAACATGAATGGACAGTCTCCCAAGATCATGCCTCGCAGAGTGTTCGTTTCTGCCACTTTCCGTTCCAAGATGGTTCGCCCACAACTCTGCAGTCGATGGGCGGACACATCATCGAGACGGCTTTGACGCGCAGATCCGTTGAAGAGTGTGTGTCACGGCATTGTTGCAGAACTTGGCCAATCCTGATTCACCCTGAGAATCCGGTGGGTTAAGAGTCGCGCATGAGCAAGCCC
>NZ_JAWJBP010000025.1:0-34407 GCF_046535935.1 Tritonibacter sp. SIMBA_163
GCCCTCCGGTTTCCCGTGGGCGCATTTAGTGATGATGCATATTTACTGCCATGCCGGTGACATTGGCGTCAAGGGGGCTTGTGAACGGCTGGGCTGAGTAGGAACGAAGTTCGCAACGTCGCGCACCCTGACCATGATTAATGATAAAAGTGTGTCTCGGAAATCCCAAGCTAGCACCACGCGTTCAGTTGACGCTACGCGCTCATTTGAAACTATTGCCCCAGTGAATCAAGTTCGTCCAGCAATCTAGAGAACCTTCTTAACTGATCATAGTGCTCATCTTCAATACCATCTGGGTCGAAGTGCATTACATCGTTTCGAATTTCTCGCACACTATTCATCTCATCGCAAAATACGCCTCTATCGACACTCAGATCAAGTTTATCCCATTTCTCTGGCTTCTGAAAAAGCCGGAGATACTCACCAAACGTGAGGTCGGCAACAGATTGGATTTTTTCTCTCCTACTGGGATCTGCATCACTACAAGCCTCCTGAAGCTCTGAGACGGAAAACTTTTCATGCAACATTTTTCTAACTTGATTCTCGATTTGACCAATCAAGAGGAATGGTTCTGAGAGTGACTGGAACTGTTCACTCAAGTCCGTTGCAGTGACGATCCCTGTGACTTTCTGATCTACTGAAGAACGTACGAAAACAAATTCGTGATCGATAATTTGCTTCGTTGCCTTAAAGAGTGGCTCGGAATCCTCTAGCGCGAAAGCCGCTTCCATCGCGTCCTTCGCTTCCTTCAGGTTGTTCTCGTGACTCAAACGTTTGCCTATTGTTTTCCAAGAGATGGTACCCTTCAACGTCCGCTCGTTCGTCATGACCGCGAGTTGCGAGAAATCATGCGCCAGCATAAGGGTAATAGCCTTCTCAACGCTATCTTGCGGCTGGACTGATATCACTCCGCGGTTAGCGGCTTCTAGCATACTGATGAGGAAGCTTGCTTCTCGGGGGGCTTCCGTGGCCTTAGAGTCGCTTGGATGTTCTCCGGCGGGTGTGGTTGCGGCAGCTACTGTATGTGCTTTTTTGAAGGTAATCTCAGCGTCTATCCATACCTTAGTGAAGTCTGGGCTGGTAATTATCCCAGCATCATCTAGCTCTGACTGAATCTTTTTTACGATCCCCGTGCGCCGTCTGCGTGCGCCAAACCAACGGAGAAGCTCTCGGACCGTAGATGTAGGCGTCCTGCCTTGATCTACATCCGTTTTCATTTCATTAAATTCTTTATGCACTATCTTATCCTTGGCGCTTCCATCTCATGATCGCGTTTGGTGTTTCCATTTTTTGGATCACCTCAAATTTGTTGCTGTATCGTAGCAATTAGAACGAGCCTTTGCTCATCGATTGGTTAGCACGTTTAATTTGGGCTTAGGTAGTTTGAGGATGGCATGGCCGACTAATGTTGCCGATATGCGGCATCCGCGTCGGATAACCGCATCGGGCTCATTTAAGCCCTCGCCAAACCATCCGCCCCAACGCCTCCGTCAAAGCCTGTCGCAACGTACCAGAGGTCTGCCCCTGAACACTCCACCCATGCGCCCGCAGCACTGCGCTGATCGGCTTGTCCTCCAGACACACCATATCTATCAGCCGCCGAGCCGTGATGTTCACGCGTGAACCGCGTTTGGACGGGCGGATCTTGCGCACGGCCATGGCAGTGCCAGTACCGATGCGCCTTCGGATCCGCTCGATCTCTTCGCGATCCCGCAGCGCTGCATCGATGAAGCTGCCACTGCCACCACCACCGCTGCGGAGCGCCTCAACAGACGAACACCGGACACCGGCGCAGGCATGGCGTTCGACCAGATCCCGGTAGTAGCGCCCAGCCGCCACCTGCTCGCGCGTGAAGGGCGCGGGCTTGCCGTTGCTGGCCGCCTTGGCCGCCATCACGTCGAACACATCCGCCCGCTGCATGGCCGACCGGCCACGATAGCCCGAGGGGCGGGCTTTCCAGTCGTTTTCACCATCGGGAAACAGGCTCATCGGCTGGAACACCCGGATGGCACCACGGGCCGGCGCCTCTGGGATGGCGTCACCGCAAACCTCGGGCACATGACCACGCGCTTTCACTGCTTCAATGCGGTCCGCCTCTGCCTGCAGGCGGAGCTGGCGCGCCGCCATGAACTTTGCCACCGGGGTCAGATCCGCCACGCCATCAGATGCGACGATCACAACATGCTCGCTCATGCTGCTGCGCCTCGCTGCGCCTGGTCTGCGATCTCCCGGCATTTCTGCAGCGCTTCAATCCGGCGGGCGCGAAAGCTCTCATCCTCCATCGACAACCGATCCCCACGGCCAACGCGCATCTCGATATCCGCCATCCGGCGGACAGCCCCGTCCGCTTCATTGCGGATCTGGGTGATTGTGTACGGCCCCGGCCAAACGCGCGCACCGCGCAGGTAGCGCAGCAACTCCGGTGCCCAGCCCTCGGCCAGCGCCTTATGTCCAAGTTCTTCTGCAAAGGCCTTCAACAACAACGGCGAAGGCCCGTTGCCCGGAAGCTGGATATCGCGCGCCTTGTTCAGGATCTTCAGCCCAATGGGGAACCTGTCCTTATCCTTGCCGCCCGGGTGCGCCTCAACCCAATCCCGCAAGATCGCAAGGTTGGCCGGGGTCATATACGCCAGTTTCTGACGCAGCTCACGGAGCATCACCGCAAACTGCGCTTTGGTCAGCGTCGAGGGCCGCGCCAGCCCTAACGCCTCCAGCGGTGTGATCAACAAATCCTGCACTCGCGCCTCACCGGCTGCCTGTTCTTTCGCATCCATTTCTGCACCTCTTCTTCTCAGCGTTCCGACATATCCACAGGCTGCTCGGCCCGAGCGGGAGCGGAACGAAATCTCATTTCATATTCTCTCATTTCATTTCCTCTCTTATGTCTGGAACTGTTCCATTCTGTTCGGAACTGTTCTGGTATGTTCCGTTCTGTTCCGCCCACAGGTGGCCGGATTTATTCAATGATTTCAGGGAGCGCGGCGCGGGCGACCCACAATGCCCTCAGAGACGGCCTCTTTGAGGGCACGTCCGATGGAGGCTTGGAACTGCGGCATGCGCCGCTGACCTGGGTGGTGTTTGAGTAGCCAGTCATCCACCCAAGCCACGGCCAGCTCATCGGAACACAGATCCTCGCTGCAGCCGATATCGCGCAGCACCTCGATCAGCCGCTTGCGCCGTGCATAGACCGCCTTGTCTTCATTGCTGGCCTTGTGCTCCAGGTGACCGCGCAGCGCGGCCTCCATCACCTCTTGCACCACCGGATGCGCCAGGCGAATTGCGCCATTGTCACAGCGCACCGGGTGCCAGTTATAAAGCGGGTTAAACGCCCGCTCTTTGAGCGAGATCCACCGCTCTAACGGCAGACCCAGCAGAAAGGCCAAGCTGTCGTCATCTGTAGGCAAAGTCCCCAAGGGGGCCTCACCATGCGACTTGAAGAACAGCTCCATGCCAAAGAAACCAACCTCCGGATCGCGGTAGGCCTTGCGCCGAAAGTCACTGCGGTCATAGCGATCATGGTTGAACGGCATGAAGTAATGCGAGTCCAACCGGACTTCCGCCGAGATCGGGTATTCTGGCAACTCATCCGACGACACCGGACGCAATCCAACTGCATTCAACATCAGGCCGCCTCCCGGAACAGAGCCGACAGTTCGCTATCCAGCGTCGCGATCATCAGCGGACCATTATCGACCGCATGGCTATGCGCCATTTTGCGGTAAGCCCCAGCCCAGCCGCGATAGCGGCATATTTGCGAGCAGGTTTGCGTAGATGCCTCGGTAAACGCTGCCATATCTCGCAGCGTGCATTCCCCAGCGCTGTCATGGATCAACCACCAGATCTGGTAAGCAATCCGTTCGATGCGGGGTGACGTGGTTTGCGCCATCATGCCGCCCTCGCCAGTTGGTCTTGGAAAAACGCCGCCGCGCCGGGATCGGTCAGGATCATCAGCAATGCGGTATGGCTGGCCGGCGCGGTCACGGCGCCCCACCAGTTCAGCGCAGTCTGGAACGAGACATCGCAGAACAGCGCCACCTCGCGCGGGCTGTGAAACCGCGCGTGGAAATAGGCCGACCAAAGGTCAGGGGCGCTGTCCTTCAGCGCATAAGGATCCAACTGATTTGACCAAGACGCTTGGTCAGCTGACGTGCCAGGCTGGTCGCATGGCACATCATTGTTCACAATCAGGGTTAGACGCGGGCGGCTCATGCGGCTGCACCCCTGTCTTCTCGACCACTTTCGTCCTCGAGGGTGAGGAAGGTGAAAAGAGATCGAGGCGGCATTGCTACGCCCTTTTGCCCAGCAAGCCGACAGAGTGCATCATACCAAGATGCAGGCAATTTACCCGCCTGCATGTGTGTGTGGACGGTCGTGCTCCCCTTTCCGAGGTGCACGGCAACGCGGCGGTAGCCGCCGATAGCATTGATAAAATCGCGAGTATCCATACAACCCCAATATTACGAAATTTTCGCACTTACAACGATGCAATCGTTTCTTGATGCGAATTTTCCGTACTTCGGCGAGTACAGGCACATGGATTATCTAGAGATCGAAAAGCGATGCCTTCGCGGCAACACTTCAGCAGAGGCTATCCACAAGCGCCTCATTGCAGCACGCATGATGACTGGCCTGTCCCAGAAGGAACTCGCCGAAAAGGCAGGGATTAAGTACACGACCTTCCGCTCGCAGGAGCAATCAGGCTCACCATCTGTACGCTTAATGAGCTATTTCCTCGGCGCCTTTCAAGTCGACTACAACTTCATTCTCGGGGGAGACCCCGCTCGACTTCCCGCCGACGTTCTTCAAGAGATCGTGAAGCACCTCGACTAACGCGCCACCAAACAAAAGGCGCGAACACCCAATTCAAATTCACCCCAAGCGGCAAAAGCAACTTGGCAACCAGCCTGTATATCATTCGATTCCCGTTTTTGTTCTCCTTTTGTACTCTTTTCAGATTCCTAACAAGCCCCACCTAGGCACTCAATGTACGATTTTTTCGCACAACACCCATTGACCAATACGAATTATCCGTATCTATTCACCCCATCAACCGATGGAGGATTGAATGCAAGACAGACTGGAAACCGTGCTTCGGAACGCGCAGCAGATTGCTGGCTCGCCTGAGGACCACCTTGACAGCCCGCACCTGTTCACAACCGCATGGGCCACATTGAAAGCCGCACGCGGCCAGGGCTTTGACCCGGCACGCCTGCGGGCTGCGCATCTGATCGAGCGCCCGGCCCCCACACCCGAACCCACCGAACAGGTCTTGGAGCGCGTCGGCCACAAAGTGCGTCGCGTAATGGCGGATCGCCAGATCACCCCGCACGGCCCCCATGCGGCGTAAGGCGAGGCGCACCCGCAATGACAAACCCTATCTCTCAAGGTTCCGCATCCATGGCGGACGGCCCCCGCGGGCTCCGCCCTTGCCCGAATAGCGAACACCCGCGCCGCGCTGGAGGATTGCGCGCCGATGGGGTTCCCGAGGTTTCGCACCCGCCTTGCGGTGCGGATCAGGCGCGGGCGGCTCAATCCTCCAAATTGCCCACCGCCCGCGCACTTTCAGCCGAAACCAACATCCAATCCATTTACACGGCGACCGAAACGCTCAGAGCCACACCCATGCACCACAGGTCACAGCAGTTCATTGATCTTGGCGGCCACATTGCATCGCCAGAGCCAGATGCGTGGTGTCACGATGAATACCTTTGGCTGGTCGATCTCCTAGGCATTCAAAGCACCGGCAACTCGCGCCAAAGCGCCCTGAGCCACTGGATCAAGACCGCCTCCGCGCGCGTGCCTCGCCGTGCGAGCGATGGCCGTCCGGATTGCCCCTACAATGGTCAACCTCCTGCGCCAGCACCGCGCTGACCACCACTCACGATACAAACCCAAAGACATGATTGCTCCCGCAGCAATGAAGGATAGTATATGACCCAACAACTCATCGCGGTTGATGCTGGCGCGCTAAGTGACCTCATTGATCGGCTTACCAAGATCGAAAAGCTACTTGCATCGGCAGAACTGTCGCGCCGGGAAGATTGGCTTTCCATTCCGGAGGCAGCGCGCATCTTGAAATGCGACCCCTCCACTATCCGGCGTAAAATCAATAGTGGAGAACTGAAAGCTAGCGGAAGCGGCAAGACCCGCCGGGTACAGCTCAGCTAATTCAGCTGCAGGTCGACCGCAGATGCGTCTCCAAGCATTAACGTTGTGTACGGGCCATGCTGTCAGCTTTAACGGGCAGGTCATAGCCGACGTACATCATCGAACCAATTGACGTTAGCCGTGCGCGTGTCGGCTATTCAAACCAAGGCCAACCTATCCTTCGGAGGTCAGTATTACGCGTCCCTAACTGTCCAGTCTCAGGATCGCGCCCACGACGCGTCTGGCGCCTACAATGGGGTTGTCCAAACTGATCGTCGCGGGAAGTTCCACGCGGAAGGTGACTGACTGGGCATCCACATGCTGATGCGTGATGAGGTCATCGCGCCGCAGGACCTGGACGGCCGAGTCTGTCATGTCGTACCCGCGAACAAAGGTCACGCTAAATGTAGTCGTGAACGGTGCCTCGTTGACCATCGAGGCATGCTCGTATCCAACGCCCGACTCCGCACCATACACAGACACGCGCTTTAGGAATTCGTCGACCAAACCCCTCGCCCCGGTGGCGTTGAGGCGCCCAATAATGCTCTCCACCAAGGAAGGGATCGACAATCCAGACGCATTGAGATCTGCTTCGCACAGACCGATGCTTACGAGGAAAAGGCGCGCTTCACCTGTGTCGTCATCACTGACAGGGGTAGGTTCGATTTGGTGGACGCCATGGACAGCGTGACTTGAGGTGGTGCGAGTAGTGGTTTTTATCTCTACGCCCGTGCCTTCCCATGTGAAGTCCCTTGCCGAGCGGCGCCAGCCATCCCAAGCCTGAACGATTGGCCCGACCTGAGGATCGGCAGCGCGGCGACAAAGAGCGTCGAGTAGGAGCAGTTCCCCGACGAGACCGAGGATCGCGTTCTCGGAGATCTCCATACGATTAATGGCGAGTTCGATCAGCGGCTCGGTGACGGCAAAGGCGCGCTCCAAATCAACGTCAGCCTTCTCGCGCAGCAGTTCTGCGGCAATAAATGCGCCTACCTGGTCGAAATGCCCCAGCGCGGGTAAGCAAATGCGGTTGGCGTTCAGCGGAGGCAGGCTGTCACGGTGCCAGGAGTGGTAGCGCATCGCAGCCTTCACTGTGCCGGTCCGAGGCCTTAACTCGTCGCCTGCAAGGAACAGTTCCAAGTGGCCGCGACTATTCCGAGCGATCCCGACCACCTTCGCATCAGTCAACCAAGTTATGGCTCGGTCATCTCCGATTGCGCCGGCTGGAACGACGTTGATCTGTTTCAGGACTGCTTCGTAGGTGGTCATGGGGGTTCCTCCTAAACGATGGTCGCCCCAGCGCGGGTGGCTGAAAACTGCTCCGGACCTCCCGCAGGGAGACAGACACCAACCGCGACCGTGGGGTGTTTGTCGTCTGAATGTTGATTGACGTAGAAGAGAATTTGACCGTCGGAGCCGCTGGGTCGCCACCCAGTGTTGTCGTTCGACGGCACGTTAGCGGAACGATGGTAGTAGTCGAAGTAGACATCTCCGCGATACTGGTTCGGGCCGGCGTTGGGGTCACTCGCACCCCAAGTGGTCTTGAGTTCGCCTCCGGTCACCCTCTTTGTGGTAGCGCGTATGTTAAATGGGAGACGTGTCAGCGGACCTTTGGATATGGTGGCGCCATCTCCGTAACGAATGCCGACCCAAAACCGTGGCTGCTCAGCGTTCTTGCGCGCCAGGTCGGCGTAGGACCATCGATCACCGGGCTGACCGGTGACAAATAGGCCTGTGATCGACCGAGTGAGGCTGGCCGACCAAAGCCTAAGGTAGGCGGCGATGGCATAAGGACAGGCCCGCCTTGGCTGGTCTCCCCTACCTTTCCTCACCGGAGGGCGGTAGAGAGGTGCATCGGCCAGTGTGGCGACCGCGTTTGCGCGGGCTTCGATACCACGCCAGATGTCTGCGTGAAACCCCTCGCTCCCAGGTCGGTAATCCGCGAAAGTGAGGCGATCCAAGACGTCGGCGGCCTCGGTCAGTTCGAGCGGAGCATCTAGGATCCGACCCCGCAGCACTTTGGCGACAGTGAGGTCGCTGGATGGCCGGGCGAAGAGTCCAGCCACGATTTGTGCATTGGGATCCTGCTGCCCGCTATCATTGATGACTGTAATGAAGGGGCGTGCGCCTGGTGATAGTGGAAGATTCCCCACGCCTGCGATCTTTCCTGTGGCTTCGAAATTGAGCCCCTGCAAGACGGTAGGTTTAGGGGCGTCGCCCATCATGCGCTCGGTGATGGCTGTTCGAACCGCTTCATCGACATCGTGATAGTCACGGAAGAGGGAGAGCTGGTCGCTGGATGCAAAGACGCGGCACAGCTCGATATATGACCCGCGGTAGCCGAACCAGCGTTGCATCTGCATCTGGGTGTCTGCCAGCGGATTGGCCGATGAACGCTGAAACAACGCCGTGGTCATCCCTTCCAGCGTCAGCCCCCGGGCCATGACATTCCCTGAGACGAAGATCGTGCAGAGGTCACGGGCTGCTCTCCATTTTCCGGTGTCTGTATCTTGGACCGGTGCGTAGGTCGGGCGATCATCAGCGTTAGGATCACTGTTGACCACAGCGATCCTGGTTCCGGGGATCACTTCCCTGACCAAAAGGTCTTCCACCGTCTGCCAGTCCGGGAAACTTGCCGGTGGCAGGACGTCGAACTCCCCCTCGATTACTCTGGCGGAGTTGCGGTATTTTTCAAGCCATTGCGCCCACGGGGCGGGGTCTGCCAGTAGTTGTTCCACCAACGTGTGCGGAAGCCTGGTATCTCCTGCTTCGAGCATATTTCGAGCCGTCGCTCGATCCCTAACTCCCGCCCAGATCAGAAGGTCCTCAGCACCCAGGAAGTGATGCTGAATTGCCGCAGAAGGGTGATACAACATCGAGTGGGGCGAAGTCGCGTTAGCGAGGGCTTCTTCCTTCGTGTCGAACTGCTTTGCGAGTGCGGACGTTGGGCCGAGCCTGCCAGAACGGTTTAGACGGATCGCACCCGCCACCAAGAACGCTCGGACGGCGTCGGCGAGGTCCTGTTGCACCGAGTCGGTGGTGGGCACGCACAGTTTGGCCGCCTCTGCGCGGCGGTAGAATACCTCACCGCCGGTGTAGTAAGAACGGATCCCAGCCGCCTCGGGGTAAGTCGATGAGCGAGGGGCATCGAGATTGCCAGGGTTGATTGTATCGACTGGATGGCCGACATCGAGTGGCGTGCGAAGAGAGATCAGGAAGTCTCGTGGCGCCAAGGGGTTGTGATCCTCCTGGAGGAGGTTGGCCTGGGGTGTCGCAGTGTAAGCGATGTAGGTTGAGAACAGATCTTCAGGCGACCCTTGGGGAGGATCCCAGAGGTTGGCGATCGCACGTGGGATCTGCTTTAGATTGCCGTAAATGGGGTCCTGCGAAGACTCAACGACGGCATCGAGAATCGAGCCATCGTCAGCCTCATCGTCAAGTACGAGCATGTGAACCGGGCGACCAAGCTCCTTAACTTCTTTAAAAACATTGTCGCGAAGGCTTGCCCCCAACGCATGCAGATGGTCAGTCTGCTTCATCGCCACGATGATAAGAGGTCTGCCCTGTTTCAGCCGTGTCCGAACCTCTGCCGTCGGCAAACGGTAGGTGGTTCTTAGAGGGTGGGTCTGTTCTGACAGAGCAATGCCACGCTTAGGACATAACAGGCGGCGCTTAATCTTCTGTGCATTTTCCTCACCCGAGTCCAACTGCTGCACCAGCCTCTCATAGGTCTGGCGCCACAAGGAAAGACTGGTACCGGCGAGTACGACGATGATGTCAAGGCCGTGGTCGATAGCCAAGGCTGAGACACCCAGCATAGAAGCGGTCTTACCAGACTGGACAGAGCCCATGACGAGGCCCGTGCGCGATCGGCTGGATGACCACTCTTCAAGCTTCGTAGTGTCGGCTGCCAATATTCCGCGCTGCAGAATGTAGCGGGAGTCCGCTTCGACAGAGGCACGCGCTGTGTCAGTCAATCCGACGAGTTGAGCCTTGTACCTCTCCCACCACGAGTCCGCTTCTTTGGGAGAGGGTGGATTGAAGTAGACGTGCTCGACGAGTGGGGAGTTTACTTTCACCGCTCTTAACTTTTCGGTTTGATGCGCATCCGCTGCAACGACGCGTATCCGGAGGTTCCAAACTGCTGACGTACAGCCTGAGCCGCTTCATCAGGGTCTATATCCAATAGTTCGAGAAGACTTTTGGTAATCTTGGCGATGTAATCCCACTGGGTTTTGGTCTGCGTCTTTTCAGGGCGTTGCCAGTCCTCGGATTCCTCGCTCGCCGTTCGGATAGCATCTGCATTGGCCTCGATGCGGTCCTCAATATCGTCTGGCGAGGCCGCCAACGCCATGGCAATACCGACGAGGGAACCTACGAGTTGGAGCTCCTGCCACTTAGCGCCCTTGCCGCCATCCTTGAAGTGATCCGACCACAACTCATCGTGCGATGAGTGAAGTTCGACAGCTCTTAGCAGCAGCGAGAACAGCTGGGTCAACGTCGATGAGTCGGCTAGCGGGTGCGACTTATTTTTCTGAATCGCGATCAACAACTGGTCGATGTTTCGGCTCGTCGATGCCAAGTCTTTCTCTTTGACGCCCTCTTTGGTGACCTCTCTGCTGTCATGCACCAGGACCGAGATGACCCAAGCAAGAACCTTAGTACGCTTGTAGCGGGTGCCCCCAAAACCGTAGTCCGTCAGCGCCTCACCAAGGTGGTCAAGATCGCGGATACCGGCCAGAGATTCAGCGATTTGGGCGACGTCAATGTTCGGGTCGGCGTCGCCGGCTGCGGCAAGGGTCGCGCGGGTTAGTTCGACCTCGTGGTAGACCGCGTTACGGATCTCTTCCGCATTCAGGTGTACGCCCTGCTTGTTGTAAAGGCGAAAGACCTCATGGATCTGGGCTTGACTCGCCTTTGTATATTCGATGACGGGAATCTTGTATTGTGCAGTACCCTCAAACAAGTACTCGACGGTGGTTTGCTCAGCGGCGACATCGATCACTTGCGCCTTAATCTGCGTGTAGTACTTTCCGCGGAGAGGCTCAAGGTAGGAGCCAACCAACCCGCCGTCTCCGGTCGTTCGCAGTTTGAATGGAAAGTAATATTCGTTCTCATCTGTGGATTTGAGTGGGCTACCTTCTAACGCTTTCCACGCACGGCGGAACGCGGGGTAATCTTCGTTGAAAAGATCGGTCAGATCCCTCTTACCCTGGTCATCAAGACGTCCTTCATCATTGAACTTCTTATCTTTGTGCCGAGCGGTGACCTCCGCCACCTTCTTCTTTGCAACAGGGTGCTTTCCCACGAACCGAAGGATGGCAGTGAGCCTCTGCTTGCCGTCAACGACCTCATGAGGTGTAGAAGGCCCGGTCCGCAGCAAAATGATGGATGGCAAAGGGACGCCACGAAGGATGGACTCCAGCAGGGACTGACGGTCGCTGTTAGCCCATACATCACCACGCTGGTACGACGGCGTTAGGTTGGGCGGTCTCATGGTTAATTGATAGATCGGCCATACGTCGGCCTTTGCCGTGATCGGCTCTGGGGTCACCGCTTCCTCGCCCGCGTCGATCTCGGCCCACGCGTCAGCCCACAACTGGGTAGCGGCTCCGCGGCTAGTGCCATTGGCCTCAAGTTCTTCAAAAAAATTTCGTTGTAGTCGACCGGCTGCCTCTACCCGCTCGTTCAGGCGTTCGAGCGCACGGAGACTCAGCGGTGGGTGAGCGCCTTCCGCAGCAAGGAGGTCGGTGGGTTCAAGTTTGAATTCAACGATTAGTGCCTGAAGGAATGGATCACCGCCCGTGAGCGGGAGGTCCTCGCTCAGGCTCAGCCAGCCTTGAACCTCAGCCAGTTTGTTCATCCACGCATCAGAGGTGAAGTCGACGTCACCGCTGCTGAAAATTGACGAAACTGGATCAACGCCGTTCGGCGTGTCAGAAGCCTCGGAGAGAGTTGCCAACCCTTCGGCGATGCTCTCGAGGAAGAGGCCCCGCGGATCTTCCTCGTCGAAGTCGTTTTCGTGCTCGATGTGATCAGTCATTCAGCAGCTCGTAGTATTTCGAAGTCAGAGGTGATGCTCGGCGTCGGCCGGATGAGCCCGCACAACAACCGTTCGGCGATTGCTTTAACAACGCGAGCGTTCACTGCATTCCCTAAGGCCCTGTACGCGTCGATGTCGGACGCGGGCAACTGGATACCTCCGAGGCTCTGAAGTTCAGCGCATTCGGCTGGAGTCATGTAACGACGTTCGCCGGCCAGGTTAGCACCGAGGATAGGCACTTGGGTCTGCGTGAAGGATATGAGACTTGGGGAGGTAGTGGGCCGCTTGACACGTAGTCCCGACGCGCGCACCTGTAACACGAAGTTGTCGATGACGCGGTCCTCTCCTTGCGCGTTCCACTCCATCTTCTGGAAGCTAGACGGGAAGCTTTGCGGGTTCCATTGCGCAATCCAGGGATCGATCCAGTGGGAGTTGGCCTCGTAGAATTCGCGATTTTGCCTGATAAAGGTCTGCTTCCACTTTGGGAAATTCGTGTCACCTAGGCGGTTAGCGTGGCTTGGTATCCGCGCAATTTGTTCGTCGAGTGAACAATCAAGGGACTGACCAAAACTGCCCTTGACACCCATGCGGCTAAGACCCCGCATAGGTCTGCGAGCCCAGACCCCTGCTGGGGTCTCGTCGAAGTAGGGATAGGTTGCTCCAAACTCCATCGACCATATCGGGAAAGAAGGCAGCTTCAACGAAGCTGGCGAGCGGCGTAAGAAATCGCCCCACATGTCGATGGCACGCAGCGTCTGTTTCGGGATGGCGCGCTTGGAATGCCCTTGGTCGCGCAGTACCCATTGGATTTCAGTTGGATCCTTACGCTTCGCGGGCCACTCGAAATGATCGAGGCCTTGGAGTGATCCTACGAAGTATGCGCGGTCTCGCACCTGAGGAATGCCGAAATCGTGAGGCGAGAAGTGCTCTACGTCGACGGTGTAGCCCAACTCCTCCAACAAGCGAATGATCGTAATCTTGGTGCGGCCACCGTCGTGTTTGAGGATGTTGGGCACATTCTCCAAGATGAAGTATTGTGGCCGCTTGACTCGCAAAATGTCATGCACCTTGAAGAAGAGATTACCCTGATTTGTGTCTTTAAAGCCCAACTGGTCTCCTGCTTTAGAGAACGGTTGGCACGGAAAACCCGCGGTAAGGACGTGGTGATCGGGCACGTTGCGGGCTATGATTTCGTCGCTGTGCAACTCGTTAAGATCACCCCAAGCGCCGACGCCGAAATTGACCTTGTATAGAGCCTTCAGTTTGGGCTCTCTCTCTGCAGCGAACACACCACGCCCCTCCAACTCATCCAGGGCGACGTGGAAGCCACCCAGCCCAGCGAAGAGGTCGACGAAACGGAAGGCCTCTTTACTAGTTCCCAAATTTCAGCCCCTTTCCGTCTCTGCCTGATTGGGCGAGATTTCTCATGATTTGCTCAAATATTTACATAGCGCCACCTCATGCTGTATGTCCAACAGTCTGTTGATCTCGGCGCGGACTTGACCCCTGGAGGTGCGAAGGAAAATTTGTGCTAGTTTCGCGGCACGAGGCCAAGGCGTACAAGAGACGCGGTCGAAATGCATCCGCCTGGTTTAAACTTGATGCGCGTCTCGTTGTGCCACCAGATGTACGCATGGACCTTGCCTATGAACTGGCCGTATATGAAAGCCCTATGCCTTCTCGCGTAGAAGAGCTCGATCTCCAGCTGGCCGAACAAAATTTCTGAGGCGGAGCTGTTATGTGAACATGCCTTTCGTTACGTCAAGCGAACGGACTTTGCAGCCTTGCTTCGCTCGAGCCAGCACAGTCAGCGAAAATTCTCCTGCCGGTCACTGTGAAAAATTTGGTGCTCGCCTTGACCTACAGCCGTCTCGGTCGCTGCATCGAGCATGGAGTAGCCCAAGGCCGCGTCGGGCTTGGTGCCAGCTCTCGGTACGGAAGCCGGTATTGGGGCAAACAAAGTGAATCGGCGATTTGTCCCGCGCCCCTCCTTTCGATGATGGTTGGTGGCTACACCTGCGGCGAAGGTCTGCTCCCTCCATGCTCGTGCGGCATGGGGCCTAAATCTGGATAGCAGATCCCAGTACTCTGCAAATGGTACAATCTGCAGGCACCGGCCGTCCAACGGTATAGCCTGGCCAAGACCCGCTTCTGCGCCCAGTTGACCTTTGAGCAGGGCACAAACCGGACATGACTGGCACCTTCCCCGATATCAGGACTACCAGTCGGCGAGTACGCAGGTCTAGATTGCTTGTGACCACAACCGCTAATGCCTCACAATCTTTGATCGATGAAACAACCGTCGATCAGTGATCAAGCCGCTTCGCCAGGTCTTCGGCGCTCTCGTTGTAGTAGGTCAGAAGCTGATTTACGTTTCGATGCCCAACCATCCGCGCCAAATCCATCACATCGAGTTTCTTGGCGAGCTGCGTGATCGCCCAATGCCGTGAATCGTGAAACGTCAGCCCCTCAACCGCGGCTCGATCCCTTACTTTGCGCCACAGAACGTCTAACTGCCGTGAATCGAGTGCAAACACGGGATCGGATTCTGGCAGCACTTCCAGCAGCTCCACGGCGCGGCGTGAAAGCGGGACTTGGCGTGAGGTCCCGTTCTTGGTCATGGGCAGATCCACAACCCGGCGCTCGAGGTCGATGTGCTCCCACTTCATGCCGACGATTTCACCGGCACGCATTGCTGTTTCTCCGGCAAACAAAAATGCGTGAAACGCGCGTGCCGTCGCATTGTTGAGGTCATTGCCTGCGGAAAGCTCAAGCCGCTCGAGCTCCGCGCTCGTCGGCAGACGGTCCCGCGCAGTTGCTTCTTGCGGCTTGCGCACATCGGTCAGAGGCGAATCCCCTATCAATCCCCATTCCCGCCGAGCCACGGAGAACACAGACCCCATGAGGGTCATTTCTCGCCGCACTGTCGAGGGCGCCACCTTTTGCAACCGGGAGTCACGCCACGCGGCGAAATCTGCAGGCGAGAGTTCGGAGAGGCTCTTGTCGCCAAGGTCATATTGGCCCCATCGGTTCAACCGGAGCGCTTCCCATTTATATCCGCGCTTCTTCGAGCTCACTTCACGGGCGTACCGCTCAAAAAGATCACGCAGTTTCATCTTCGCCGAGATCTTCGACCCGTTCAGGATCTCATATTCCTTGCGGCTGGCCCAATCTTGCGCTTCCCTCTTGGATGGAAATACCTTGCTGGCGCGCACACCCGCCCTGGCTACCTCGGCCCGCCAGCCTGTCTTGGTTTTGCGAAACGTCGCCATGAATTACGCACCACGCTCTAAATGCGGAAAATATGCGTAACAACATGCGCATTTTTACGCTTCATAGGCAAGCGGCAGCCGCATCGCTTCGTGAATAACCATATTTTACGGATATTTGAGTGTTCCCGACCACAGCTGAAAGGGTGGGTGGTGCCTCAAGAGGGACTCGAACCCCCGACCTTGTCCTTACGAAGGACCTGCTCTACCAGCTGAGCTATTGAGGCGAAGCGCCAGCCCGTTTAAACGCATCGGTCGAACCCTTCAAGCCAGATTCACAGAACTCTGCCAAGAATTCGTCGTAGGCCGTCGATCAATCCAATCTGTTCGGTGTGAACCTCGTCCATCGCGCTGCATGCGTTTCATGAATGGCCCGTCAAAATGAAACGGCGTCGAGCGTTCGTTGCAAATAGGCCTTAGACGCGGTCAGGTCAGAAAGAGTCCGATAGGCGCCCTAGCGAGAATATGAAGAGATTTTGAAATCTAGGAATCGGGTCCAGTTAACCGAACGGTAGCAATTCTCTCACATTCTGCGCACGTTCGTTTGTTTTTTGTGACGGTTACGCAGTACTCGCATTTTAACCCAAAAAGCTCCAATGTGACTCAAGTATCGCGCGTTACATTCTGTAGACTTGATTTGGCAAGGTAGATTATGACCTGCCTTTTAAACTTGGAAATGAATCTGGCCTCTGGCTCTGCAGCTGCCCTATGGGTGGTGTGTTCTGTTGTGCTGTTTCGGATCACACGAAACAACTCATTCGCAGGGCAACTGGCCTTTGTTCTGACCTTGACCGCGATGTTGTGGTGGCTTTTTACCGTTGTTTTAGACTTGGCCTCACCGGGCGAAACCTGCAAAATTGGATGGTCTCTGGCGGCTTGGCCGGGGATCGTCGTGCTGCCGGTCGCATGGACATTCTTTGTCTGCGATTACACCTCAAACACACGCGAAAGAAGGCGAACGCTCCGGCTTTTTGCCTATATGTCGCCGCCCATTTTGGTCAGCGCGATTGCTCTCACGAACGCACAGACACATCTACTCTATGGTGTGGATACTCGGCTTGTGACCGAGGGGGCATACACCTATGTCGAATTTGATCATGGGCCTTTGTTTTTTGTTGTTGCCGCGGGTCTCTATATATTTCTCGTGATTGCTTTAGGGGTGCTCGCGTTTGCTTTTCTGAGAGCAAAGAATGTGATCCGCCCATTTTTGGCGGCATTGATCATCATCACCGCGGCGCCGATGGCGGCAAACCTGTCCTATATTGCGTGGGATTTAACTGTTTTCGGCTTCGATCCGACTCCCTTCACATTTGCAGTTTCGCTCATAGCGCTGAGCTGGCTTCTCGTGAACAATTCCATGATGGACACCGCATCTCAGGGGCGGACCCTCATGTTCTATGCCACTCGCGACCCAGTGATCCTGATGGACGCGGATGGACGCCTTGCGGACGCAAACCCTGCGGCAAGGAATGTGTTCAGGGAGCCAATTTTGCATCAGGGGATGACCCTCGACCAGCTAGACCAAGTTGGGCCGATGTTGAGCGACCTCTGCAAGACAGGTGAAATCCAATGCCTCAAGCCGATTAGGCTCGGCGGGCATGTCTTCGATTTACGCACGGCTTTGATCGAGAGTCCGATCCAAACCAAGACGCCGTTACTGGGTTGGCTGGTTTCTCTTGTCGACATCACCGAGAGAGAACGTTCCGCTGAGGCGCTTCGTGAAGCGCTGGCACATGCGGAGGCAGCAAACCGCGCAAAGACCAATTTCCTCGCCAATGTCAGCCATGAAATACGCACACCACTGAATGGCGTGCTGGGGATGGTATCGGTATTGAGCGACACTGTGTTGGATAACGAGCAGCAGGAATACCTGAAGGTCATCGAAGGCTCTGGGCAAGTTCTGCTCACAACGATCGGGGATGTGCTCGATCTGTCCAAAATCGAAGCAGAGCAGATGGTGCTGGAAAACAGCCCCTTCGTTCTGCGAGACATCGTCAAGGGCGCAGGCTCCCTGTTCGCGGCAACGGCGGGCGAGAAGGGATTGACGTTGAGCATCGACATCGAGGACAGCTTGCCCAAGGTTATCAACGGGGATGTTCACCGGTTTCGACAAGTACTGCACAACCTCGTTTCAAACGCCGTCAAGTTTACCGAAGTCGGACAGGTTTTGATAAGCGCCACAGCCATTGACGATGGCATGACCCTATTGGTGCGTGTCAGCGATACCGGGCCTGGGGTGCCCGACGAGGCTCGTGATGCGATCTTCCAGCCGTTTCGTTAGGCCGATAGCAGTGATACGCGAAAATTCGGTGGCACTGGCCTGGGGCTTTCAATCTCCCGAGAGCTTTGTCATCTGATGGGGGGGGAATTGCGGCTGGCTCCTTCCGCTACGAAGGGTGCGGTATTCGAAATCAGACTGCCCTTGATCCCGGCAGATGATATCTTGGATCTCGAAAACCGCCCTGACGCGTTCTCAGATGTATTGCCCGTTATGCCCGTGATGGATGTTCTGGTGGTCGACGACAACAAGACAAACAGGTTCATTTTGGAAAAGTTCCTGTCCTCATCATCCTGCCGGGTTCAATCCGTCTCAAGTGGAGCAGAAGCAATCGAACTGGCGCGGGATCTGGCGTTCGATATCATCTTGATGGATATTCAAATGCCTGGAATGGATGGGGTCGAGACCACTCGACGGATCCGTTCTCTGGAGCAGGCAGGCGGGCGCGAACCCGGGTTTATTGTGGCTGTGACCGCGAATACGATGCCGGAGCAATCTGCTCACTACCTGTCGGCGGGCATGGATGAGGTATTGGCAAAGCCGGTGTCCAAAGAGCCATTTCTTAAGATGATCCAAACCGTTCGCCGCAAGGTCGCGCAGTGCGCCGAAGACAAGGCGGCGTTGCCGCGGTAACCGGCATGACCCGGCAGGCAGACGGCATTGGGCAGGACCTATTGCGCAAACAAGACCGTCAAGAACAGGCTCCATACCACTATCTGTGCACGAGACCTTCTCCCGGGAAGTGATCGAATGGTCTATCTCGGCGCACGTGGCATATATATTTTCGCGTGATCATGCAGTCTGAAGCAACGACGACAGTTTCGCCATGCCGCTTGACAGGGATTGCGCTGCTGACGCAAGAGAGGGGCGATGGTTCCCCGACGCCAAAGGCAAGTGGGATGAAAAGGGAATTCGGTGAGGAGGAGCCCAGAGGCGCCAAATCCGAAACTGCCCCCGCAACTGTAAGCGGCAAGTGCCCCGTCACGCACCACTGATCCACCGGGATCGGGAAGGGACGAGAGCGCAATGATCCGCAAGTCAGGAGACCTGCCATCACGACTGTAAACCAAGCGGGCGGTGGGCCTGCGGAGGACGTGATGACAGATGCCAAAGGTCTTATGAACCGCAGCGACCCGTCTCCTGTCAGGAGGTTGGTATGCACGCGTATCTTTACCTGATTTCCGCCACCTATGTGAGCGCGCAACGCTTTGCCATGTTGGCACAAAAGCTCGAAGGCGCAACTGCGGGTCCTGCATTGGCGATCCGGCTGGAAGCGGAAGGAGCGGGCCTCTGGTCTGCTCTTGATGAATTGTGCGCACGCGGCGCAACACGAATTGATCTGCGGCCCGTGGGGTTGCCGTTTTCGCAGTCATTGGAGAAATGGCTTCCCGGGGCTGCAGGCGCATGGCTTGCCCGGCAGGACCTGCCAGTGCCCGAGCTGTATTTCTCTGCCAGCCCAGAAAGTGACATGGGCGTGATCACTGCAGTCGCCCGGGCTGAGCTGCCAATGCGCCGAATTTCTGCGAAGCCACAGGGGGAAAGAGGCAAGGGCTGGGACCTGCCGCCAGCTCATCAGCACCACTTGTTGGTCTGCACGGGGCCTCGCTGTCACGTGAAAGACGCCCCAAACCTCGCCGACGTCCTGAAAGTCGAAATCCGTCGGGCAGGGCTTGCGGACAGTTGTCTCGTCACCACGACGGGCTGTGTTTTTCCCTGCAACGCCGGCCCGGTGATCGTGCACTACCCGCGTGGGGACTGGTATCGCATGGCGGACCGTGCGGACATTCAGAATTTTGTCGCCACCGTTCTTGCGCGCGGTGGCAGGCTTGAATCACTTATTTTCCATCAAACTGGAGTCTCCCATGAAACTGCGTAGCCTGCTGCTGCCGCTTGGTCTTTTTGCTTCCGCCGCACACGCTGACCCTATCAAAGTCGAAAGCTGCGGCGTGTCTCATACGTTTGAAAGCGTGCCATCCCGGGCCATAACCCTGAACCAGCAGGCTACAGAAGTCATGTTGGCCCTGGGCCTTGAGGAATCTCTGGTCGGCACGGCCTATATGGACGACGCAATTCCGGAGCAATGGCGGGCCGCGTATAACAGTGTCCCCGTGCTGGCAGAGAAATACCCCGCCGCCGAGGTGGTGTTGGCGAAAGAACCAGACTTTCTCTTTGCAGGATTTGGGTCAGCGTTTTCCGAGGACAACTTGGGCGGCGCAGAGAAGTGGCACGGGCTGGGTATCGGGACCTATCTTGTGGATGCCTCCTGCAAGGTCAAACACCCGAAGGATGTTCCGCTGACGGTCGAGCCGATCTTTCATGACATCGAAACTGTCGGAAAGCTGTTCGCGGTCGAAGCCCGTGCTGAAGAGCTTGTAACGGGGCTGAAGGCACGTCTCGATGAGGTGCAGGAGGACCCGGCAGGCGCGGAACAAACGGCATTCATCTATGATAGCGGCACCGATACGCCGTTTTCGATCGGGTGCTGCGGTGGCCCTGCGCTGCTGGCCAAGCTGACCGGGCTCGAGAGTATCAGCGCCGATGTGCCTGGTACTTGGGTGGACTTGTCGTGGGAGCGTGTGATGGCGGCCGACCCGGATGTGATCCTGTTAATCGAAGCGGATTGGTCCACGGCTGCGGACAAGCGTGCGCATATGGAGACCGATCCGGTACTGAGTGAGCTTCGGGCGGTGAAAGAAGGGCGCTTCGTGACCGTGCCCTTTTCCGAAACCCTGCTGGGCATGCGATTTGTTGATGGGGTCGAGACCGTGAACCGCCAACTCGCCGGGTTGAAGTAAGTGTCACGGGGATCGCCACTGTTGCTGCCGCTGTCCGTCGTTGCGTTGTTCCTCGCGATGGCGGCCGGTATCCTATGGGGGACGGCTGAGATCTCATGGAGCGAGCGGTTGGCGATTCTCATGCGGAGCGAGGACGCCCCGCGCGGTCTGTCTCTGATCATCTGGCAGTGGCGTGTCCCACGTGTACTGGCGGTTGGCATGATTGGTGCGGGGCTGACGCTTGCGGGGGTGTTGATGCAGACGGCGCTGCGCAATCCTATGGCCGACCCGTACCTGATGGGGTTGTCCTCCGGTGCGTCGGCGGCGGCTGTGGGTGCGATCATCTGGTTTCCAGCCAGTATCACGACGACGCTTGGGTTGCCGTTGATTGCATTTCTGGGCGCGGCATCCGCGTTCCTGTTGACCATCGGCCTATCCACACGGCGCGGGAGGTCTCTCGACCCGTTGGTGGTGATCTTGGCGGGAGTTGCCGTGTCCCTGATGTTCCAGGCATTGACCGCGTTTTTCCTCTATGTCGGTGATCCCCACGCGACTCGCAACGCCATGGGCTGGTTGATGGGAACCGCTGCAGGGACCGATTGGCAGGAACTTCCGCTGTTGTTTGCGGTGTTGCTTGTGTCCCTGGCTTTGGCCCTCTTCACGACGTCAAAACTGGATGCCACACTTCTCGGTGATGAGCGTGCGCTGTCGCTTGGGGTGCATGTGGGACGTATGCGCGTCCTTGTTTTTCTCATTACCGTCGCTCTGACAGGTGTGGCTGTCGCGGTTGCGGGTATCGTTGGGTTTGTCGGCTTGATCCTGCCCCATATGGGACGTTTGCTGGTGGGCGCCCGTCACCGAGTTTTGATTCCTCAGGCAATGGTGTTGGGGGCGGTGACCTTGATCCTTGTCGACTTGGCCTGCCGGGTTGTGCTGGCCCCGGAAGAGCTTCCGCTTGGGGTCCTGCTGGCTTTGCTGGCGGCGCCGCCGTTCATCTACATATTGCGAGGTATGTCACGTGTCCGCTGATCCCATCCTTGAAATTCGCGATCTCTCCATTGCGGTTGGAGGTCTGCCCTACGTGAGCAACCTGTCACTGTCGGTCGGTCGTGGTCGTTTCCATGGGCTGCTGGGGCCAAACGGGGCGGGCAAGACCACCGTATTGCGGGCACTCTACCGCGCGTTGCAGCCGCAGGCAGGCGAAGTCCTGCTGGATGGCCAGCCGCAGCAGGGTTTCAGCCCAGCGGCATGGTCCCGACGCGTTGGCGCATTGGTGCAGGGCGGTGGCTTACTGTCCGGGTTGACGCCGGCTGATATCGTGGAAATCGGGCTGACCATGCGCGCAATGACCGCCCGAGACCGGGGACGCGCGACAGAGGACGCATTGCAGCTGGTGGGACTGGCCGACAAGGCGGAGCAGGATGCCGAGAGCCTGTCCGGCGGGGAATTGCAGCGATGTTACTTCGCGCAGCTTCTGGCCTGTGATCCCGAAGTCTATGTGCTGGACGAGCCAACCAACCATCTGGATCTGCATTACCAGCTGCGCTTGCTCGATGAGGTGAAGCGGCGAGGACGTACCGCCATCGTATCATTTCATGACCTCGGTATCGCTGCGCGCTACTGTGACTATGTGCATTTGATGTGTGATGGCGCTCTGGTCGCGGAGGGAGAGCCTGCCGCGGTTTTGACCAGAGATGTCCTGTGCCGCTACTATCGGGTGGACGGTGTTCTGGAGGGGCATAGTCTCAGACTGGAGGGGCCGGTCCTTGAAGATAGGTCCGCCCCCGCGCCGTTGATGCATGTTGCTGAGTAGCGCTGCGCCCTTCAGGCGACCTTGTCGGAGCGGTGCATCTCATCCCAACCTTGGTCGGCACCAGCAGAACGCGGCGTATCCTGTTCGATCTTGAAGCGTTTGACGGATGCCACGAGTTTTGCGGCTTCGTTGCGCAACAATTGTGCTGATGCTGCTGTTTCTTCGAGCATGGCAGCGTTTTGCTGCGAACTCTGATCAAGCTGGGTCACTGCGGAATTGACCTCTGTCAGGCTGCTTG
The DNA here is from genome assembly GCF_046535935.1 of Tritonibacter sp. SIMBA_163. Lineage (NCBI taxonomy): Bacteria > Pseudomonadati > Pseudomonadota > Alphaproteobacteria > Rhodobacterales > Paracoccaceae > Tritonibacter > Tritonibacter sp. SIMBA_163. The sequence goes on from NZ_JAWJBP010000025.1 coordinate 22,560, forward strand.
ACTGATCCACAGTGGCGGCCGCGATCTGGTCCACCATCGTCACCATGTTCGTGACCGTTTCCTTGATGGCGTTCAGCTCTATGCCGGTGCGGCTGACAAGCTCCACGCCTTGGGTCACCTCGTTGGAACTATGACGGATCAACTGGTTGATTTCCTCGGTGGCATCGGCAGAGCGCTGCGCCAAAGCTCGCACTTCAGATGCAACGACTGCAAATCCCGCGCCTGCTTCGCCGGCGCGTGCGGCTTCGACACCCGCATTCAGCGCCAAGAGGTTTGTCTGGAACGACACGCCCTCGATCATATCGGTGATCTTGCTGATGGCCTCGGAAGCCTCGCGAATTCGGTTGATCGAGGCGGTGGTTTCCTCAGCTACGACAAGCGTGGAGTTCACCCGATTTTGTGCGTCCTGTACAAAGGCATGCGCTTGCTTTGAATTGGACGCCGTGCCTTTCACGGCATCGCTCAATACCTGCATCGCACCTGAAGTCTCCTCCAGAGATGCGGCAGAGTCCTCACCCCGTTTGGAGGCATCCAGCGAAGCGGATGCGATTTCGTTGGCCGTGTGGTTCAGTGTGACGCTGCTTTCGGCAAGTTGCTTGATCACCCCGGTAAGTGTCTGGCTCAATTCGTCCACTGCGCTTGATATTTCCGAGAACACGCCTTTGTGGTTGTCCGGCATGCGTTCTGTCAGGTCACCCTGAGATAGGGCATTGATCGTGAACCGCACATCGCCAAGACCTCGTTCTACCACGTCGCCGATCGCGTTGACCCCATGGCCAAGCACGGCGAAGTCCCCGCTGTCATCCTCTATCGGAATGCGCAGTGAGAAATCCCCTTCCGCACAGGCGCTTATGACTTTGGAAATTTCGGTAGAAAGACGGTCCTTTTCCTGCTGTCCCTTCCGAAAGTTCTCGATTGCTTTGCAGACAGCCTTCACTTCTCTGATGGCGGATCGAGGGGTCTCCTCGTCGAATTGTCCAGCCAGCATTTTTTCCAGAACTGTTTGCACGCGCAGCAAGGGCTTCGCAATCTTCTGAGCGAGGGTAAAGGCTAGCGTCACGAATATGGCAAGCCCAATCAAACCTGCGACCGCCGCGCGTTGCACCAGAACCTGTTGCGCCGCCTTTGAGGTGATGACGACCTCTTCTCGACGCTGATGTATATTTTGCAAAATCCCGGCAAGGATCGGTTCTGCTGCAGCATATCGATCAGACAATGTTTCGGTCAGCTGTTTTGCGCTGAGGGTCTCTTTGACATAGGCGCTGAAGCTATCCTGATAGTGGGTCAGGAGCTGCTCGATTTCCGCCTGTTGGTCCGCGCTATCATAGTAGGAGGTCGGGAAGTTGCGGAATTCGTCAACCCGTGCGTTTAGCCGGTCCAGGTATTTTGTGTTCTGCCGCATTATGAAATCTTTTTCATGCCGGCGCATCATCAGCATCTTTACCTGCATTTCCGGATAGCTTGTATTCTTCAGGCTTTCCTCGACCTCGTGAACTGCCTTACGCAATTGTCCCTGTAGTCCGGTTGTCTCATCAAAGCCGAGCGCCCTGTTGCTCTCCACAACATCGGCAAAGCTGGTCGCATAGGCGGTCACGGCGGTTTGAAGAGCCGTTAGATCTGCCGCGGACTGGTCCAACCCATTGAGCTCGCCCAACTGTGTTTGTGCAGAAAGCAGTGTCTCGTTCAGATGTGCAATGACATCCGCGTGCCGCGCGACATCGGCGTCGCCCAAGCGCAGGAGAAAGTCCTTTTCCGCTCGGCGTGCCTGCAAGAATGCCAGTTCCAGCTGCACGATCGTCGCATCCAGTTCCTGAATTTTTTCGATTTCAGTCTGGTGGCCGTCGCGCGCATCGTGTGTGTAAAAGGACAGGCCGATCAGGGAAAACATGATAAGGGCCGCCAGTCCGACGATGGACAGGATTGCGGTACGGATGGAGATACTCATGGGCATCGCGAGTCTCATGTACAGTTTCGATGTCATTTTTATATCGAGAATAAGTTAAGCTATCGTTCTGATGTGAACCTCTCGTAGACAGTGGGAGGCATGGTTTTCAGTGGAATTGTAGCCAAACGTGGAAAGCGCCCCTGTGTGGATTTCAAGTTTTCCAAACAGTGGTTGTGGAGGGTTCGGTTCCCTGACGCACCGTAAAAGTGGACAGGGCACACCTTCTGCGTGCTGATCAGCGCAGGGGAGATGCAGCTGTGTGCCGCGTGGCGGAGGAGGAATGTCATGGAGTTCGACTACGTGATTGTCGGCGGTGGATCTGCAGGATCGGTGCTGGCGGCGCGCCTCTCTGAAGATCCCGCAACCTCGGTCTGTCTGCTGGAGGCGGGCGGGAAGGGCGACGGCCTTCTGGTAAGGGTGCCAGCAGCGGTTGTCGCCATGCTGCCGGGGCGCCCGAAGATCAACAACTGGGGGTTTGAGACCGTGCCGCAGGCCGGTTTGAACGGGCGGCGCGGCTATCAGCCCCGGGGCAAGGCGCTGGGCGGGTCGAGCGCGATCAACGCCATGCTCTATGTACGCGGCCATGCGCAGGACTATGACGAATGGGCCGACCTCGGCTGCCCCGGCTGGAGCTGGCAGGATGTGCTGCCCTATTTCCGCCGGGCCGAGAACAACGAGCTGGGCGACGATGCCTTGCATGGGGAGCAGGGTCCGCTGCAGGTCAGTCAGCAGAAAGCGCCCCGTCTGGTCACCGAGGCTTTTGTTCAGGCCGGTGAAGCGCTGCAGATCCGCCGGACGCAAGATTTCAACCGTGGCGACAACGAGGGGATAGGCCACTACCAGGTGACCCAGTTCCACGATCCCGCCCGCAACGGGGAGCGCTGCTCGGCGGCGGCGGGCTATCTACACCCGGTGATGGGACGTCCGAATTTGACCGTGCTGACCCGGGCGCAGGCCACAAGAATCCTGTTTGAGAACAAGACCGCCACCTGCGTCGAATTCAGGCAGGGCAGGACGACCAAAACTGTGAGCGCGCGCTGTGAGGTCCTGCTCTGTGGCGGTGCGTTCAACTCGCCGCAGCTATTGCAACTCTCTGGTGTGGGCCGTGCGCAGGATCTGCAACCGCATGGGATCGAGGTCCGGCACGACCTTCCCGGCGTGGGGCAGAACCTGCAGGACCACCTTGATTTTACCCTCGCCTACAAGACGCGGGACAAGGACAACTTTGGTATTTCGCTGGCCGCTGGGGCCAAGCTGCTGCGGGAGGTTATGGAATGGCGCCGGACCGGGCGCAGCATGATCGCCACGCCTTTCGCCGAAGGAGCGGCGTTCTTGAAGACCATGCCTGAACTGGATCGTCCCGACGTCCAGCTGCATTTTGTGATTTCGATCGTCGATGATCATGCCCGCAAGCTGCATCTTGGCCATGGCGTCAGCTGCCATGTCTGCCTGTTGCGGCCCAAATCCAGAGGCAGCGTATCGTTAGCCTCTGCCGATCCGCTGGCGGCTCCGGTGATCGACCCGCAATTTCTGGCAGAGCGCGACGATCTAGACGGTCTGATGCGGGGCGTGCGCCTCACCCGTCGGATCATGGAGCAAGCCCCGCTGGCCGACTATCTGGCAAAGGAGCTGTTCATTGATGCCGAACCCGATGACGCCGCGCTGGAAGGTCATATCCGCGCCCGCGCCGACACTATTTATCACCCGGTGGGCAGCTGCCGGATGGGCACCGACGCGCAAGCTGTGGTCGGTCCGGAGCTACGGGTGCGCGGCCTCAGGAACCTGCGGGTGGTTGACGCCTCGGTCATGCCGCGTCTCATTGGCGGCAACACCAACGCGCCCACGATCATGATCGCCGAAAAGGCTGCCGACATGATCCTGGGCCGCCCGGCGCCTGCGCGCGACGGGCCCTGACACAACAGGCAACACAGAACAACAAGGAGGAGACCCCATGCTGGGCAAGATGATGACGCGACCGCTGACCATCAGTTCGCTGATCGAACATGCGGGCAAGTACCATGCCGGCACCACCGTGGCCTCGGTCGAGACAACCGGCGGCGTCGAGCATACGACCTGGGGCAATGTCGCCAGCAATGCGCGAAAACTGGCGGCGGCACTGGACAGGCTCGGCCTGAAACCGGGCACCCGCTGCGGCACGATCGCCTGGAACAACCGCCGTCACCTGGAGATCTATTTTGGTGTCGCGGGTGCGGGCTATGTCTGCCACACGCTGAACCCGCGTCTGAAGCCCGAGCAGCTGATCTACATCATCAACCACGCCGAGGACGAGGTGCTGTTCATCGACGCGACCTTTGTCCCTGCCGTGGCCCAGCTCAGAGCACATCTGCCAAAGCTGCGCCACGTGGTGCTGATGGGGCCGGAAGACGCCGAAGCCGCCGCGCAGATCGACGGGCTGCTGTTCTACGACGGCCTGCTGGCCGCAGAGAGCGGTGACTATAGCTGGCCTGATCTGGACGAGAACGCCCCCTCCAGCCTGTGCTACACCTCAGGCACCACTGGCAATCCGAAGGGTGTGCTCTATACCCATCGCTCCACCGTGCTGCACTCGCTGGGCGGCAACCAGCCCGATGGGCTGGCGCTGGCGGCGCGTGACAGCGTGATGGCGGTGGTGCCGATGTTCCACGTAAATGCCTGGGGGGTGCCCTATATCACCGCCGCGGTGGGGGCCAAGCTGGTGCTGCCGGGGCCGAACCTTGATGGCGAAAGCCTGGTGAGACTGATTGATGCCGAGGAGGTGACCATCGCTCTGGGGGTGCCGACGATCTGGATGGGGCTGCTGCAGGCGCTGAAAGCCACGGGCAGCACAATTCCGAGCCTGGAACGCACGGTGGTCGGCGGCTCCGCCTTGCCGACAGTGATGATCCCCACCTTCCGCGACACCTACGGGGTGGAACTGATACACGCCTGGGGCATGACCGAGACCAGCCCGCTTGGGACCCTGAATCAACTCCTGCAAAAGCACCACGCGCTGAGCGATGCCGAGAAAGGCGCGATCCGCGAAGGGCAGGGCCGTCCGCCCTTTGGCGTGGAGCTGCGCATCGTCGATGAAACGGGTGCAGCACTGCCCGAGGATGGCAAGACGCAGGGGGAGTTGCAGATCCGGGGGCACTGGATCGTTGATACCTACTTCGGACAGGAGCAGCCGGCGCTCACCGAGGACGGTTGGTTCGACACCGGCGACGTCGCGACCATCGATGCCGACGGTTATATGATCATTCGGGATCGCTCCAAGGATATCATCAAGTCGGGCGGTGAATGGATTTCCACGGTGGAGCTGGAGGACATCGCCATGTCGCATCCGGGCGTTGCTCAGGCAGCGGCGATCGCGGCCCGTCACCCCAAGTGGGACGAACGCCCGGTACTGATTGCGGTAAAATCTGATGATACGCTTACGGAGGTAGAGCTTCTTAAACACTATGATGGCAGGGTCGCCTCGTGGCAGGTCCCGGACGCCGTGGTGTTCGTGGAGGCTCTGCCGCTCGGTGGAACCGGCAAGGTTCAGAAGAACAAGCTCCGCGAATCGTATGGTGACATGCTGCTGTGATGGCGGCAAAGGAGGCGGGAATTTGACCCGCCTCGGCTCCCGCCGCAAAGGGGCCACATTACCGCCCGCAGCCTGCCACAAGTCTTCCCTCGAAAAGCCAGGATGGCCTCAATTTTGCCTTGGAAACCATACGTTTAGGTGTGTTACTGGGGCCAATTTTATCTGTTAAGACCTGGTTAAGGAACCCCTCTGTATCCCGGTTTTGGGTGAACAGAAAAGGTGGTGGGAACATGACTGCTCAGAGCAACGTAGCTCCTATTATTATCAAGCGGAAAAAGGTTGTCGGTGGCGATGGTCACCACGGCGGCGCATGGAAAGTGGCCTATGCCGACTTCGTTACGGCGATGATGGCGTTCTTTCTTCTCATGTGGCTTTTGAACGCGACAACGGAAAAACAACGCAAGGGTTTGGCGGACTATTTTTCACCGTCCATTCCGCTGAGCCGCGTATCCGGCGGTGGTAATGGCGCCTTTCAGGGCGACACCATGTTCACTGAGGATGTGAAACCTCAGAACGGCATTGGCGCGACGAAGGAAAATCCGACAGATGCGTCTCGGGCGCAGGGTGACTCCGGTGTCGCCGACAGCCAGCAGAATGACGAGGCCGAAGAGGCGAGCTTCCGCAAAATCGAAGAAGAGCTGATGGGACGCGGGGGCGAAAGCATGGTCAGCATTGATATGGCGCGCCATATCGTGACCCGAGTGACAGATGAAGGTTTGATCATCGAACTCTTTGAGACCGACGATGCCAAGCTGTTCGAAACCGGTACGGAACGTCCGAACGTAATGATGCGCGATCTGCTGCGGATGGTGGCTCGGGTTACGGCTGCGGTCGAGAATGACGTGGCGATCGGTGGGCATGTGGCCTCGACCCCTGTGGTCATCGCCAACAACCCGGTCTGGGCCCTCTCTCACGCCCGTGCCAATGCGACCCGGGAGCTGCTGGAGACGGGCGGTATGAAATCCAAGCGAATCTCCCGCGTGACCGGCTACGCAGATCGCGACCTTGCCTCCCAGAATCCGATGGCTGCGCGGAACAATCGCATCAGCATCACCCTTCTGCGGAAGTAATCGCCCATAAAACAAAGGCAAAAGCGGCTAGCAGATAGATAGGATTTTATCTGTTAGCCGCGCGTTAAGTACAAGCGCGCTAATCCTGACAGCGAGAAAAAACTCAAGATGCAGCAGAAAGGCGTATCTAATGACCATTTCCTCTTCGCTGAATGCTGGCGTAGCCGGGCTTGCCGCGAACTCCAGCCGCCTGGCGGCCATTTCAGATAATATCGCGAATTCCTCGACCGCCGGCTACAAGCGCGTAGTGACCTCATTTGAATCGATGGTCATCTCGCAGTCCGGCGGCACCTACGCCGCGGGTGGGGTCTCTGTCGGCAACACGCGCATGATTGACGAGCGCAGTTCCCTGATCTCCACCAACAACTCCACCGACCTTGCTGTTGACGGAAAAGGTTTTATCCCCGTCGCAAGCCTCGCTGAGGTGGAAGCGGGCGGTGATCCGAACATGCTCTTGACCACTTCCGGTTCCTTTCGGACCAATGAGGAAGGCTATCTGACGACGTCGTCTGGGCTTGTGCTCTTGGGTTGGCCAGCTGATGCGGATGGCTCAATTCCCACCGTTGCTCGTGACACCGATGATCCGCTTGAGGCGATCAAATTCGATACTTCACAGTTGAGCGCAGCGCCGACGACAGCGGTGAGCCTTGGCGTCAATTTGCCAGCTGAGAGCGCAGTGACCGGGGCTGCGGGTGATGCTGAAGAGAATACCATTCAGTACTTCGACAACCTGGGCGGTCAGCAGGATCTGGATATCGTTTACACGCCAACGGGTGTGAACGACAACGAATGGTCAATGACCCTCACCGATGGTGCGACGGGTACAGTTGTCGGGCAATACACTCTGACATTTGACGACTCCGCAACCGGCAAGGGCACGCTCGACACTGTCGCCACGACCACCGGCGGTGCGTATGATCCCGCTTCCGGTACCATCATCGTGACCACCGACAGCGGGCCGATCGAGGTTGAAATCGGTGTGATGACCCAGCTCTCGAGCGCATTCTCTGCTGCTACCATTGAGAAGGACGGCTATGAGGCTGCCAGCTTTGCCGGTGTTGAGGTCGATGAGGGCGGGCTTGTGCATGCTCTTTACGAAAATGGCAGCAGCCGTGTTGTCTATCAAATTCCTCTTGCTGACATGCCGAACGCAAACGGGATGAGGTCTCTCGACAGTCAGACTTTCATGCCGTCGCCTGACAGTGGTGCGTTCTACCTTTGGGATGCGGGCACCGGACCGACTGGAACCGTGGCTGCGTACCGCCAGGAAGAGTCGGCAACCGATGTCGCGACTGAATTGACCTCTATGATTCAAACACAGCGCGCCTATTCCTCCAACGCGAAGGTCATTCAGACCGTCGATGAGATGCTGCAGGAAACCACAAACATTAAGCGCTGATAAAATCAGCGCTTTCAAATGATAATATGTAATCACAGAAGGTGATCTGGGATGTCTCTTTCGACCGCCCTTAATAGCGCGATGACCGGTATCACGGCGGCCAGCAGGTCGACGTCGGTGGTGTCAGACAATCTCGCGAACGCCCTGACTGAAGGGTACTATCGCCGCACTTTGAATCTCAGCTCGAACGGTGCAGCCGGCGGCGTGAGCATCGGGTCGGTGCAGCGCATGATCGACCCTGCTATTCAAAAGAGCGTACGGTTGGCAGAGGCAACTCACGCTTCCAACTCGGTCACCTCCAGCTTCTATGCACAGGTTTCCGATCGGGTAGGGACAGTGAATGATGCCTACTCGGTTGCGCAACGACTGACGGATATGGAGACCGCCCTGATCGAGGCGACCTCCTTGCCGGACTCGGACGCGCGTCTCAATGATCTGTCGATGCAGGCTGAAGAACTGGCGATGTCCATTCGGGATGCGGCGGATGGTGTTGCGACCTTGAGAAACAAGGCCGAAGGTTCCATCAACGCTCTAGTCAATGGTCTGGAAACGGACCTTGAGAACCTCAACGAGATCAACAAGAAAATTCTTGCTGCGGAGATCCGCGGCCAGGATCCGTCTGGCCTTCAAGATCGGCGTGATAACCTGATTGACTCCATCAACGAGGTCATCCCGGTGCAGGTGTATCAGCGGGATAACAATCAGACTGCTCTTTACACCACGTCAGGTATCAAGCTGATCGACGGTGGCTCTGTCGCTGAGTTCTCCTTCAATAAGACGTCTCTGGTCACGCCTTACATGTCCATCGGCAATGGGCAGCTGTCAGGTCTGGAGATTGATGGCAGGTCCATCGATACATCCATCGACGGCAAAATCGGTGGCGGCAGTCTCGCGGCGCAATTCCATGTTCGGGATGTTGCTGCGGTACAGGCGCAGAACGATCTGGACACAATGGCGGGCGATCTGATTGAGCGTTTCCAGGATCCGACTGTGGATCCCACGCTTGGTGCCACAGACCCGGGCATATTTACCGATAACGCGGCCTACTATGACAATACGAACGAATTGGGTATCGCCAATCGGATAGAGATCAACAGCGTCATCGCCATGAGTGGTGATGCAGAAACCTGGCGCTTGCGTGACGGTCTGAATGCGGCAGTGATCGGCAATCGTGGGGATACAACGATCCTCAACAACTACGGCGCCGCACTGGATGCAACAAATACGATCTCGTCGCCCGGGTTGGGGTCTGGTGACTACAGCGCTTATTCGATCGCTGCGAACCTGATGACCAATTTCACCCAGGAAAACACTTGGGCGGAGCAGCAACTGGCTTTCTCGTCGGCCATCTATTCCGACATCCAGGCTCGCGAATTGGAGCAGGGCGTTGATACCGACTCGGAACTTCAAACGCTGATGATGGTCGAAACGGTCTATGCCGCGAACGCCCGGATGATCCAGGCGATCGATGAAATGATGCAGGAACTGATGAGGCTCTAAGCTATGAATGTGCAATCTTTTGGTGATATGGCGCAGTTTCTGTTTCTGCGCGGTCGTTCGGTAGAATTGAACAAGACCCTGGACACGCTGACCCAGGAAATGAGTACGGGCGTTTCGTCGAACCTGCCGGCACGCCTTGGCGGTGATCTGGGGTTTGTTGCGGATCTCGAGCGTTCAATTTCGAAAATGGACAGTTACAAGGTCGCAGCGCAAGAGGCCGCGCTATTTTCTTCTACTGCGCAGGACTACCTCGAACGGATCAATGACAATGCGTTGAACCTCGGTGCGGATATCCTTTCGTTGTCCAGTACGGCCAATGACACCACCGCGCAGGAGCTGGCCTCTCAATCGATGACCTATCTGAAGGAGGCGATCTCTAATTTGAATGGTCAGCTGTCCGGACGAAGCCTGTTTGCCGGTACCGACACCAGCACATCGCCGCTGGAAAGTGCGGACACCATGATGACAGCACTGGTTGCTGAAGTCGGCGCGCTGACGGACGAGGATGATATCGTCCAGGCGGTGCAGGACTGGTTCGCGGATCCTGCGGGGTTCGATGCGATCATGTATAACGGTTCGACCGACAACATGAGCGCCGTGCGGATCGGCGTAAATGAAGAAGTCAACTTTGCCCTTCGTGCCGACGATGAGCGTCTGAAACAGGCCATGAAAAGCTTCGCACTTGGGGCGCTGGGCAGTCAGGATTATCTTGGCCATCTGTCCACGGTGGAATCTTCGGCTCTGGTGGCGCGGGCTGGCACTGAACTGATGAATGCGCAGACCAGCCTGACGGATGTGCAGTCCGATCTTGGCTTCATTCAGGCGCGGATCGAGGAAACACAGACCCGCAATACCGCCGCTTTCACATCCATGGCCACGACCCTCAATGATCTGATCCTGGCCGATCCTGCTGAAACCGCCAGTCGCGTTGAGGAGGTCCAGTTCCAGCTGGAAGCGCTCTACTCGATTACCGTGCGGTCCTCGCAACTTAACCTGTTGAACTACATGTGATGCGCAAACTCCTTCATATCCTGATGACATGTCTGTTGCTGCCGACTCTGGCGCAGGCCAATGCAATCCGCCTCAAGGACCTAGTCGAATTTGACGGGGTCCGAGGCAACGATCTGGTGGGCTATGGCCTCGTGGTTGGTCTGAATGGTACCGGGGATGGTTTGCGCAATTCACCATTCACCGAAGAGATCATGACGAATATCCTCGAACGCCTCGGCGTCAACGTGAGTGGCGAGCAGTTCCGACCCAAAAACGTGGCGGCCGTGTTTGTAACAGCGTCCCTGCCGCCCTTCGCGCGGGTGGGCGGAACGATTGATGCGACGGTGTCTGCGATCGGTGATTCCAGCAGCCTTTTGGGCGGGACATTGATCATGACGCCACTCAACGCAGCCGATGGGCAAATTTATGCAGTGGCGCAGGGCACGATCCTAGCCGGCGGTGCGGTGGCCGAAGGTGAGGCCGCAACCGTGACAAAGGGCGTGCCGACGTCCGGCGTCATCCCGTCGGGCGCGCGGGTCGAGCGAGAGATCGATTTTGACCTGTCTTCGCTCGATTCCATGCGGTTGGCCTTGCGAGAGCCGGATTTCACGACTGCAGGCCGCATCGAAAGTGCAATCAATAGCGAGTTTGGTCGCAATGTTGCAGTGATGCGTGATTCCGGTACGGTTGAGGTCAATATCCAGCGCACCAACGCACGTTCGACCGCCCATGCGGTTGGCCGCATGGAGAACGTGTTGGTAGAGCCGCAGCGCAAGGCGCGTGTCGTGGTGGATCAAAGTTCTGGCACCATTGTCATGGGCAGCGACGTGCGTATCTCTCATGTAGCCGTGGCCCAGGGCAACCTGACACTGCGTGTAGAAGAAGCGCCGCTGGTTTCTCAGCCCAACCCCTTTGCCGATGGTGAAACCGTGGTAGTGCCGCGCACCGGTGCCGCATTGGAGGAAGAAGAGGGAATACAACTCGCCGAAGTCCGCGAGACGACCTCTTTGTCTGAGGTAGTGGCTGGTCTGAATGCACTGGGTGTATCCCCGCGCGACATGATCGACATCCTGAAAAGCCTCAAGGCTGCAGGGGCGCTGCATGCGGAGTTCGTCGTGCGCTAACTCGCAGATCTCAGCCCCCTGACGAAGCACCCCGGGAGACCCGCCCGGGGTGCTTTTTTGTGCAGGACTAGGACGGAGAGCATTGGGGCGAGTATCATCATGCGCAGGTTGCGGGCGGTATGGTCTAGCTTGTGTAGTATTGATGGATTGATCGCGTGGTGCCCGTCGGCCATGATCTCACAGCACAGCACAGCACAGCACAGCACAGCACAGCACAGCACAGCACAGCACAGCACAGCACAGCACAGCACAGCA
>NZ_JAWJBP010000026.1:0-32425 GCF_046535935.1 Tritonibacter sp. SIMBA_163
TTGGTCTCCATTACAGATACCAGCTTGAATCACGCCCGCGAGCGGATGTGAATCCCTTTTGTCAACACGACCTAGCAAGATATCGGCTTTGTTGCACAAATCATCTAAAGGCCGGAGTTCGCCTTTCCCGGACGGATTTATCCTACGGTCTCTGTGACGGGTATGCCAAGAGCGGTGTAGCGGTTCAGGACGGCGATACGGACCTGGATTTCTGCGACCTGCCGGTCGAAGTCTCTCGACATCAGGGATTGGCCGAGAAGCTTGACGCAGTTCATCTTGGTCTCGACACGGCTTCGGCGGTGGTATCCGCTCCACCTTCGCCACAATGCCTTGCCAAGATAGCGGGATGCACGCACCACCTCGTTTCGGGTGACGGCCCCGGCGCTCGTGGGCTTCCACGGTTTGGCGTTTTTGCACGGAGGTATGACGGCGTGGGCATTTCGAGCGGCAATCGCGTCATGGCATTTGCGCGTGTCATAGGCCCATCTGCGGTCACTGATCCGATGTTCTGATCAGGCGGGATCTGGTTGAGTAATTCTGGGAGCATGGGGGCGTCATCGACATTGCTGGTGGTGACCTCGACTGCACGCACCTCCAGCGTTTCCTCGTCGATCCCTATATGTATCTTGCGCCAAATGCGCCGTTTGGGGCAGCCATGCTTGCGCGCGTTCCATTCCCCTTCGCCCTCGGATTTGATGCCCGTGCTGTCGATGAGCAGGTGCAGAGGGCCGGTAGCACCGCGATACGGCAGGCTCACGTTCAGTGTCTGTTGACGGCGGCAAAAGGGTGCTGAAATCGGGCCCTGCCCGGTCCAACCCAACCAACCGCAACAGGCTTTCGACGAAACCCGTGGTTTGCCGCAGCGGCAAGCCAAATAGCACTTTTAGCGTCAGACAGGTCTGGATGGCCGCGTCGCTGAACTCTTGCTGTCGCCCACGGTTGCCCGTTGGCGGTTGCGTCCAGGTCATCTCCGGATCAAACCAAAACGACAGCGATGCGCGTTGCTTCAGCGCTGTGTTGTACGAAGGCCAGTTCCTGGTTTTGTACTTCGTAGGCGCCCAACTGCTCATGTCGCCCAGCTATCATGCTGAATTCACACAGTGAATCCCTAAAGCGATTTATGTTTCAAAGCCGTGCCTTGGGCCAAAAACAGTACCTTGGCCTCAAGGTTCTTCGTTTGCACCGAAGATGTCGGGAGTTCGAGCCGCACACGACCCACCACCTTTCCCAGTGTTGTTTTGCATACTACAGTGTCTGATCTGGTTGATCGAACCTGATTTGCTGGCATAATCCATGGCCTCGAAGACGTCTCGGTGACGCGCCAGCGCGTGGCGCGCATCGCTTTGGCATAGGTTGGGCAGAACTGCATACGCGACGGTCGGTTACCATGCGATCTGATCTTTCCTGCGGCAACGGGCGCGAGTAGGGTCGCGCCATGACAGCTTCTCCCCGATTCATTCACCTGCGCACCCATACGGAATACTCCCTGCTAGAGGGGGCCGTGCGGCTGAAAAAACTGCCTGATCTGTGCAAAAGTCACAACATGCCAGCGATTGCGGTCACCGACACCAATTCAATGTTCGCGGCGCTCGAATTCTCGGTGTCGCTGTCGGGGGCGGGCATTCAGCCGATCGTCGGCTGCCAGGTCGATCTGACATTCGAGAAGAGCGAGCCGGGCGAGAAGCCGAAGTTCCCCGCACCGGTGGTGCTCTTGGCGCAGAGCGAGGAAGGCTATGAGCATCTGATGAAGCTCTCCTCATGCCTCTATGTCAAAACCGGCGGGCAGTTGCCTCAGGTCTCGATGGAGGAGCTGGAGGCCAACGCGGGCGGGCTGATCTGCCTGACCGGCGGGCCGGACGGGCCAGTGGGCAAGCTGTTGCAACAGGGCCAGCGCCCGGCGGCGGAGGCATTGCTGCAGCGGCTCAAGGGGATGTTCCCGGATCGCCTTTATGTGGAACTGCAGCGCCATCCGGGCGAGGACGGCCAGCCCGAGGCGGAAACCCTGACCGAGCGCGGCCAAGTGGAGATGGCCTATGCCATGGAGCTTCCGCTGGTCGCCACCAATGACGTCTATTTCCCTAAAACCGAGATGTATGAGGCGCATGATGCGCTGATCTGCATCGCGGAGGGCGCCTATGTCGATCAGGCCGAGCCGCGCCGCCGCCTGACTGCGCAGCATTACTTCAAGAGCCAGGAAGAGATGATCGCGCTGTTTGCCGATCTGCCCGAGGCGATCGAGAACACGGTTGAGATCGCGCAGCGCTGTGCCTTCATGACCTATCGCCGCGATCCCATCCTGCCGAAGTTCGCTGATGACGAGGTGGTCGAGCTGCGCCGTCAGGCCAACGAGGGCCTGCAGCAGCGACTGGCGGTGATCCCGCATGCCGTTTCGGTCGAGAAATATCAGGAACGGCTCGATTTCGAGCTGGATATCATCGAGGGCATGGGCTTTCCCGGCTACTTCCTGATCGTTGCCGATTTTATCAAATGGGGCAAGGAACAGGGTATTCCGGTGGGGCCGGGGCGGGGTTCCGGTGCGGGTTCGCTGGTGGCCTATGCGCTGACCGTGACCGACCTTGATCCGCTGCGCTACAGCCTGCTGTTCGAACGCTTCCTCAACCCCGAACGGGTCTCGATGCCCGACTTCGACATCGACTTCTGCATGGATCGCCGCGAGGAGGTGATCAAATACGTGCAGCAGAAATATGGCCGCGACAAGGTGGGGCAGATTATCACCTTTGGTGCGCTGCTGTCCAAGGCGGCGGTGCGCGACATTGGCCGGGTGCTGCAGATGCCCTTTGGTCAGGTGGATCGACTGTCAAAGATGATCCCGGTCGAGGGCGTCAAGCCCGTGTCGATCGAAAAGGCGCTGCTGGACGAGCCGCGACTGGCGGAAGAGGCCCGCAACGAGCCAGTCGTGAACCGGCTCCTGACCTATGGCCAGCAGGTCGAGGGGCTGTTGCGCAATGCCTCCACCCACGCCGCCGGTGTGGTGATCGGCGACCGGCCGCTGGATGCGCTGGTGCCGCTCTATCAGGATCCGCGCTCCGACATGCCGGCGACCCAGTTCAATATGAAATGGGTGGAGCAGGCCGGTCTGGTGAAGTTCGACTTCCTCGGGCTGAAGACGCTGACCGTGATCCAGAACGCTATGGAACTGATTTTCAAATCCGGGCGCCCGCTGCACGTCAACGCCGAGGGCACGCAGCTGTTCGAGCCGGCAGAGGGGGCGGAGAACCACATCAACGCCATTCCGCTGGATGATGATGTCACCTATGACCTCTACTCGCGGGCCAAGACGGTGGCGGTGTTCCAGGTGGAATCCACCGGTATGATGGACGCGCTGAAGCGCATGAAACCCAACTGTATCGAGGACATCGTGGCGCTGGTGGCGCTGTATCGTCCCGGTCCGATGGAGAACATTCCGGTCTATTGCGAGGTCAAGAACGGGCAGCGCAAGATCCAGTCGGTGCACCCGCTGATCGACCATATCCTTGAGGAAACTCAGGGCATCATCGTCTATCAGGAACAGGTGATGCAGATTGCCCAGGTGATGGCGAATTATACGCTTGGCGGCGCCGACCTGCTGCGCCGCGCCATGGGTAAAAAGATCAAGGAGGCGATGGACGCCGAGCGCCCTAAATTCGAAAAGGGCGCGGCGGAGAATGGCGTCGAAAAGAAGAAGGCCTCGGAAGTCTTTGACCTCTTGGAGAAATTCGCCAACTACGGCTTCAACAAATCGCACGCGGCGGCCTATGCGGTGGTGTCCTACCAGACCGCCTGGCTGAAGGCGAACCACGCGGTGGAGTTCATGGCCGGGGTCATGAACTGCGATATCCACCTGACGGAAAAACTGTCGGTCTATTTCGAGGAAGTGAAAAAGGGGCTGAAGCTTCCCTATGCGGCGCCGGACATCAACCGCTCGCTTGCCACCTTCGATGTGGTCGAGGGAGAGCTGATCTACGCGCTGGGTGCGCTGAAGAACGTCGGCGTCGATGCGATGAACCTGATCGTGGAGGCGCGCGGCGACCAACCCTTCGTGACGCTTTATGATTTTGCCCGCCGGGTGGACCTGAAACGGGTCGGTAAACGACCACTGGAGATGCTGGCACGGGCCGGGGCCTTTGACGTGTTGGACAGCAACCGCCGCCGGGTGTTCGAGAGCCTTGAAGGGCTGGTGAGCTATTCCGCGGCCATCCAGGAACAGAAGAACTCCAACCAGGTGTCGTTGTTTGGCGAGGCCGGGGACGACTTGCCCGAGCCGCGCATGGCAGGCGTGCCGGATTGGCTTCCAGCCGAACGCCTCTCCGAGGAGTTCAAGGCGGTGGGGTTCTACCTTACCGGCCACCCGCTGGATGACTATATGCCAGCGCTGAAACGCAAGGACGTGATGACGCTGGACGAGGTGATGGCCAAGGCTGAGCGCGGCCCGTTCATGGCCAAGATGGCCGGCGTGGTGGCGGGCCGCCAGGAGCGCAAATCCGCACGCGGCAATCGCTTTGCCTTTGCGCAGCTGTCGGACACCACCGGCGCCTATGAGGTCACCATCTTCTCCGATGTGCTGGAGAAAAGCCGCGACCATCTGGAGACCGGCTCCAAGGTGGTGATCACCGCCGAAGCGACGATGGAGAGCGACCAGCTGAAGTTGCTGATGCGCTCTGCCGGGCCAGTGGACTCCGCGATCGCTGATGCCGGGCGCTCCAGCTTGCGGGTCTATCTGGAAAGCGCGGCGGCAGTGGCGACGGTGGCCACGGTCCTCGAGGACGCCAAGAAAGCGGCCAGGAACGCCAGCCCAGGAGAGATCTATGTCTACCTGCAGGACCCGAACCTGCCCGGTGATGTGGAAATGGACCTCGGCCAGATGTTCCCGATCAATCCGCAAATCAAGGGCGCGCTCAAAAGCCTTGAGGGCGTTATGGATGTGGAGGAAATCTGAGGGGGGGCGACCCGGCCTATCAGAAACTTGTGGCCCCCTGATGGATCGTGTCTTAATCGGCGACAATCCGGACTATTTTTGAGGTTTGTCGCCGTGCTTTTGATGCGCCGGCGCGGCCTGAGAATCAGTTTTATCTGATCTTTTGCGCTTTGATCTGCGCTTAAAGCCAACGCTGGTCTTTGAATGGCCGCACGCAAATGCTGCGATCAAGCCGATAGAAGATGCGTTCAATCCGCTGAGGTATTTCAGACCCATTGCTCAGTATGGGTCGCGCCCCAAACCTTGACGGATGCGGATCGAGGCGGAGGCCTCGACCCGAGGAGTTCGTCAGATTAGAGGCCGATCTTGTCGCGGGCCTTCGCAACATCCGACTGGTAGACGTAGCCGCGTCTCAGGCTGCTGTTGGAGTTGGTCATCGGCCACCACTCGGATCCGCCCGGCCAGCGACGATACATCACCCCCCAAGAGTTGATAACATGCTGAATGCAAAGAGGTTCTGAGACCGAGCTGCCGACGTTCGCACCTTCGGACCAGAACCAGGTGAGGTTCTGGCACAGGGTGCCATCCTGAGAGACGCTCCAAGTTCCTGCGGCCATGCTGTCGCTGTTTTCTGAACACCAGGCGCGCGCTCGTTTGTTTGGGGACAGGTAAATTCCGCCCTGACAGCCCTGTTCCCAGAGGTCGGTCTTGCCTGAGTAGGTGTTGATGACTTTCTGCGCAGATGCCGGACGCGCGTTGCGCGGTTTCGGATCTGCCAAGGCCACCATCGGAAGGCTGGCCATCAGCGAAATGGACAGTAGGGTTTTAACGGAGGGCACCATGGATCTTGTCTCCTTGCGCAGCGGTTTCTGTGATCGAGTTAATTTATCTAAAATCATGGCCAAGTTTCACGCCAGATGACAAGATCAATCGCCGTGCGGTATCGTCAGCCTGGCTCTTGGGGCTGGGCTTGGGCACGGGTCAGACAGGGTCTTGGTCACAGATCAGGAAGCCACGCCCACGGGTGATTTAAGGCCGGGTGGCGGTGGCTCGACCAGCAGCATGTCGCGCCGTCAATAGTGCGGCGGCCGCTCATCCCCGAACACGGCGCCGCCGGTGCCCTCGGCCTCACGCTGGGCCTCGCGCTCCATCAGCATCTGCACCCGGCGTTTCAGCACGTCGATGTCCGCCTGCTGGGTGGTCACGATCCCGTTCAACTCGTCCACGGTACGGGTCAGATAGGCGATCTGTTCTTCGAGGTGTTGCATGGCGCGGATCTCCCTGTGTCGAGGCTGATGTAACGCGGGCGCAGGCCGCCGTCCATGGGGCAGGGGCAGACCCTCGCACCTTGCTGTCAGAGGTCCCTTGGGCTAGACGCTCATCCGAGAGAACCACCCGCAAGGAGGCCACAATGGCCAAAGCCAAGAAGCAGCCCCGTCCCAAGGCGATCACGCCCAAGGGATTCCGTGACTATTTCGGCGAAGAGGTGACCCAGCGCACGCATATGCTGGCCGCCATTGCGGAGGTTTATCATCATTACGGGTTCGACGCCCTGGAATCCTCCGCCGTCGAGACGGTCGAGGCACTTGGCAAGTTCCTGCCCGATGTGGATCGCCCCAACGCCGGTGTCTTTGCCTGGCAGGAGGCTGATGAGAACGACCCCGAGGGCAAGCCGGGCGACTGGATGGCGTTGCGCTATGACCTGACCGCGCCCCTCGCGCGTGTTTACGCACAGCACCGTAACGATCTGCCCAATCCCTATCGCCGCTACGCGATGGGGCCCGTTTGGCGCAACGAGAAGCCCGGTCCGGGCCGCTATCGTCAGTTCTATCAATGCGATGCCGATACTGTTGGCACCGCGTCGATGGCGGCGGATGCAGAGATCTGCATGATGCTGTCGGACACGCTGGAACGTGTCGGCATTCCGCGTGGTGACTATCTGGTGCGCGTCAACAACCGTAAGGTGCTGAACGGTGTGCTGGAGGCCATGGGCCTTGCTGAGGACGATCCCAAGCGCGACGACGTACTGCGCACCATCGACAAGTTCGACAAGGTGGGCGAGACCGGCGTGCGCGAGCTGCTGGGCAAGGGGCGGCTGGATGCCTCCGGCGCCTATATCGATGGCGTGGGTCTTGAACCGCAGCAGGCAGAGCCGGTGCTGGCCTTCCTGACATCGAAGGGCGACACCGTGGCCGAGACCATGACCAACCTGCGCGCGGCCGTCGGCGACAGCAAGGTGGGGCAGGAGGGCATTACAGAGCTTGAGCAGATGGGCGCGCTGTTTGCCGCCGCTGGTTATGGCGATGATCGCATCCTGATCGACCCCTCGATCGTGCGCGGGCTTGGCTATTATACCGGCCCGGTGTTCGAGGCGGAGCTGACTTTCGAGATCTTCGATGAGAAGGGCCGCAAACGCCAGTTCGGCTCGGTTGCGGGCGGCGGGCGCTATGACGGGTTGGTCAAACGCTTCACAGGTCAGGAAGTCCCTGCGGTGGGTCTGTCCATCGGGGTTGACCGTCTGCTGGCGGCGCTACGTGAGAAGGGCCGTCTGGCGGCCACGCCGACCGGCCCGGTGGTCGTGACGGTGATGGATCGCGACCGGATGGCGGATTATCAGTCCATGGTTGCCGAACTGCGCGCTGAGGGCATTCGGGCAGAGGTCTACCTCGGCAATCCGAAGAACTTTGGCAACCAACTGAAGTACGCGGACAAGCGTCATTCACCGGTGGCGGTGATCGAAGGCGGCGACGAAAAGGAGCGCGGTGTGATCCAGATCAAGGATCTGATCCTCGGGGCCAAACTCGCTGAAAGCGCCACCTTGGAAGAGTGGAAGGAACGCCCCAGCCAGTTTGAAGTGCCCCGCACGGAGCTGGTCGCGAAGGTGCGTGACATCCTCGCCAGCCAAGCCAAAGATCAGGAGGGCTGACTATGCCCAACCGTTCCCAGATCGAAGCCCGCGCGGCGCTGTTGCGTCAGCGCTTTGAGGTGGCGGGGGGCGTGGTCGTGGACCCGCCTCTGCTGCAGAATGCCGACACGCTGCTTGATCTTTATGGCGAGGATATCCGCGCCCGCGCCTATGTGACCTCGGACGCGCTGCGCGGCGAGCAGATGCTGCGGCCCGACTACACGCTGCCGGTGGTCGAGATGCACATGAAAGGCGGTGCGGAACCCGCGCGCTACACCTACGCTGGCGAAGTGTTCCGCCGGCAGGAGCATGACCCGGATCGCGCCAATGAATTTGTCCAGGTCGGCTATGAGGTCTTTGACCGCACCGACCCTGCGGATGCGGATGCGGAGGTCTTTGCGCTGTTTCACCTGCAGCTACGTGGTCTTGAGCTGCGCGTCGCGACTGGCGACATCGGTATCCTGATGGCGGCGGTCGAAGGGCTGAAAACCACCGAGGTGCGCAAGGCGGCGTTGCGACGTCACATCTGGCGACCACGCCGGTTCCGCGCGCTGCTGGACCGGTTTGCAGGCCGCACACCGATCTCCGAGAGCCGCAAGAAACTGCTGTCGACCTCCGGCCCTTTGACCGGCTCTGCGCCGGAAATAGGAAAACGCCGGGCGGCGGAGATCGACACCCGTATCGAGACCCTGCGGGGGGATGCCGCTGCGCCGCCGATCGCTGAGCATGAGATGGCCGCACTCGAAGCCTTGCTGGCGGTGCGCGAAACCATTCCCTATGCGCTGGAGCAGATGCGCGACATCGCGGTGGACCTGCCGTCGATCCTGCCGGCGCTGGACCGGCTGGAGGCGCGGGCCTCTGCGCTGCGGGCCCGGGGGATCGACGTCGACCGGCTTGATTTCGAGGCGGCCTATGGGCGTACCTCGATGGAATATTACGACGGGTTTGTCTTTGGCTTTTACGCCGAGCGCCGCCCGGATCTGCCGCCGATCGCCACTGGCGGGCGCTATGACGCGCTGACGCGGCTGTTGGGGCAGGGGGACGAGATCCCGGCTGTGGGCGGCGTGATCCGCCCCGATCTGATCCTGACGCTGGAAGGGGAGGCCCGGACATGAGCATCAAGCTGGGCGTGCCGTCCAAGGGACGGCTGATGGAGAAAACCTTCGACTGGTTTGCCAAGCGCGGCATCACCCTGTCGCGCACCGGGTCTGATCGTGAATACGCAGGCGCGGTCGAGGGTGTGGAGGGCGTCGATCTGGTGCTGCTGTCGGCGGGCGAGATCCCGCGCGAACTGGCCGCCGGGCGCATCCATCTCGGGGTGACCGGCACCGACCTGGTGCATGAGAAGCTGCCGCGCTGGGAACAGCAGGTCGAGGAGCTGGAGCCAATGGGCTTTGGTGAAGCGGACCTGATCCTGGCGGTGCCGCAGTTCTGGATCGATGTGGACACGCTGGAGGATCTGGACGCGGTCTCTGCCGCCTTCCGCCGCACCCATGGCCACAGGTTGCGGATTGCCACCAAATATCACCGGCTGATCCGCGAATTCCTCGCCGATGCGGGGGTTGCGGATTACCAGTTGGTGGACAGCCAGGGCGCCACCGAAGGCACGGTGAAGAACGAGACCGCCGAGATGGTGGCTGATATCACCTCCACCGGCGAGACCCTGCGTGCCAACCACCTGAAGATCCTGTCGGACGGTCTGGTGTTGCGCAGCCAGGCCACCCTGTGGCGCAGCCGGGTGGCCAAATGTTCGCCCGAGGACAAGGCGGTGCTGAAGGCGCTGCTGGATCGTTTCGACGGGTAGGGGGATGCGAGGCTCTGCCTCGCGCTCCGAGATATTTGTGAAAAGATGAAGGGCTGCGTTCTCGCAGTCCTTTTCTTTTGGCACGACAGTTTCAGGGAGGAAGTACGGCAGGTCCGGAGTGGCGGCGTTCAGATCTTGGGCTCAGAGCACCCCAATTTCGGCCAGAGCCTGCGACAGTTCAACAGGCAGGGCCTCTTCCTGGTCGCGCCCCTCGGGCAGGTCTGCCGGGGTGTCCTCAGGTTTCAGGTAGCGCCAGCCCTGAAAGGGGCGCTTGGGGGCGGTGTTGGTGCGGTGCACCTCTGGGGCGAGCACGATGGCACAGCGGCGGATCTCATCCTCGCCTCGCACCTCATCCATGCGCAGGATACGCTGGCGGCACTGGATCATCCCCTTGATAACCCAGTAGATCGAGCCGCCGTTGAGAATCTCGTCCTCGCGTTTCGGCCACATGCGCGTGACATGGCGCGGCAATCCGTCGGCCCAGCGTTGCGCATAGCTCGCCTGCCAACCCATCAGCCCCTCGACGCTTTCGGTGCCGACCGAAAGCTTCAGGAGGTTTACATGCTTATCCACAGCTTGTCCCCAGAGTCGTCCAGTGTTTCAGCTGTATATAGTAGCTCCCGTAGTGTTGGCGGCAAGGTCTTGTGGTGTATTCGTGAATAAAATGCTAAACTGTCCGGAAATCACCGTTGAGAGCGGGCCTCTCTCGGGCTATCTACACTGCTTGTTTGCACACCGACCGACCACAGGGATTCGCCATATGAGCCGCTTTGCCGCCCCCATCGCCGAGCAGATCTGGGACATGAAATATCGTTTCAAGGATGCCGAGGGCACGCCGATCGACGTCACCGTCGAGGACAGCTGGCGGCGGATTGCCCGCGATTTGGCGCGGGCCGAGGCCAAGCCTGACGTGTGGGAGGAGAAATTCTATGCCGCACTTGAGGATTTCCAGTATCTGCCCGCAGGTCGGATCACCGCCGGGGCTGGTACTGCACGGCAGGTGACATTGTTCAACTGCTTTGTGATGGGCACCGTGCCAGACAGCATGGGCGGCATCTTCGACATGTTGAAAGAGGCGGCCCTGACCATGCAGCAGGGCGGCGGGATCGGCTATGATTTCTCCACCATCCGGCCGCGTGGCGCTGATGTGAAGGGTGTGGCGGCGGATGCGTCCGGACCTTTGTCCTTTATGGATGTCTGGGACGCCATGTGCCGTACCATCATGTCGGCGGGCTCGCGCCGCGGGGCTATGATGGCCACCATGCGCTGTGACCACCCGGATATCGAGAGTTTCATCACCGCCAAATCCGACCCCGCCCGCCTGCGCATGTTCAACATGTCGGTGTTGGTCACCGATCCGTTCATGGATGCGGTGAAGGCCGACGGCCCCTGGGAGCTGACCTTTGGCGGCAAGGTCTATCATACGGTGCAGGCGCGGGATCTGTGGAACAAGATCATGCAGGCGACCTATGATTATGCCGAGCCGGGGGTGATCTTCATCGACCGGATCAACGCCGCCAACAACCTGAACTACGTCGAGCAGATCGCCGCCACCAACCCCTGTGGCGAGCAACCGCTGCCGCCCTATGGCGCCTGTCTGCTGGGCTCGATCAACCTCGCGCGGCTGGTGACCAACCCGTTCGACAAGAATGCCGAGCTGGACCCGGAGGGATTGAACGCCCTGGTCGCCACCGCCGTGCGGATGATGGACAATGTGGTCGATGTCTCCAAGTTCCCGCTGGAGGCGCAGGCACAGGAAGCCCAGAACAAGCGTCGCATCGGCCTCGGGGTGACTGGCCTCGCGGATGCGCTCCTGATGCTGGGGCTGCGCTATGGCTCCGACGAGGCGGCGCGTCAGACCGAGCGCTGGCTGCACCAGATTGCCCGCGCCGCCTATCTGGCGTCGGTGGACCTCGCGAAGGAAAAAGGCGCCTTCCCGCTGTTCGATGCCGAGGCCTATCTGGCGTCGGGCAACATGATGAACATGGATGATGACGTGCGCGAGGCCATTCGCGAGCACGGCATTCGCAACGCGCTGCTGACCTCGATCGCCCCCACCGGCACCATCAGCCTCTATGCCGGCAATGTCTCCTCCGGGATCGAGCCGGTGTTTGCCTATGCCTACACCCGCAAGGTGCTGCAGAAGGACGGCTCGCGTACCGAAGAGGAAGTGGTGGATTACGCGGTGCAGATGTATCGCGAGAAATTCGGCGATGATGCCGAGCTGCCCGACTATTTCGTGAACGCGCAGACATTGGCGCCTGCAGATCACGTGAAGATGCAGGCGGCGGCGCAGAAATGGATCGACAGTTCCATCTCCAAGACCATCAATTGCCCGGAGGATATCGACTTCGAGGCCTTCAAGGACGTCTACATGCAGGCCTGGGATCAGGGCTGCAAGGGCTGCACCACCTATCGTCCCAATGATGTCACCGGTTCTGTCCTGTCGGTCTCCGAAAGCGCCGATACCGCGCCGGGCGAAAGCGTCGATGCGCCGCATGAAAGCGGTCTGGATGGCAACGGGGCGGAAGTGGTCTACATGTCGGAGCCGCTGGACCGGCCGCAGAGCCTGGAAGGCCATACTTACAAGCTCAAGTGGCCTGACAGCGAACACGCGATCTATCTGACCATCAACGATATTCTCATCAACGGTCACCGTCGTCCTTTTGAGGTCTTCATTAACTCCAAGAACATGGAGCATTACGCCTGGACGCTGGCCCTGACCCGGATGATCTCGGCCGTGTTCCGGCGCGGCGGTGATGTGTCCTTTGTGGTCGAGGAGCTGAAGGCCGTGTTCGATCCGCGGGGCGGTGCCTGGATGCAGGGCAAGTACATCCCCTCCATGCTGGCGGCGATCGGCGGCGTTATCGAGACGCATATGATCAAGACGGGCTTTATCGAAGGCGAGGGCATGGGGCTGAAGACCGACCCGACGGCGCAGGTGGTGAACCTGAACCAGCCGCGCGGCAAGGCCTGCCCGAGTTGTGGTCAATATGACATGCAGATGGTTGAGGGCTGCATGACCTGCCGCAGCTGCGGCCATTCTAAGTGCGGGTGATTTATCCGCGGGAGATGAGAGTCAGAGAAAGCAGATGAATGCGCAAACGGAAGCATAAGTCTGCGCAAGGGGTGTCAAGGGTGAAACGTATCGCCTGGTGCCCTTGGGCTGCTCTCCGACAAACGGTGATAGAGGCGCCGGGGCAGACGCTCCGGCGCCTTTCGCGTATGAAGGGGATGTGCGGTTCGTGGCATGAAGCGGCGGAGGACCATTGTGCCCTCCCTGTATGCACCTGTGCATGGCGCAGTGGGGCTGACTTGGGTGGTGAGACCCTGAACACGAGCTCGCTTAGAAGCGGTGGGAACTCCGATGAAGACCATTTAGCCGCCGCAAGCTGTCGCTGCGATCCTAGCCCGATATCAGCGTGGGAGAAACTGTCAGGTGCCCGGAACAGCAACAGATGTCTACGCCGACAGCATTGCTCGCGTCTGTGGAGACGACGTTGACCTCGACCCGGTCGAGCGGGGACTCATCCACCTCAAGCGCCAGAAGGTGATTTCCGGCAGAAGACTCGTCACGCTTCTTGCTCGCCATCAGCGCGAGATTAGACCTGTGTGACGCATCCGGGGGGCTTCTTGGGGTGCTGGGCTTAACGCCAGATTTGCATACACGAAGCGTCATCGCTCTCGGGAGCGAATGGTTTGCTTCAAGGGGCTATAGGCATAGCTCATGTCCGGCGCTGCATGATGATCTATCCTGGCTCCAAGGGCGTATTTCGTTGAAAACTCTCGCTTGATTGAAGGGCCGTCGGCTGACTCAATTCCTTCATAGGATGGGAGGATCGGCGATGATGGGACCGCGGCAGGAGGCGCAACCGGCGCTGTTCTACGAGTTCTCGCTTGAGGATCATGTCCCGCAGAACCACCTGCTGCGCTCAATCGATCGGTTCGTCGACCTGTCCGGGATCCGCACCTACCTTGCAGATTTCTACAGCCATACCGGGCGGCCTTCGGTTGATCCCGAACTCCTCATCCGGATGCTTCTAGTGGGCTATTGCTTCGGTATCCGGTCAGAGCGGAGACTCTGCGAGGAGGTGCATCTGAACCTGGCTTATCGGTGGTTCTGCTGCATGGACCTCAGCGACCGAGTGCCCGACCATTCCACGTTCTCTAAGAACCGGCACGGGCGTTTCCGCGACAGCGAGTTGCTCCGCCACCTCTTCGAGACCACAGTAGCCCGCTGTATCGAAGAAGGCCTGGTCAGCGGACAGCGCATGGCGGTGGATGCCAGTCTGATCGAGGCTGATGCCAACAAGCAGAACTCGACGCCCAAAGAGGAGTGGGACGCGAAGCAGATTGATCCCTCCGACGCGCCAAGGGCCGTTCGCGAGTATCTCGCCACCCTGGATGAGGCAGCCTTCGGTGCCGCCAGCGAGGTCCAGCCCAAGTTCACGTCCCATTCCGACCCGGCCAGCCAGTGGACGGCGGCGCGCAAGGGTCCGGCTTTCTTCAGCTATTCCGACAACTACCTGATCGATACGGACCATTGCGTCATCGTGGACGTGGAAGCGACGCGGTCCATTCCTCCTCGCCGTAGCCGCCCAAAACCTCCGGAAACTGGCCAAGACCTTTCCTGCACCGCAGCATTCGCGAAAAGCCTGATAAGAGAGGCGCTTGCGGTGTCGTCACTGGGCAGAATTCTACGTCAGCGAGCACGTGTTTTTCCACGGAATGGGCGGATTGCCGACATTCGCTGCGTCCTGGACGACCGGCAGAGATGCGCAGATTGTGACATTTGCAAAGCCTCGGGATCTGCCGCCTGGGCAACGGTCCCATGCTGCACGAGCGATGGAGGGAGCAGACCTTCGCTGCAGATGCAGCCACCAACCACTGTCGAACGGAAGGGAAGCGGACTTTGCTTACATTCGCGTCATCGCTGGCAACGACACCTCCGCAACCTATTGCTGCCGGTTCGGAAAGCTCAGCGACTTGACCGGTAAGGAGGCAGGCAATATGAGCGACCCGAAACAGCAGCAGGGTTTCCATGAAACTTATCCGTTAGCAAAGATTGCAGACCGATCATTCCCGGCCGTCCGGCAGCGGACCGGCCGAACGTTTATCTGCTTAAAACGGAGCGCAAGAGGGCACCTCTTGCGGGTAAATTTCGATGGAAAACTACGGCAGCGTCCACGGGCGCATCTACCGGGATGGCTACACGCTCGGCTACTCGATCGAGGGAGAAGGAGAACCGCTGCTGATCATTGGCAGCCACGTCTTCTATCCACGCACATTTTCAGCAGGCCTGCGCAGCAAGAGAACGCTGATATTCATTGATCACCGCGGCTTCGCTCAGGCCGACCGCGGCGTCGAGGCGCGTGACTGCTCACTGGAGACCATTACCAGTGATATCTCTGCGATGTGCAGCGCGCTTGGCCTTTCACGCCTGGATGTGCTGGGACATTCGGGCCACGGCTACATGGCACTGGAGTTCGCCCGCCGCAGACCGGATCTGGTCCGGAAGACCGTTGTTGTTGCGACCGGACCAAGCCATTCGCCAGCTTACATGGCATATGGGGAGCGTATCTGGGATATGCTTGCAGCTCCGGAACGCAAGCACCGTTTGGCACAGGATCTGGAGTGGATGGCTGCGAAGATCGAAGCTGAACCGCAAAAGAAGTTCATCTGGATGTGCCTGGGGCTGGCCGCCCGCAGTTGGTTTAACCCATGTTTTGATGCCTCGGATCTCTGGCAGGGTGTCCACGTTAACATGCCGGTTTTCGACAGTTTGTGGGGGGGCGTGTTTCGCGATTTTGATCCCGCCACAGTGCTGCAGGAGATTAAATCCCCGCTTCTGATCTGCATGGGGCGGCATGATCACCTGGTTGCCCCGCTGGAAACCTGGCTTCCGCTCATCGCGGAAAACCGCCAGCCGGTTTTTGCGCTTTTTGAGCGGAGCGCGCACACTCCGCAATTGGAAGAAGCGGAGCGGTTTGACGAAACCCTTCTGAATTTCCTGACCTGAAGCATGGCCCCGTGCGGGTATGAACCGCGCGGGGCAATTCGGGAGCTGGCCAGTTCTGCCGAGCCCGCTCCCTGACAGATCCCGCCATTGAAACGGACCGTAGCACTCGACACTTCGGGCTCACAGCGGACTTGCCGCGATGCGGCTGCAAGGTTTCAGCGAATCCGTACGAGATCCAAGCGGCCAGATGACGCCAGCCAGCCCGAATACGACATTCATGCAAGGTGCAGCGATACCTTTGCTGCAAGCGCGAACGACCTCCTGAGAGCGGACCTTCGAACGGCTCCGATGACCAGGGCGATGCCGCGCTCAGCTCAGATGTCAGCAAAGCGCAGATAGTGACCTTTGCAAAATCGGAACTGCCAGAAAGGCCTAAAGACGTGACCGGCCCAGTCCGGCCGTTCGAAGCGACCGCCGGTGCAGCGGTGCAGCTTCACCAGACCGGCCAACCCTCTATCGCGCAGCATTGTTCAACCGACAGCGTTCGCTGATCAATTTCGAAACTCTAGCCCAGAAAGGGAGAATGCCGCCTCCTCCATGTAATCCATGATGGCTGAAAGCAATTCACCGGAATCGTCAAAAGATTCGAAGATCAAATCTTTGCCCCCGGCATGAACGATGGCGCAGCGAATATAGTAGATAAAAGCTGCACCTGCCTTGTGTTTTGGGGACTTCATGTCCCCACCCTGCGAATTTAATTTCCTGCAAAGAGACGCTGCAAATCGATTTTTACCACGCGCGTCGGCGATGATATCAGATATTATCTCAAAGTATGGCTGTGCCCTTTGTGAGAGCAAGCCGATTTGCGAGATCTCACTCTCAAGGCTTTTAGCCGCTTCCGATACCGCCATCTTGGGACCGGATAGAAAGTTACTATTAAACTCCTCTTGCACCCTCTTTAGGTACCTTGCCTCCATTAGACGATAGAGTTCCACGAACTTAAACTTTAACGGAGACGCCGAAATATAACCGATAAGGCAAGACATGTCCATTTCAGTAAGAGCGTCGGCAGCGGGGATGGTGGAGTGGACGTTCTTGTATTGCGAAAGAGATCCAAGCTCAACCTCACCTTTGCGATTAACTTTCTGAAGAAGACGCGAAAACTTTTCGACCAAAGGGTGATCACCCAAAGACACAATGCAGCCGCCAGAGAGAATTCTCGTCAAATCTCCATCGCTCGCAGCGTGTATCGCCCACACCAATTGTACTTCGAGAGCCGTAGGAAAGGGTGTGTCCATACCTTCTGGAAAGGAGAATACTGCGGTGGCTTCTCCGATATTGGAATGCAGCTCGAAAATGTCGACCAAAATATCCTTAGCGTCCAAAATATGAAGCGTTCTTGGCGGCGCAGTCGATTGAGCTATTTCAATAGCTGCGGCTGTCGCTTCAACACCAAGCGACAAACCACATAACTCCAGAGGACGATCTGGGTCTATATCTTCAGCGCCGCCTATCTCCAGACGTTCCAAAATCCCCATTTTATAGCATAGTCGCGAGTTGCTGCCAGCAGTCTCGGAGGTTGCTAGCTCCACCCTGCATTATATACTCGCGAAACGTCTTGAACACGAACTCTCGCGTAGCTTCTCCAACATTGCTCTTCTTAGTATCAATACTCCTCCGCAGAGCGTCGAAACGTTCTAATCCCATAGGATCTTCAACATCTTGTTTTGCTTCTGCAATCAAGCGCTGCAGTGCTGGTCGCACTCGGTCATTCAGCGCCTCATTTTGGATCGCGAAACCGACCGCTGCAGCAATACCTAGAACTACAGTGTCATTTCCCAAGAACTTGTAAGATTTGCTTCCGAGAGCCTGATCGAACTCGATAAGCCACGCCACAAAATTATGATATGATTCTTCGCTTACGTCATCTCCACTGGCCCCAATGCCGGAACCCAAGGAATCGAGCGCATCATCAACAACGAGGCGCTCAGCAATTAGATTGCTCATCTCCACATTGGGCGACTTCTGAAGCCAGGCCTGAAAGGCTTGGGCCAAAACTGAAAGATGGAATTGTCCAGGGTTCACCCTCCGTTTGTGATCCTTTACTGTGAAAATTTCCAAACCGGGGATATGTCTAAGGTCCTCCATTAGGCCCCTCGACAGGATATCGATTTGATGCTTCATCGACATCGGCTTTTGGCCGGCATTTAGCAGAAGCATTCTATACGCCAACGAATAGAATGGAATGTTGATCCAAATTTCAACTCGCAGGGACCTAGCAAGGTAGCTCGCGAGTTCATCGCCTGATAAGTCATCCCGAGCTTCTCTCAGCGCATTCGTCCTTTGAAGTCCGTCAACAATATAGATATCGTCCGGACTTACATCCTGTAGTGCGCTGGTCGCCTCATCGCGTGTTTCCGGGAGGATATCCAGAAAACCTTGTTGTTTGTTGTATTTCTGAAGGGATGCTGCTGCGATATCTTTAGCGGCGATGACAATCGCAGGAAGAACGCAGCCTTTTTTAAGGTCAGCTCGAAGCGTCCTGTAATTTTTGCTGCCCTTTATAATATCTCTCTGAATCGAGAGGTTGTGCTCTGCACCTTGGGTCTTCTCAAGATACCACTCATAGTCAACGCGAGCACTTACCATGAAGCACTCAATGCGCTGGTCGTAGTCGATGCTAAGCACCTCAAATTTCATTGGGGCGAATCCTTCATTCTGCTGGAGGTAGCTTAGCTTGCAACCTGATCGAGTGCCAACTAGCTTGGACTTGGACACATATGTCTTCGCTACAGTAGTGACATCTTGCTTCGTGGGCTGAGGATTGCTGCCGTTCGGCCTAAACACAGTGAACGACTGCTTCCCGCCCCCTGTGTCAGTCGCGCCGCATCGAGGGGCGCGCTCCTTGCTGGATGTCCGCTTCCATCTGCTGATAAGGGGGCATTCGCGCCTGCAGCGAACTTCCGGAAATCGCCTGGCGTGCTGGCGGCCTCATCCGACGCAGGTGCAGAACGAATGTCCATAAAGGGCTTATTTTGTTGAAAAACTCTTCCTTGCTTGCGGCCTGAACTGCTGATTCAATTCTCTTGTCGAACGGGGGGATTGGTTGATGTTGGGACCGAGACAAGAAGCGCAGGCGGCGTTGTTTTATGAGTTCTCGTTGGAAGACCACGTTCCCCAAGATCACCTGCTGCGGTCGATTGATCGCTTCGTCGAACTGAGCAGCATCCGCTCGCATCTGGCGGATTTTTACAGTCACACCGGACGTCCATCGGTCGATCCCGAGCTGTTGATCCGCATGCTTTTGGTGGGCTATTGCTTTGGCATCCGATCCGAACGACGGCTCTGCGAAGAGGTGCATTTGAACCTTGCCTATCGCTGGTTCTGTCGGCTCGATCTGAACGACCGTATTCCTGACCATTCGACCTTCTCAAAGAACCGTCATGGCCGTTTTCGAGAGAGTGAGTTGCTACGCCATCTGTTCGAGACGACCGTAGCCCGCTGTATCGAAGAAGGCCTCGCCAGCGGGCAGCGCATGGCAGTGGACGCCAGCCTGATCGAAGCAGACGCCAACAAGCAGAACTCGACACCGAAGGAAGATTGGGACGCGGCAAGTATCGATTCAGCGGATGCGCCTCGTGCCGTTCGCGAGTATCTCGACACACTCGATGAGGCGGCATTCGGTGCGGCCAGCGAGGTAAAGCCGAAGTTCACCTCACATTCCGACCCCGCCAGCCAATGGACTGCGGCGCGTAAGGGGCCGGCATTCTTCAGTTATTCCGACAATTATCTGATCGACACGGATCACGGTGTCATCTTGGATGTGGAACCCACACGTTCCATCCGGCAAGCTGAGGTTGGATCGACGCAAACGATGCTAACACGGGTGAAAGACAAGTTCGGCCTGGTCCCTGACTGGATGATCGCCGATACCGCCTATGGTTCAGGCCCGATGCTCGGCTGGCTCGTAGATCGCGACATCGCCCCCTATATCCCGGTAATCGATAAGGCCGCACGCCCCGACAGCACTTGGACACGCATGGACTTCGAATGGGATGCCGAGAATGACCAATACATCTGCCCCGAGGGTCACGCGCTCAAGCAGTTCCGCCGGAATTATTCCGATCCAAACCGGGGGCCGACCGGCAAGGGCACAGCCCGTTATCGTGCCTTGAAAGACGTCTGCCAGGTCTGCCCGTCCAAGCAAAAATGCTGCCCCAATGCTGATGCGCGCAAGATTACTCGTGAAGAGCACGAAGATGCCCGCCAAGCCGCTCGGGATCTGGCCAAGACCGAAGAATACGAGATCGCGATGAAGCTCAGAAAGAAAGTTGAGATGCTCTTCGCGCACCTTAAGCGGATTCTCGGACTGGGGCGCCTGCGATTGCGTGGCCCATGCGGCGCAAATGACGAATTCCTCCTCGCCGCCACCGCCCAAAACCTCCGCAAACTGGCCAAGATCTTTCCTGCACCGCAGCAAACCCGCAAAGCCTGACCAGAAAGGCGCTCGCGCTGAATTTCGAGCAGCTATTTCTGCGATCGCAAACGTTAGTTTTTCCACAAAATCGGCTGAGACCGGCCCTCCGCTGCGCCTGGCACGAAGGTCGGCAATGGGCCGTTCGCGTCGGTCGACACGAAGGGCGGCAACCGGACCTTGGCTGCGTCTGCGAAGGTTCCGCGCCAAGCGGGCAAAAGCGGCCATTCAAGCCCTGGCCGAACGAAACCCACATGCTGCGCTGCGCACCAACGTCAGCAAAGCGCAGATAGTGACCTTTGCAAAGTCCAGGCAGCAGGGCCACCTTGATGGGGTGAACGGCCCATTGCCGACCTTGGGATGAAGTGACCCCGCGGCGGCGCAGCGTCACCGAAGCGGTCGTTCGTGCGTCGCGCAGCATTTCCCGACGGCCAAGGTCTGCTGAGCGGACTTTCCGGTCATTCGATTTCGAATCTTCGCTCGCGCAGCATCAGTTCGCAGGTGCGGCATGCTGCGCGCTGCGATGCAGCCGACGTCGCTAAACCGGTCGTTCGAAGGCTGAGATTTGACCCAAACCGAAACCGTGCTTTCGCCGCAGCTTGATCCAATACACCAGACGCCGGACGCCGGACGAAGCGGTCGTTGAGCTTCGCTCGATACTGATGGGCGAACTCTGGGCGGATTCAACAAGTCGTCGCAACACGTTCCATCATATCCTGTTTGAGCGACCGGTCGAGTGCCTCCGCCGACGTTTGCCAGCCCAACGTCTTGCGTGGCCTCGTATTCAGAGCATGGGCAACGGCGCTCAGTTCTTTTGCGCCATGTTCGTTGAGGTCCGTTCCCTTGGGGAAAGTACTGGCGAAGCAAACCATTCGTGTTCTCGTTGCTTCCGCGCTGCCAGGAGCTCTGTGGGTCGCAGAGGTAGATGTCGAGGCCTGTATCGATCCAGAGCTGGGCGTGTTGTGCCATCTCGGCGCCCTGGTCCCAGGTCAGTGATCTGCGCAGATGTGTCGGCAAATCCATGATGGTGCCGGCTAACTTACGCAGCCAATCGGTTTTGCGCCCCTCGCAGAAGCAGACAGATGATATCAGTACGCGTGAGAATGCCTGCCAGGCGGCCATCCTTCGTTATCGGCACGGTTTGCACCCCATGCTGCGAAAGCCGGTTCAGGAGAGTGCCGACCGGAAGGTCATGCGGGACACTGCCGGCAGGCGGCTGCATCACATGATTCGCCCTCAGTTTGCCTTGGCGCAGCGGGCGGAACTTTCGGCCGCCGCCCCGTATCAGCGCATCGATCAGATCGCTTTGCAGGATGAGCCCCACGAAGTTTTCCTTGGCGTCCACAACGGGTAGGCTTTTGACGGAATGGCGGCGGAACAACTGCGCAATCTGCGCTGCTGGCACATCGGGCGTCACCGTGATCAGGTTCTGCGTCATGATGCTGCCGCAGGTTACACCATCAAACCGGTGCTGCGCGGCTTCCTCCTCTGCGGCGGCAAGCAGCCGCCCCAGGTCTGCCACGCCGATGTTGGTTGATTGATGGAAGCGCTCCAGCAACTCCTCCAGTTCGTCATTTCTGAGACCCAGGCGGATCTCTTGCGGCTGCACAGGCGTCTCTACGGATTGGCGGAACGGGTATTTTCGGCCTGTGACCCGGTTAACCATGATGCCCGTCAGGACCAAAGCGGCCGTCAGAAGGCCAACAGGCACGATCGCAAAGGCAAAACCGGCATCAAGGACCGGCACCGGGTCCAGTGCCGCCAGCAAGGCAATTGCCCCGCCCGGAGGATGCAAGGCCCGCGCAATCATCATAGCAATGATCGCTGCGGCCACAGCCAATGTCGGCCCCCAAGGCATGGGTACGGCTTGCAAGACTGCAACCGCTGCCACGGCGGAAACAACATTGCCGCAGATTGCCGACCAGGGCTGTGCCAGCGGGGAATTTGGGACGGCGTAGATCAAAACCGCGGAAGCTCCCAAGGGGGCGAGCAGGTGCATTGGAACCCCTGCGATTTCCGGCCAGACAAGCGCGAACAACGCGCAAACACCAATCCCGGCCGCGGCGCCGGCCGCCGCGCGCAGGGTTTCCCGCATCTGTGCTGGCGGCAGTGCCGGAGAGAGATGGCGCAAGAGATTTGACTTCAGCTGCATGGCTCCGCCTGCCCGGAAATGAATCACCCGCCGGTAAGCTGCACACAAAACAGGCATTTTGAAAACGTATTATCGGCTGGCAACGCTGCGGTGCAAGAATCTTCTTCCAACATCGCAGCATTCATGGCGCTTTTGCTGGAAGCCACAGTTTTCCGGCACCCCAAACAGAAAGAAGACTTGGTCGGCCTCGTTTCGTCCTTGATTACATTCTCAATGACGGGGTGTGTCTTGCAGTTGGCGGGCCGAACGGCGACGGCATCGCAATTTCCAGCCTGATCCCTGTAGAGCATAGGAAGGTCTCTAAAGGTGCCCAGGCAGGGGCGACTGCAATTGGCGCGCTGCTATTACCCTGGCCGTTGCCTGTACCCAGTTTGGGTTCTATTGCAGGTTCACGGATTTTCCGCCGCCTCTGACAAAGTCAGCAGCGGAACCAGATCCGCTTTGTTCCTGATCAGATCGGCGACTGTACTGCGGTCGAGGACGCTCAGAAACGCATTGACCGCTTCGGCAAAGACCACTCGGAGCCCGCATTGAGGCTGGATCACGCATTCTGCGCAATTGGCAACTTCCAAGCTTTCTTCCATGATCCGTACGACTTGCCCCACATTGATTTCGCTGGCTGCCTGTCCAAGCTTGATGCCGCCGTAGCGGCCGCGAACGCTCGTGACGTAGCCTTGCCGGACCAACTCGCTGACGATCTTCATCAAAGAGCTGTGCGGCAGACGGTAGATGCGGCTCAATGTCTCAATCGAGTGCAGTTCTTCGGGTTTGGACGCCAGAAAAATTAGAATTCTCAACGCGTAATCTGTTGTGAGGTTCAGCTTCATGCGGGGCTCCGATCACGCCTTTAATATTCATATGGGTTGCATCTTTCAATCCGGTAATCATACATGCAACCAGTCTGAATGATTCAGGCTGTGAAACTCATGATGCAGACCGCAAGTCTGCCAACCGACATATCAGGAGCGTGCAATGGCACAGCCACTCAGCCAAACCACCATCGACACCGTAAAGGCGACTGTTCCGGCGATGGCGCAGCATGGGCGCGGGATTGTAGCGGAGATGTATAACAGGCTGCTGACCGATCCCGAAATCCGCACGCTATTCAACCAGTCGCACCAGAACGGTGACTCCCCGCAGCACGCGGCATTAACCAACGCGATACTGGCCTACGCGCAGAACATCGAAAACCTCCCGGTGATGGCCGCAGCGGTGGAGCGTATTGCAAACAAGCATGTGGGACTGCAAATCGAACCCCGCCATTATGACCATGTCGCCAGCGCCCTGCTGGGCGCCATCGAAGGGGTTCTCAAGGAAGCAGCAACCGGGGAGGTGATCCGCGCCTGGGGCGAAGCATATTGGTTCCTGGCCAATATCCTGATCGACCGCGAAGAGCAGCTTTATCAGGAAACCGCAACGTCTGAGGGCGGCTGGCGGGGCTGGCGGGAATTCCGGATCGACCGACGGATCCAGGAGAGTGCTGACGTCATGTCATTCATCCTGAAGCCCGCCGATGGCAAGCCTGTACTGAAGCACAAGCCGGGGCAATATCTATCCTTCGATCTAGAGGTTCCCGGAGCAGACAAGCTGCGCCGCAACTATTCGATTTCCTCGGGACCATCGAATGAATTCTACCGGATCACGGTAAAGCGAGAGCAGGGAGGCCTGGCAAGCACCTGGCTGCATGAGCAGGCGGTCGAAGGCACCGTGATCAACGCTGCCGCACCAGCCGGAGAGTTTTTCCTGAAGAGTGGACTGGAGGCAGAGGTTGTCCTGCTGTCGGCCGGTGTCGGGCTGACGCCGATGATTTCCATGCTTGAGGATCTGGCCGCAAACAGTCGCTCTGCGACCTACCTGCATGCCACACAAAACAGCAGGCATCACGTCATGCCGGATATGGCCAGATCCCTGTCCCGCCGTTGTGTCACATTTTTTGAGGATCCCAGTGCCGAAGACCGGGAAGCAGCGAACTTCGATGTGGAAGGCCGCATCACTCCGGAGTGGCTGGCCCGGAACACCAGCACAGACCGGGCTGAATACTACATATGTGGCCCAAAGGGCTTTATGGCGATGGCTGTGAATGGCCTGAAGGCGGCTGGCGTTGACGAGAACCGTATCTTCTACGAGTTTTTCGGGCCAGCGCAGGAACTGGACGCCGCGTAGCAACAAATATGCGACACGAGAGGAACGGTCCTCCCGACCGGGCAACCGTATCGGGTGGACCACGATCGTCGAGCGCCATGTGACGCGAAACCGACCGCGTCTGCCTTGCGGCTGGCCGTGGTCAAGGCGGTGACGGGCTATAAGAAGTTCAATAGACAGCTAAAACCACATGGCGACGCTTCAGACTTGCTGCAAGCTGCCTGAGTGGCTGCTTTTCCCTCTGCAATGCAGCAGTGGTTTTGTAGCGGCGCAGCAGGTTTCCATGCTGCGTGCGCGCGCAGAACAAATTTGGCGCTGCCGCAATGGGCTCACTGCCGACATTGAGGGCAAAGCGCCGGGTTTGACAACTTGAATGTCCGGTTCCGGGAAGTCGAGACGCGATTTCCGCATGTGCGGCAACGAGAACCAACCTCGCTTCGCACCGGTCACTTTGGGCTGAGACCGGTCATCCGCGGCGCCTAAAGTGACGGTCGGCTCTGGGCCGTCAGTCCTTTCTCACAAAAGCGCGGCGCGGATGGCTGGCCGGTGGATCCACAGCACCCGGCCAACCGCTGACGCTGCAGCCCGTCCACCCCGGGGGGAGGGTTCGAAGGAATTCCGGAAGCACTGGCAAACGGAGGGGATCCTTTGTCTGTGCGAAGTGGAAATTGAATAGAAAAAGCCACATGAACAAGGAGTTGATCGGGATATGCGAGGGCGCAGACCGGCAGAGGAAAAAGTTGTGGCCCTCGCGGAAGAGGGCGCGCCGCTTCACAATCTGTAAGAGCGGGCGCGGCTGCGCCTGGAGGAGATCCGGCCCTGGTGAGCTGCGCTTGACCTTTGACCGGCTGGCGCTGCCGCTGTGTCATCCGACCGTGGACCGGTTGAAGCCCAGCAATGTGATGATGTTCAAACAGCTCTGCAAAGCGGTGCTGCGGTTTGAACGTCTGGAGCTGTAGCTGGAAGAGACCGGCGAGACCTATGAGAGCGAGACGCGCAACGGGGTGCAGATCAAGGCGCGGCCCTAAGTGGCGCAGCTCAATGAGACCTTCCGCCAGATCCGCTGGCTGGCCAATGACTTTGGCATGGCGCCGGCGGCGGAGCGGGGCCTCTCGGGGGCAGGGCAGATGGGCTTCAGTTTTGCCGATCCCGATGGGCCCGAGAGCTATCTGACGTGAGCGCATCCCCTGACCGGGTCTCGGCCAGCGAGGATCCGGTGACAGCCTGGGCGCAAGCGGTGCAGGCCGGCGAGGTTGTGGCCGGGCCCTATGTGAGGGCGGCGGCGGATCGGCATCTGCGCGATCTGGTCGAGGGGCCCAAACGCGGGCTCAAGTGGGATCTGGCGGCGGCGCTGCGGGCGATCCGGTTCTTTCCGCAGGTGCTGCGGCTCAATGGCGGGCAGTTCGAGGGGCGGCCCTTTGAGCTGCATCCCGGCCAAGCGTTCCGCATCGGCTCGCTCTTTGGCTGGAAACAGTACAGCGCCCAGCACGGCGCGTGGCTCCGGCGGTTCACGCGGTTTTACGATGAGGAAGGCAAGGGCAACGGCAAATCTCCGATGCTGGGCGGCATTGGCCTTTACATGATGGTGGCCGATGGCGAGCCACGGGCGGAGATCTATGCGGCGGCGGCCAAGAAAGACCAGGCGGGGATCCTGTTCCAGGATGCGGTGGCGATGGTGGATCAGTCGCCGGTGCTGAAGCGGAAAGTGCAGCAGCAGGGGGGAAACCCCGTCTGGCAGATGACCTACCGGGGGCGCGGGGGCGACAAGCGCAAGTTCAAACCGCTCTCGGCCGAGAAAGCCCAGTCCGACCCGCGCCCCCATTGTGCGCTCACCGATGAGGTGCATGCATGCCGTTCAACACAAGATAGAACACAGCACGGTAGGATCAAAAGAGCTGTTCGTTATTGCCGAACACTGCTTTCCACCAGCCCGACGGCGATCCACTGCAGAGAAAATGTTAAGATGAGATCTGCCGCATGTGGCGGGATCTGTCTGCAGGGAGTCTTCGCAAATGTGCCTTGAGACGCCACGATCATATGTGATCCCACTCCATCTTGCGGCGTCAAAAGAAAGGAACGCACATGACACCTCAATACAAACGCCTCGATAAAAACGATGCCGCTGTTCTGATGGTCGACCACCAGGCCGGGCTTCTCTCGTTGGTGCGGGACATTGACCCCGACAAGTTCAAGAACAATGTTCTGGCCTTGGCAGACGCCGCAAAGTACTTTGGCCTGCCGACGATCCTCACCACCAGTTTCGAGGACGGCCCCAACGGGCCGCTGGTTCCTGAACTGAAGGAGCTTTTCCCGGACGCCCCTTACATCGCCCGCCCAGGGCAAATCAACGCCTGGGACAACGAGGACTTCGTCGCTGCCGTGAAAGCGACCGGCAAGAAGCAACTGATTGTTGCCGGCGTGGTGACGGAAGTTTGCGTGGCATTCCCGGTCCTGTCAGCGATCGAAGAAGGGTACGACGTCTTTGTCGTGACGGATGCCTCCGGGACATTCAATCAGATCACGCGGGACGCTGCATGGGACCGGATGTCAGCTGCGGGTGCGCAATTGACGTCATGGTTCGGCATGGCCTGCGAGCTGCACCGTGACTGGCGCAATGACATCGAAGGATTGGGGGCCTTGTTCTCTAACCACATACCGGATTACCGCAACCTGATCAGCAGCTACAACGCGACGCCCGTAACCTCATAAACGGGCCGTGGTCTAAGACCGTGCCAGACAAGCCCTTGGCGGAGAGACAGCAACCGCCAAGGGCAATCTGGTTAAACACATTCGGCACGGGGCTCAGCTTCACCGACCCGGCAGAGGGATATGTTCGCTCCGGTCATTCGGTGGTAGATCAAACTGCCCTGTTCCCCATCTTTCCGCACGCCACTCTTCCTTGGCATGCTGTATCTTCTCCTGGCTTGAGGCAACGAAGTTCCACCAGACATATCTGGGGCCGTTGAGTGTCGCACCTCCCAAGGCCATTAGCCGTGCGCCGGCAGGGCCAGCGGCCACCGTGATCTGATCACCTGGGCGGAAGACCATCATTCGGCCCGCTTCAAATTCCTGACCTGCAATCTTCACGCTGCCCTGTGATACGTAAATGCCGCGGTCTTCGTGTTCATCCGGAAGCGGAAAGCGCGCACCGGGTTCAAGGATGACATCCAGATAGAAGGTTTCGGAAAAAAGGGTCGCTGGGGCCGCCTCACCGTATGCTGAACCCAGGATCAACTTGGCACGGACGCCTTCCGACTCGATTTCAGGCAGGCTCTCCTTGCCGTGATGCTCAAACAGGGGATCAATGTCTTCCTTGTCTTCAGGCAGCGCCATCCAAGTCTGGATGCCGAACAGCGAGTGCGGCCCGCTGCGAGCCTCGGACGAGGTGCGCTCGGAGTGGGTGACCCCCTTTCCGGCGACCATCCAATTCAAAGCGCCGGGTCGAATGACCTGATCGGTGCCAAGGCTGTCGCGGTGGTGGAAGTCTCCTTGATACAGGTAGGTCACTGTGCCCAATCCGATGTGCGGGTGGGGGCGCACGTCTATCCCCGAACCTGTGAGGAATTCTGCGGGCCCCGCCTGATCAAAGAAGATAAACGGTCCAACCATCTGGCGCTTTGGTGCGGGCAGCGCGCGGCGAACTTCAAACCCGCCCAGATCATGCGCTCGAGGAATGATCAGAGTTTCAATGGAGTCGATGTCAACGCCGTCAGGGCATCCAGGGTCAAGTGCGGGATTCCAGCTCATTTCAAACTCCTTTGCGATTGGGTGCAGAATAATGATAGCTCATCGCAGTGGATGCAGAAGCCGCCCGCTGTTCGTTTTAGGCGAAAGCGGTGTTCACCCGCGTGCTCTTCACATGGATCTGAACAGGGTTATGCTGAGCAGAACGCTGAATGAGGGGTGCAAATGCCTTCGGGAATTCATCATGTGACAGGCATCACAAAGAACGTTCAGGCCAACGTCGACTTCTACATGGGATTTCTCGGCCTGCACCTTGTCAAACAAACTGGCGGGTATGAAGACGCCGAGCAGTTGCACCTGTTTTATGGCGACGTACACGGCGCGCCCGGATCTGTGGTGTCCTTCCTAGTATGGGAAGACGGTGCAACAGGACGGGTTGGAGAGGGTCAGGCTGGCGAGATTGCGTTTGCAGTTCCACTCGACAGCATCGGAGAATGGCTGACACGCGCCTTAGACGTCAGAATGCCTGTTGAACAGCCCACGCGCGAGTTCGGTGAAACCGTTCTACGACTGAAAGACCCCGATGGCATCATAGTGAAGCTGGTTGGTACGGATCTGGGGCGCGAACCTCTGCAAACTGGTCAAGTTGCACCCACCCGCCTGCGGGCAGTCACGCTGTTTTCCGGGGATCCTGCGGCAACAGCGGAGTTCGC
Organism: Tritonibacter sp. SIMBA_163; assembly: GCF_046535935.1. NCBI lineage: Bacteria > Pseudomonadati > Pseudomonadota > Alphaproteobacteria > Rhodobacterales > Paracoccaceae > Tritonibacter > Tritonibacter sp. SIMBA_163. Next base: position 28,749 of record NZ_JAWJBP010000026.1, read on the forward strand.
CGAAAAGTTCGGTTACCGCATGAGCGCGACAGAAGGTCAGATCCAGAGGATGGTGTCCGATACCGATGCGATAGATATCCGTGATACGCGCGGGTTCTTTAGCGGCATTCCCGGCACCGGCGTTCTTGACCACGTGGCCTTCCGCGCACCGGATGCCGCGGCACTCCGAGAGATGCGGGTGTCGTTGGCGCGTGCTCATGAGCCGACCAATGTTCATGATCGAAAGTACTTTTTGTCGTTATACGCCCGGGATCCGGCTGGTCTCCTATTCGAGTACGCAACCGACGCACCTGGATTTGCGGTGGATGAGCCAGCAGGCCATCTGGGAGAAACGTTGCTCATACCCGACCATGACACCGCCCGAGCCGCAGACCTGCGCGCGATGCTGCCACAATTCGCGCAGCCAGGCGAACCAAGGATGCCCAAGCGGTCTCTGCCTTTCGTGCATCGGTTTCGCCATCCCGAAGACCCCGATGGCTCGGTTATGCTCTTGTTGCATGGAACCGGTGGCAATGAAGCGGATTTGATGCCTCTCGCTGCAGGCCTCACCCCAAGGGCAACCCTGCTTGGCGTGCGGGGGCGTGCCACCGAAGAGCATGTCACCCGGTTTTTCCGGCGGTTTGATGTGGAAACTTTCGATCAGGAGGATATTCGCGCCGAGGCGCGGGCCTTTGAGGCCTTTCTGCACGCTGCTGTTCAAGGATATGGGCTGGACACCGAAGCGGTTACGGTGCTGGGCTATTCCAACGGCGCAAACTTTGCAGCCTCCGTTATGGCGCTACATCCCGGCTTGATCCGCCGCGCTATACTGCTGCGGGCGATCCCGGTGCTTATAGAGCTGCCCCAGGTGGATCTGTCCTCGGCCCAGGTCTTATTGCTGACCGGCCGCGATGACCCTCTCAGCTCTGAGGCGCCGCGCTTGGCCCAATGGTTGCAGGACAGTGGTGCGGGTGTTGAAAGCGAGGTTGTTGAGGCAGGTCATGAAATTTCACCCGCGGATCTGAACGCCGCGCGCGCCTGGCTGACCCGCTAGGGCGGCGGGCGCTGCCCCGCCGCCGCGATCCTGTCCGGAAGTCCCTTACAGAGTGCCGAACTTTCCGGATTGAAATTCGGAAATCGCCTGATGGATTTCCTCCTGAGTGTTCATCACAAAGGGCCCATAGGCTGCGACTGGTTCGTCAATCGGCTCACCCGATAGGATCAAGAGCTTGGCACTGGTAGCAGCTTCCAGCCGAACCGCGCCCTTGTTCCCCAGGCGTGCAGTTGCCGGGCCCACAAGGGGGGCGCTGCCATTGATGGTTACTTCGCCGTCGAGCACAACTACCGTCACATTCTGGCCCTCCGGCGGCGCCAACGAAGCCCCCTTGTGCGCGTTCAATCGTAAATCCCAGACCTCCATCGGCGTGAAGGTGCGTGCAGGCCCGTTGTGGTCGTTGTATTCGCCTGCGATGACCCGCAGCCGCCCGGCATCATCTGCAAGGTCAATACTGGGAATCTCTGCATTCGTGATGCCCTGGTAACCCGGATTCGCAGATTTATCCTTGGCCGGCAGGTTTACCCAGAGCTGGACCATTTCGAGCGTTCCGCCCCTGCGGGTGAACTCCTGACTGTGATACTCCTTATGTAAAATGCCGTCTGCTGCGGTCATCCACTGCACATCACCTTCCCGGATCACTCCGCCGCGCCCTGTGGAATCGCCGTGTTCGACCTCGCCCAGATAGACGATGGTGACGGTTTCGAACCCTTTGTGCGGATGCACATCGACGCCTCTCGGATGGTCCGCTGGGTTGAAACGATGCGGCCCGGCGTAATCCAGCATCAGGAACGGATCATGGCTGTTTTTCCCGCCCATATGCGAAAACAGGGATCGCACTGGAAACCCATCGCCCACCCAATGACCGGGGCCGGTCTTGCTCGTAGATAAGATCTGTCTCACTTCGAAACTCCTTTCTTCACGGGGAAGCCGTGGCTGTCTTTCAATTGGGGGGAGAAGACAGGCATTCAACGCATGACGCGTTCCTGAAAGCAGAACCTGGTGTTCGAAAAATCTCGCTGAGCAATGGCGCAGGTCAAGGTGACTATTCCTTGCGGGTTTGCGGCGTGCCTTCCGGTGAGTGCGCTCTCTTGGGTCTGCCCTCTACGGGCAATTATAAGTACAGCGAAGGGCATCAATGAGAACAAGCAACCGAATTTCTATGGACTGAACCGGTGCGGCCAATGCTGGAAGTCAACGTGGTTGCAACTCGGCGTTCGCAGTCACTGAACGATATTATTTCCCGTACTTTCAAATCATGACTATGCTGGTTTTATGCGCTGGAACATAAACGAAATTGAAACCTTCCTCAGTGTGGTGGACACCGGGTCCATTTCAGAGACTGCCACGCGTGGCGGATTGGCAAAATCCGTTATCAGCAAACGTATTAGTGATCTCGAAAAGGCGCTTGGCGTTACTCTGTTTACGCGCCATGCAGGCCGGATCAGAGTGACGGATGCTGCCCTTGCACTTGCTGAGCGGGTTCGGCCCGCGTTCAGTGAGCTTGTCATGGCAACGGAGTGGGTGGCGGAGGGTGACCATGGTTTGCAAGGGCGGCTGAGGATCTCGGCGCCGATGAGCTTCGGGATCCGTCACGTTGGACGTATGGCCGCCAATTTCGCCAGCATGCACCCCAATCTCGATATCGCTATCGAATACGATGATGCAATGGTTGATCTGGCCCGATCCGGTTTCGATGCTGCTATCCGTGTTGGTAGGATGCCCGACAGTACCCTTGTTGTTCGCAAGGTTTGCGAGGACCCCCGAGCGATTGTCGCAAGCCCTGAGTACCTGGAAAAGCATGGCCAGATTAATAGGCCAGAGCAGCTCAGGGAGCATGCCGCAATTGGATACCAGAACAAGCGGCTGGGCGAAATCTGGCAGTTTGACAGGCCAGTTGATCCGCCTGTCCCATCCAGAGTCATGACAAACAATGGGGACGCGATGCGCGACATGGCTTTGGAAGGTCTCGGGATAGCGCTTCTCCCCATGTTCATCGTTTATGATGATCTAAAGCATGAACGCCTGGTTCAGGTTCTGCCTGACTTGGCTCCAGATCCGCTACCCGTGCAAGCTGTTTGGCCGCCAGTCAAGCACATGCCCCCGAAACTTCGGCTCTTCATTGATCACTTGGCTCTTTCTTTCGGGCAACGAGCACCTTGGCAATAGGCGCGCGGTTTCCAAATGATGACCTGTCGCGTCAAAATCAATCCTACAGATGTTGATGTCACGCGGTTTAGGTCGATCCAAGGCAACTGGCCGAGTTCTGTCCCTGAAACTGCAGGGATTCGTTGTATTAAGGTTGCGATGTGTATGGATCCCTTCCTGGTTAGCAGACTTCCAAGTGATACCCATTAACGATTGAACGTCTACTTCGACGCCTGGCGATGAGCCGAAACGACCCTAGAGAGTCCACCGTCAGTGGATCGTTCCAATGGACGCATGAGCGGTACGATTGTCGCGATTGGACTGCGAAGCGGTTGACCGATATTCGGGCAGCGCAGATGCAAATTCCTAGATCAGCTGGGCGGGGGAAACCCGCCAGATCTCCCTTGAGCGTGGAGTGCCCCCACTGAAGTGGTCCACCTTTTGGGATAGGAATATCCCGTTTTCAGGAGGACGACGAGATGGCAGGCAAACGAGA
>NZ_JAWJBP010000027.1:0-31741 GCF_046535935.1 Tritonibacter sp. SIMBA_163
ACCAGTTCCTGGTCCTGTAGGTCTTGGTCTGCTCATGCATCCCAGCTACCACCCTGGATTCACGTGATGAATCCCTCATGTGATTTGTGCAACAGAGCCGTCTGGCCCGGAACCGGCAGGAGCCATTCGCTGATAGACAACACTGTACGGCCAGCAGGTCCGGCATGCGACGTGACTGGCCCTGATGCCTTGCCTGCCGTATCGGCCACCATCTGATAATTCAGGGTATAGAGCGTGTGCCACATATCGACCGCGATGCGCGCGGCGGGAACCTTGTTGGTTGTCACTATGGGTGTCATCTCGGAGATTTTCGCCTTCTCTCCAAACCCATAAATCGCCACATTGTAGTCCGTAGGCGATTTACCGTTGCCGGTGTAGTAGAGGATGAAAATGTAGGTCATAGACTTGTTGCCGACGACGCACATGTCCAGATACACCTCTCCATCATTTGGAATTGGCAGAATGGATGTGGCCTCCCCCTTGTCATCCAGGAAGCACGGAACCGGGCGCCCCAACAGATCAAAGGCCTGCACGCGGCTTTCTGAGGTCTCCTGACTAAACACCTGGTCAAGGATCAATAGCGTGCCGTCATATGAACAGCCCAACGCCACCGGACGGAACAGGAACCCCTCGCGATCAGCGATCAGCGCCTTGCCTGCATTGGTGTTGGCCACGGGCATATCCACATCGGACTTGCCCGCTTGGTCAATGTTCAAGATCATCACCTTGGCGGCCTGTTGGTTGACGGCGATAAGATGGCCAGAGGGATGCATGGCCGTATGATCCGGGAAAAACGGAAAGCGGCCATGTGACAGCAGGTTTGGATCCGGCAGCGTGCCGGGGGCAAAATCGCTGGTGCCAGACACATCAACCTTGCGCAGATGAAAGCCGCCCCCCTCGTCCAGCGACACGTCCTGCAGTCGCGGGTCCACGTAATAGCAGCCCAGATCGACATCCTCAGGGTCAGGCACCGGCCGGTCGTTCTCCAGCACCCACTGGCCGTCCTTCATCAGGAATTTTGGCGGAAACGGATCGTAGATCAGCTCAGATTGATAGGTGAACCCTGCCGTCATCCATTTCACATCAGACATAGGGCGGCCGGGTATATTTTGGCTTTGGAAAGCAAAAAGCTGCGTGTCAAAGCCCCCGCCTGTTGCGGGTGCGAGGCCAGTGCCCGCCGCCTTGAAGGACTGACCCAGAACCGCATAGCGCTGCGATAGCGCTAGGGCGACGCATTCGGAGATCTCGTTTGCGTTCGAAGACGTCGACAGGTCGGCCAGGGTGGAGACAGGCGCGGTCGCGGTGTCATTCCAGCTATATGCTTCATTCTCATAAGTCAGAATGGCGCTGTGTTTGAAGGTTGAGCTTGCAGTGATTGGGATCGGCAACTGCACAAGATAGAGCGTCATGTCTGCGGTTATGTCTTCTTCGTTCTTCAACCAGCCCGATTGGGCTTTGCCAGCCAACCAATTGTCGATGTAGAAATCCGCCTCGATTTTGACCTCACCGCCCAACGTGTTGCCGTCAAAGGCAAACTGTATCTGGGCATCAGTGAAATTTTCCGGAATGTCGAAGACCTGGGAAACCGTTGGGCGACCTTGGTTTTTAAATATCATCTTCGCTTCACAGCGGCTCTTGGTGCCCGCCTGCCCTTGCGGCCAGGCCTGATGGCGTGGGTCGGGATGGACCGTGATGGTTGAGGTGATCTGTTCCGTAACCGTATTGGTGATGAACCAGGGCGAGGTGGCCACCTCGACGATCGTTTCAGCCAGCTGTGCAACACCTGTCGCGATATTGAGCGCCACAACGAGCCACCCTGAGAAGGGGATTTCGTCCTCGATTTCACCCTCGACGATGGTCGCCTCACACCAGGCGAGCGCCTTGGTCAGCCCCTGATTGAAGAGAATCGAACAGAGCGACGTCAGCGCCGTCCAGTTCATTTTGTGATGCGCCGCTGAGGTGCCGAATTGCACACCAAAAAAACCCGCGCCTGCGGCAACTGCGGCTGCGATGACCTTTTTATCCTCCATGATCTTGTAAAGTGGCTTATAGCTCTGCGCGGCCACGGCAAATCCCATCAGAAATGCCGGAATTGCAAGGTTCACAAAACCGGTCATGACCCCGCCTGGCACGATCGCGTTACCATAGGGGATGTCGCCCGTGCCTAGGCCCACACCAAAGATCTTGGCCGAGGTGGCCTGGGCCGAAGGAAAGGTGATATCCACCCCGTCACCATAGTTCAGCTGGCCGGGGTCGGCGGTGATCGGGATCGCCATGAAATTATTGACCGCTGAGATCAAACCGAGACAGCGGTAATTTTTGTTTTCAAAGGCGCTGATGCCCGGGATGCCACAGTCAAAGTCCCAGTCGCTGATGTCGATCAGATTGTCATCAGCATCATAAAACGCGATGTAAGCGCCCAAGTAGCGGATGAAGGTGTTGTCCATCTTGACGTTGATGGTGCGCGTGCTCGCATCCTTGATCGAGAGACTGGTTTGCAGCCCGTGCTGTTCCCCGCTGATGGTCAGCGCTGCGCGCCAGTTGTCGCCAGAGCCGCCCGCCCGCAAGGTCATCAGTTCCTGCGCCGCCGGCTGCACCGTGTCGCTCAGATTGGCGCCAGCCCCGCCTGAGCCGCTTTGCACACTGTCGCCGGTCTGCTGCTGCCACTTCTTACCCTTGAGTTTGGGGTCGTTTTTCGTCGCGATCATCATGGCGGTCATGACGTCACCGGCCGCATCTATGATCGTTTGTGTCGGAACCTGCTGATAATGCGTGGACGTTCCGTTGGAGGTCGTCACCTTCATCGGCTTGAGCACGGCCCAGCCCTCGGGCGTTACCCCTTCCGGCGTTGGCGGGCCAGCGTGGGACATAGCAGTGGCAAGGTCGCTGACCATGCCCACAATCCGTTTCGAGTTCTGCTGATCCGTCATGAAGGCCATGACGATGGCGGCCACATCCGGGTCATGGGTGATGAGATCAGGGTGATGGAAGATCAGAGCAGCGGCGGTAGATGTCCAATTGATATGGTGGTGAACCGGCGCCTCCGGATCACCACCTGCGGGCGGTTGCACAATACCGGAATGCGTGGACCCATGGCTGGCGTCGTCGGCCACGTCAAATGTGTTCAGTGAGTGTTTGATATGGACGCGCACGACCTGATTCCGCGGCAGCATCACGGGCTCGGATGTGAAGTGAGACAACTTGTGATCGTCCACGCTGAGCAGATGCGGAGCGGCTTTGCGGGCCTCGGCCCGGCTCGCATCATCATGCGGCACAAGCTCGTAGCTGCGGCCCGCGGCGTGCAGCCAATGGTCCTCGCCTGCATGAGCGTGGGACAGGTCTGCGTGGATGACGTGGTGTTGATGCTCAGTGGTGGCCATGTTCCGTCTCCGCCAAAATAGGTTTCTTCAACCAATGAGTATCGGCCCGGAACTCAGGAGAGCTCCGGGCCGAAGGGGTTCAATTCGCCTGGTAGGTGGCTTGGGCCAGCCCGCTTTGGCCAGGCTTGCCATCTGGGGTGGAGCCAGAGCCCCCGCCGCCTGTGCCCGCAGCGCCAGAAGCGCCAGGGTAGATCGAAGTCGGCGCCTGGGTATATTTGGACGTCCCCACCAGCACGATGCCGACCGAGGGGCCGCCATTCCCACCGGCGCCGCCAGCTGACGCGCCGCCAGCGCCACCCGAGCCGCCCGGGCCACCATTGGCAGCATCACTCGCCCCTTTGCCGCCATCGCCGCCTTTGCCGCCCGCGGCACCTGCGCCGCCATTGCCGCCACTACCGCCCTGTGCGCCGGTCACCTTCAGGCTGGGTGTCACCGCCTGAGTGTTCGCAGAGGGCACAGTCAGGTCCGTGTTGATCAACACGATGGCAAATGTTCCGCCTCCCATCAGGCCTCCTGCGCCGCCCCCGGCACCGCATCCACCTGAGCCGCCGCCGCCGCCTATGCCACCGCGTCCGCTGCCAACGCCGCAGGAACTGAGAAACTTGCAATGCTCGGAAATGTTGGGGCTTGAGGCTTCGCCCCCACCGCCACCGCCGCCGTCAAGACCGCGCTCCCCAGTGGCACTGGTTGAAGGTGACCATGCACCTGTCGAGGCATCAAAGGACCCGATCCGATTGCTCGAGGCGGCGGCCTGCTGCGCAGCGCTCGCACCTGCAACACCATCGCCACCGGCGGGAGCCGTTCCATGCGAGCCGCCAAAATAGCAGGCTTTCGTCTGATTACCCTGGGCTGCACCGCCCCCCGCTTGACCGTAGGAGCCGTTGACGCCCCAGTTGCCGCTGCCGTCTTGCGAACAGTGGTAACTACAGCCCGACGCCCAGTTGCCGCTGCAACTGGTCTTGAGCGCATAGCCCGGCGCGCCAGCCCCGCCCTTCGCATCGGATGCCGTACATTTATTGGCACCGGGGGTTACGCCAGATCCGTCCGCACCATCCGTCCCCTTCGCGGCATCTGACTGGTGCGCCGCGTCGGTCCCTGTGCCGGCCTGCACGTTCACATTAGTCATGGTGAGGCCCGTCATGCTAGTGAACTGCATCGCCACTGACGCATCGTCTGCGTTGGTTGATGGCGTGCCGATCACAATGAGATTGGCAAGGCCCGAGGTCACTCCCGAGCCTCCCGAAATGGCCGGAGCGCCACCTGTTGGTGCGAGAATGGTCGACTGATAAGACGACGACGGCTGCCCCTGAACATACCCGCCGACGAGACTGACGTTATTGGCCAATACGAGAGATGAGCTGGGCGTGTATTTGCCATAATCAATCAACACATCACAGCTTCCCCCCGATGCCGCACATCGGGTGATCCCCTCGCTTACGGTCTCACAGGCGTTGGAGTAGGTTGAGCCGCATGTCGCACTGTCCGTGCCCTGCGGCGAGACATACACCGAGCTGTCGGCAGTCGAAGCGGAGCCAATCCGACCCTCTGCAAGACGCGCTCGCACAAGCGGTGAGGAAAAGGCGGAATTATCTGCTCCGCGGGCTTGGTCGCCTACCGGCGTGTTGGTCGCCTCAGGCGCCAGAGGCGAAAGTCCCTCCAGCTCTGTCGGATCAACCTCTGCCCCTAGGTTCTCGCAATCCGGCAGGTCTGCGTTCTGCAGCTTGAGGTATTGAAACAGCCAGGGAAACTCGCAATCCATTCGTACGTTGTTGAAGATCGGGCCAGACGCAGACACATCGTAATCAAGGGTCGGGCCGAAATCCGCCTTCGATTTGTCAATCCCGCTGAAATTCGTGCCAGTCACAACCGCATACTGAAACGACACGACGGTGGTTAGATTGGCGTCGGTGAAATTGGCATTCGTCAAATCAGCCAAGTCAAAGCTGGTCGCGCCGAGGTCACTCGCGCTGATTGTGCTATTGTCAAACGTTGCTCCCGTCAGGTTGGCTTGGTCGAAAACCACACCTTCCAGGGTCGCGCCGGTGAAATCGGCGCCGCTGAGGTCCTGACCCAGAAAGTTCCTATCCGTAAGTGTCTGGCCGGAGTAGTCAGTCTGCGCCCAAGCCGCCGATCCTAACGAGGCCATGGCGACACTGAACGTCAGACCGTTCATCGCATGACTGCGCCCGAAACAAAGAAGATGCATATGATTTTCCCTTTTCAGATTAGAGAATTACGTTAATCGCAATTGCCACAAGTACTCGGGTCGCAAGAGCATCCGAATTGATCGGAAACACTTTTCTTCACCCCCAGGGTGCCGCATTGGAAACAGGCATTCTCATTCAACTTCAGATAAAAAAGACTTCCACTTCCGTCATTCCAAAGGGACGAGACGGACCCAATTGTCGTCAGACGGTTAGACTGCAAATAAATCGTATTCGCATCGGTCAGAAGATCCGTCTGTCCGATGCTGGTGATGCTGTTGTAGGACAGGTCGAGGAAAGAGAGATTGTTTTCCCGGGAGGTGAAAAAGTCTACAGTACCACCCAATTGGTTGTGGGACAGATCCAGATAAGTGAGGTAACTGTTGGGCGAGACCGTGATCGCCGTCAGCTGATTGTTGGACGCGGCCAGGTAATTCAGTTCCGTTTGCGAATTTGAAAACGTGAGGCTCGTGTAGCCATTATAGCCCAGCTTGACTTCTTCAAGCTGATCCGAAAAATCTGTGAAATCTCCGGATCCTGCCAAGCGATTTCCGGTCAAATCAAGCGTCACGAGGTTTGGGAAGTTCTGCTTGTCAAGACCTGCCAGATCGCTGATCTCTCGTTCGCCACAGCTGAGGTTTTGCAGCGCTTTGGCCGCCGAAACTGTGATGGGCCGATTGGCGCCATTGTAGATCACGTCTTGCAAGCATTTCTTGAGGTTCGCATCCGGGATCGTCACGACCTTCGGCTGCTCACCGCAAGTTGGCTTGCTCCACAGAACCTCCGAACGGCCATTGGGGTTACACAGGTTCGAAGTCCAGTTCGGCACAATCCAGTCTGAACCGGTACAGGAGAGCGTATCGCCGTTCGGACAGGTGACCGAGGCGGAGGCCGGTACGGTCGGCAGCACAGTGTGGCCGTAGGGGATACCGTCCCTGTCATATCCGCAGAAATAGGTCTCATCCGCCTGCGAACAGCACTGGCTGTCCGGGGGCACGACTGCCGCCTGAAAATTGGCCTTCGATAAAACCGAACTGCTGAAAGTGGCGCCGCCAAGCTGAGAACACAGGAAATCAACTCCATCACCGGTTTTGGTAGCCGTTAGGTTGGTTGACGCAAATGAAGCGGTATTCAAGGCTGCATTGGTAAAGTTCACGTCCTGCAAGCTGGCCCCGTCGAACACCGCAGAGGTCAGGTCCGCAAAGGCAAAACTGGTCCCGCTCATTGTCGTGTTACGAAAGCTTGCGCCACTTAAATTGGTATTGTTGGAAAAACTAACGTTATTCAGGGCCGCGCTTTCAAAATCCGCCTTGATAAAGCTTGCGCCGATGATCGAAGCGCCCTTGTTGCTGGCATCCGGTTGAAAATTCGCATTTTTGAATGATGTATTTGCGCCGATAGCATTGTGAAACTGCGCGGTTTGCAGGGTACTATGATCGAATACCGCATTGTCCAAATTTGCATTATTAAACTTGGCCAGTTTTAAATTTGATGAGGTCTTGGCATAGAACGAGGCTTCGGTGAAGTTCCCTCCGCTCGCATCCGTCCCGACCATGGTGACGCCGTCCATCTTGACGAGGCTCAGGTCTGCGTTGCGCAGGCTGCTTCCGGTCAGGTCTGCGCCGTCCAGGGTGGAGGCTGTCTTGCTTTTGGTGTCATAAAAACTGAAACCATCAAGTACCATACCCCGGAGCACCGCTTCGGACATATCGTGGCCCGCGGGTTCAAAGTTCGATGGTGCAAGACCAATGAGCTTTGTGCATTCAAAAGCGGTGTTTCTCCAAAAGCTTGGGTTTGGTGTCATATTGTTGAGAGGGAATAGAAAGCTGTTCGCATCCTCTGCAATACCCAGTTTTGCATAGGCAAACGTGATACGCGCGGACTGATCACGAGCCGCGCTGACCATGGGACCGAACTTCGCATTTGTGGCGTCCGCGCAGGTGAAATCGGTGCCCTCAAAATTCGCGAACTGTAGATCTGCGCCCGATAGATCCGCGCCGGTAAAACACGTACCTTTGAGGGATGTGTTGCTTAGGTCTGTTCGTAAACCGTCACTATTCGCCTTGAACACGGCACCTTTGAAGGTGGCGCGAGAGAGATCCTGATTGCCAAAGTTCACGCCGATCAGCGTCGTATCGCGGAAGTCCGCACCGAGCAGATAGCCCGTCCCTTTATTGCCGAAATTAACATTCTGAATAGTTTGACCACTGAAATCGACACCGCCACCGGTATTATTGCAGTCAGGCACAGACGCGCAATACGTCGCGGTATCTTCGCAATAGCTGGTGGCAGCCTCTGCAGAATGATGCACGAGGATCAAAGATATAGAAACTGTGGCAAAAAATGCATCTGAACGAAATTTCAAAAAATCCAAATGCATTCAATCCCCCCAATGCGTTTCGGCACGCAAGTAAATCGAAATTACTCAGAATCTCCACTTCACGATCAACGCACAAAACGATTCAAACACAAACTGCGTGAACTGATCCTGCGGCACATCCAAACGCTGATGAAAATCTTTTATTACACCCTATGATAGTATATATTTTCCGACAATCGCCAACCTGACAGCTGCGTTGTTTTTAACCATAGATTATTGCTGCTATCCTGCTCTCGGTCCGGCTCAGCCAGGCTGCTTCGACGATTGAAGGCAGGTGTTCGAGCGATACCATCAAACCCCTCAGGAAAGCGATAGGCTCCCCTGTTAAGACCGCAGGTGTCAGCTAAACGCCCCACGGCAGCCTGTGCCGATCCCTTCAGTTATTGAGCCTGGCAGTCTCGGCCTACAGTGCGCTCAACCGCTCGGCCTCTGCTCCGCTAAGCTTCGCATACGCTCAGCACAGTAAAGACAGCGCGCCCCGGTGCGGAACGCGCTGTCTGACTGTCTTTTTGCAGTGAATTCAGAGCTGTACCCAGCCCTCCGGGGGTTTACCCTTGCCGGGGTGAACCTCGCCGCACGATTTGCAGGTACGCGCGTCGAGATCGGCGTGGAATGACTCGTAGATCTTGGGCAGCGCCGAGACGATGCCGTCGGTCCCTTCCAACGTGACCTCCTCGCGGTGGACGAGCGCCTCGCAGTTGAAGCAGAACCACTCGAAGCCCTCGGTCATTCCGGGCTGGCGCGGCGCTTCAACGACGACGCCGATAGAGCCCTCCTGTGGGCGCTGCGGTGCGTGGCGTACATGCGGCGGCAGCATGAACACCTCGCCCTCGCGCACCGGAACATCATAGATTTTCCCGCCGTCGGCGATCTTGATCATCATGTCGCCCTTCTGCTGAAAGAACCATTCCTCCACCGGGTCGTCATGAAAATCGCAACGGGTGTTGGGGCCGCCGACCACCATGACGATCATGCCGTCGCCGTCCTTGTGCAGCAGCTGGTTGCCAACCGGCGGCTTCAGTTTGTCGGCGTTATCCGCCAGCCATTTCTGGAAATTGAAGGGCTTCAGCGTGGGGTGGTTGGACATTTGTGACCTCCTTGGGACTGTAACTGTTGCCTTGCGTGCGGTGCGTCAGGTTATGGACCGGGAATGCCAGACGTTCTTGACTGTCAGATAGCTGTCCAGGCCCTCGGCGCCGCCTTCGCGGCCCTGGCCGCTGGCCTTGACCCCGCCAAAGGGAGTTTCCGGCAGCGAGGCCTCCAGCGTGTTGATAGACAGGTTGCCGACCTCGACCTCGTCAATCATCCGGTCGATGTAATCGGCGCGGTTGGTCATGCCATAGCCTGCCAGCCCATAAGGCACCGCGTTGGCGGCAGTGATGGCCGCATCCAGATCCGCCACCGGGTTCAGCACAGCAATCGGGCCAAAGGGTTCTTCCTGCATGATCTGTGCCTCAGGCGGCACGTTGGCCAGCACCGTCGGCTGGAAGAAATACCCGCGGTCTCCCAGCCGCGCGCCGCCGGTCAGGAGCTCAGCACCCTTGGCGACAGCATCCTCCACCAGCGCCGTCAGAACCGGGATACGGCGTTCGTTGGCGGTCGGCCCCATCTCGACGCCCGGTTCCATACCGTTGCCCACAACGGTGGCGGCGGCGCGTTTGGTGAAGCGGGTCTTGAATTCCTCAAAGATACTGTGATGCACAAAGAACCGTGTTGGCGAGGTGCAAACCTGGCCGGTGTTGCGCATCTTGCGGATCGCGCCACTAAGCGCGGCCTTTTCCACATCGGTGTCCTCGCAGATGATGACCGGTGCGTGGCCGCCCAGCTCCATCAGCGCGCGGGTGTCATGGCACGCCGCCAGCGCCGTCAGCTGGCGCCCCACCGCGGTGGAGCCCGTCAGCGCCACCAGCTTTACCGCTGGCTGCGGGATCAGAAATTCGGAGATCTCCGCAGGCACCCCGAACACCAGGTTCAGCACTCCGGCTGGCAGACCCGCATCCTCGAATGCGCGCACGATATGCACCGCGCCACCGGGCGTTTCCTCGGCCGCCTTCAGGATGATCGAACAGCCCGATGCCAGTGCCCCTGCGACCTTGCGAGCGGGTTGGCTCATAGGGAAGTTCCAGGGCGAGAACGCCGCCACCACCCCGATCGGATGATGATGAACCGATAGCTTGGAGCCCGCTGCCGCCGGGATGACACGGCCATAGGCGCGCATTGCCTCGCCCGCGTCCCATTCAAAGAACTCGGCACCGCGGATCACTTCCAGCCGGGCCTGCGCCAACGGCTTGCCATGCTCGGCAGTGATGGTCAGGGCGATCTCCTCTTGCCGCTCGCGCATCAGCGCGGCGGCGCGCAGGATGATATCGGCGCGATCCCGCGGCGCGGTGTGGCTCCAGATGGCCAGCCCTTTTTCCGCCGCCGCCAGTGCATCCTGCAGATCCGCGCGCCCGGCGCAGGGCAGCTGCCCCAATTCTTCTTCGGTTGCCGGGTTGACGACAGCGATGCTGCGCTCCGCCTTGCGCCAATGGCCATCGATAAAGAGGTTGAGATCGGGATACATATGCCTGCGCCTCCTGCATTGAACGGCCCGATTAGGCGCAGGCCCGGCACACGCGTTCAACTGATATCCGGGAAAGCTGATATGCCGTTTGCTGATAGCCAGACCGCAGACTCGCCCAAGAGATGCGCTAGGACTGATCCTCTACCCGGTCAAAGAAGCGACGTGTAAAGCCCGCGTGTTCTTCCAGCAGACGCACCGCCTGCTCCTCGTCGCGTGCCAGAACAGCCTCCATGAGCTTGGTGTGGTGGGCAATGCCAAGGGCGGCGCGACTATGGGCGATCAACTCCGGGCTGCCCAGAAACTTGTCGCGGTTGTCCCCCGTGAACATGCTGAAAAAATGCCGGTCAAGATGGTTGGAAATCTGCGCGTAAAACAGGTTCAGCCACTGCGAGCGCGACGCCGCCAGCAACGCCCTGTGAAAGCCCCGGTGACGGTCCGACCACACCCACAGCTCATCCAGATCGCTGGTCTCCGCCGGTTCGGTCGCTTTGGCCAGCAGGTGGTGGCTGGACAGGATCGCCGCCTCCCAAGCGTCGTCGCCATGCGCAATCGCCTCGCGCAGCAGCGCGGTTTCGATCACCAGGCGACAGCCTTCCAGATCCATGAGTTCTGCCTGGGTCACCGCCGCAGCGCGGAAGCCGCGGTTGTTCTCCATCACCACGAATCGCTCGCTCTCCAACCGCCGCAGCGCCTCGCGCATCGGCGTCACGCCCAGGCCGCTTTCTTTGCCCAGCGCCGGGATCCGCAGCGGCGCCTCGGGTGGAATTTTCGCCTCAATCAACTGCTTGAGCAGGAATTGATAGGCCATTTCCGATTTTGACGACGCGGGTAAATCCATTGATTGACCTTCAGAAATATAATCGTATACGATAAATCAAATCATATACGATTGAAGTGTGCATATTGGTTTTATCAGTTGCACACCCAGCCCGAGAAGGAAAGCCAATGGCCCTTACCCCCACCCGCAGCACCGCCGAGGCTTTGGACAGTCAGGACCCGCTGGCGCACAAGCGTGACGAGTTTTTCGTCGAGGAAGGCACCATATATCTGGACGGCAACTCGCTGGGTCCGGCACCCAAAGCGGTATTCGACAGCATCGACCGCACCATGCGCGAAGAATGGGCCAAGGGGCTGATCCGCAGCCACAACACCGCCGGCTGGTTCATGCTGACCGACACGCTGGGCAATCGCCTCGCCCGGCTGCTGGGTGCCGGCGAGGGCGAGATCGTGGTCTGCGACACCACCTCGCTCAATATCTACAAGACCCTGCACGCTGCACTTTCGATGCAGCCCGGCCGTCGCAAGATCGTGGCAGAGGGCAGCTCATTTCCGACCAATCTCTACATGGCGGAAGGTGTTCAATCGACACTGGAGGGCGCCACCCTAGCGCTGGAAGGCCGCGACGGCGACCGGATCGAGGATATGATCGACGCCGACACCGCGGTGGTGATGCTGAACCACGTGGACTACCGCTCTGGCGTGATCCGCGATGTGAAGGCGCTGACCAAGCTCGCGCATGAGCGCGGCGCGCTGGTAATGGTGGATATGTGCCATTCTGCCGGGGTGATCCCGGTTGATCTACACGACCTGAACGTCGATTTCGCCGTCGGCTGCACCTACAAATACCTCAACGGCGGGCCGGGTTCGCCTGCCTATGCCTATGCAGCCAAGCGCCACCACGGCAAATTCACCCAGCCGCTCTCAGGCTGGCACGGCCATGCTGCCCCCTTCAAGTTCGAGCAGAGCTACCGCCAGGGCGAGGGCGCCCGAGCGCTGCTGTGCGGCACCCAGCACACCCTGTCGATGCGCGCGCTGCAGTCTGGGCTGGCGGTCTTTGACGATGTCGAGGTCGTCGACCTCTATGCCAAGGGTCGGGCGCTGTCGGACCTGTTCATCCAGCTGGTCGAGAGCTTTGCCGAAGACTTCGGCATTGGCTTTTACAGCCCCAAGGACGGCACGCTGCGCAATGGCCAGGTCTCACTGACCCACACCGAGGGCGGCTATGCCATCGTGCAGGCGCTGATTGCGCGTGGCGTGATCGGCGACTTCCGCCAGCCCAACGTGATGCGCTTTGGCTTCACGCCACTGTACCTGCGGTTTGCCGATGCCTGGGACGCCGCCAACCACCTCTACGAGGTGATGAAGACCGAGGAGTGGAAAGAGGACCGCTTCAACGTCGTCAACACGGTGACCTGACCGGTTGCCGCGCCCAGCGCGCGGCATTTCCCCATACCTTGACATAACGGGACCAACCGCCTTGGCGGCGTCTCCCGTGATGCCCCCTGCCCTGCGCCTGAAGCTGCACCCCAAGAATGCAGAAGGGTGCCCCTTAGCCACCAAGAGCGCGCAGAGGCCAATAATTTTCAAACCCAACGGGAGGACCCAATGAAACTCAACACCCTGCTGAAGACCGCTGTCTTTGCGGCTGCCGCCACGCTCAGCCTGCCCCAGACGGCTGCCGCCTGGACGCCGGAAGAGCCCATCCTGCTGCGCATCGGTTTTGGAGCCGGCGGCGAGACGGACACTATGGGCCGCGTACTGGCCGCCACCATTGAGCGCCAGACCGGCTGGGATGTGGTGGTGGAAAACCGCCCCGGCGGCGGCGGCGTCGCGATGCTCAGCGCCCTGGTTGCGGAAGATCCCGACAGGCTGGTCCTGGGCATGGCGGTCAACATCCCGCCACTGATGGCGCTCAGTCAGCGTCCCGACTCGGTGCCCTTTACGCTGGACAGCTTTGACTACATCGGCACCGTCACCGTGGCGGAGACCGCACTGATCGCGGGCAGTGAGGCGGCGTTCTCCTCGATCGGGGAACTGGTGGAATTTGCCCGTACGGAAGGCTCGGCCAAAATCGCTTGGGACGCGCCGGACGCAAAGGCAATCCTGCAGAAGATCGGCCAGCAGGAAGGCGTTAGCTTCCGCATGGTCAAGGCCGAGAGTGGCGCGGAAATGAACAAGCTGCTGCTGGGCGGCCAGGTTGATGCCGCCTTTGGCACCGGCGCCCATCTGCCCTTCGTCGAAGAGGGCCAGATGAAGACCATCGCCAGCCTGTCGGACAAGCGGCTCAGCTCGGCGCCCGATGTGCCGACGCTGATCGAATCCGGTCATGATTTCTTCATTGCGCCCTATTTCTATATCGCGGCCCCCGGCGGCCTGCCCGCTGAGGTGAAAACCGCGCTGGCTGATGCCATGGACAAGGCCGTGGCAGATGACGCGGTGCAGACGGTCGTGCAGAACGCGGTCAGCGCCCCTGCGCTCAACCTCGGAGCTGAGGGCACCCGACAAATGATGCACGACTCGCTGGCACCCGTCGGTGCCCTGTTTGACCAGTAAATCCCAGACCCGACCTCGCGGCTGCAACTCGCGCCGCGGGGTTTTGCGACAGGAGAAAACCATGACGCTGCACCGCCTAACGGGTGTCTTCTTTGTCATTTTTGCCGTGGCGATGATCTGGGGCGTCATCCCGGCGCAAACTGAATCCGTCTACCCCGATGGCTCGATCCCGCCCGAGGTTCTGCCCATGTTCTATGCCGCGATGATCGGCCTGTTCGGCGTTGCGCTGGCTTGCCAGCGCGCGGAAGCAACCGCGCTGGACCTGCGCCAGGGGGCAAAGACTGCCGGTTTTTTCCTGCTCGCACTGGTCGGGGTGCTGGCGATGCAGCACTTCGGTTTTCTGCTCGCCGCTCCGGTGCTGGCGCTGGTGCTCTTGTGGCTGGTCGGCGAGCGCCGGCCGCTGTGGCTGGCCCTGGGCGGTCTTGGCGGGCCAGTGCTGATCTGGACCGTTTTCGAAGTCCTGCTGGGACGTCTCTTGCCCTGAGGAGGGGGTGCGATGGTGCCGTTTGATGTAATTCTGGCAGGGCTGGCGGGGACATTCACCCCGGTGGTGCTGCTTTATGTACTGGCCGGAGTGGTGATCGGCCAGTTTGTCGGGGCGGTTCCCGGCATTGGGCCGGTCATGGCGATTGCCATTGCCATTCCTTTCACCTTTGTCATGGACCCGCTCGTGGGGATTTCCTTCCTTGTCGGCATCGGCAAGGGCGGGTTGGTTGGCGGCGCAGTGCCTGCGGTGCTGATCAACACCCCCGGCACGCCCGATGCTGCGGCAACCGCATTCGACGGCTTTCCGCTGGCACGGCAAGGCAAGCCGATGAAGGCGATGCGCATGGCGCTCTATTCCTCCGTCACTGGCGACACCGCCAGCGATATCATCCTGATTACCGTCTCCGCGCCGCTGGCCATCGTGGCGCTGAAACTGGGACCGGTGGAGATCCTGTTCCTGCTGCTCTTTGCCTTTACCGTGATCGTCTGCCTCGTCGGCGGCACAATCGCCCGCGGCGGTGTTGCGCTGTTCCTCGGGCTGCTGCTTGCCACCATCGGGCTGGATCCCGAATACGCCACGCCGCGACTGATATTTGGCCAGACCGAGCTTTATGACGGCATTCCGCTGGAAGCCATCGCCCTTGGTATCCTCGTACTGCCGGAAGTGCTGCGCCGCCTTGCACAGGGCAGCGGTCTGTCGCGCCCCGCTATCGAGATCCCGGCAGACCAGCCTGCCGCCGACCGCCGCATCAGCTGGCGCGAGTACTGGTCCTGCCGCTTTGCGATGCTACGCGGTGCCTCGATCGGCACCGTGCTGGGGGCACTGCCCGGCATCGGCTCCACCGCGGCGGCCTTCATCGCCTATGCCGCCACTCGCGCAAGCGCCAAGGATCCCGAAAGCTTCGGCAAGGGCAACATCCAGGGCATTGCGGCGGCGGAATCGGCGAACTCCGCCGTAGTCGGCGCCAATCTGATACCGCTGCTAACGCTGGGCATTCCCGGAAGCGTCGGCGCCGCCCTGCTGATCGGCGCCTTCAAGATCCATGGCATCCAGCCGGGGCCACTGTTGTTCGACCAGCAGGCAGAGCTGATTTACGGACTGTTCGGGGCGATGATCGCGGCCAACTTCATGAACTTTTGGGTCGGTCAGGCTGGCATGCGGCTGTGGGCCACGGTGGTCAAAGCGCCGGAACTGGTAATCTTTACCATCGCATTGCTGCTGTGCATCACCGGCGTCTACCTGGGCGCGGGCGGCATGTTCGGTCTTTATACCATGCTGGCCTGCACGTTGTTGGGACTGTTGCTAAGTGCGCTGGGAATCTCGGTGATCGTGTTCATCATCGCTTTCTTTCTGGGCAGCCGGTTCGAAACCACCTTGTCACAAAGCTACAGCCTCACCGGCGGATCGCTGCAGGAGCTGGCGAACTACCCCGTGGCGCTGGCCCTTCTGGTGGTGAACCTGGCCTTCATCGCCCTTTTCAGCCGCAATCGGCATCGCCGCGCGCTGCCCGACTGAGCGCCGCCCCAAAGGGGCGCTGGCATACCGCCCAGCGCCCCTCTTGGTATATCATAAATTAATATCAGATTGCCGTGTTCCAAGTTGCTGAACTATCAGCTGCTTCCCCATGCTGGGCCAAGCTCGCAAAAGGGAGACCACACATGGCATATCTGAAGTCACTCAAGACCGCAGCAGCGGCGGCAACGGCCTGCTGCTTTGCCCTCGGCGCACAGGCGGCGGAGTTCCGGCTGGGCCTGTTGACCCCGCCACCGCACATCTGGACCAAGGCGGCAGAGGCCTTTGCCGCCGATCTCAACAACGCCTCGGACGGTGCCCACAGCGTACAGGTGTTCCCCGCACGCCAACTGGGCAACGAAGCGCAGATGATGCAGCAGCTGCAGACCGGCGCGTTGGACATGGCGTTCCTGACCGTGGCAGAAGTGTCCAACCGCGTGCCGGATCTGGGCGCCTTCTATGCCCCCTACCTCGCCACCGACATCGACCATGCCGGCCGCATACTGCGCTCCGACACCGCTCGCGAAATGCTGAAGCCGCTGCCGGCAAAGGCCGGTGTTGTCGGGCTCGGCCTCGGCATGGCGGGTCTGCGCCAGATCGTCTCGCGCGAGGAGGTGACCAGCGCCGAAGACCTCAGCGGGCTGAAGCTGCGGATCACGCCATTTGCGCCGATTTTTGACTTTTACGAAGAGCTCGGTGCGGCGCCAACCCCGATGCCACTGCCCAGCGTCTATGATGCGCTGGCCAATGGTCAGGTCGACGCCATCGACATGGACGCAGAACTGATCTGGGTACTGAAGTACCATGAGCACGCCAAAACCATCGTGCAAAGCGATCACATGATGTTCCCGGTGGTCGGGCTGGTCTCGGCCCGCGTCTGGAAGGACTTGGGCGAAGAAGACCGCGCGATGATCGCAGAGCTGATGGCCAAGCATCTGGACAGCACCATCGACACCTACGCCACCAAGGAACCGGAGTGGCTGGACAAGCTGAAGGCGCTGGACCTGACGATGACCAAGGCCGGGCCAGAGTTCTTTGCGGATGTCATCGCCGAATGGGACAGCAAATGGGCCGCCAAATCGCCTTCGCTGCCCGCCATCCGCGCCGCGGCTGAGGCGACCCGCTGACCGTGCACCGCCCCGCCGTTACGGCAGGGGCGGATGCCCCGTGCGCCTTCGCCCCTGCCCTGATATTCCTCACCCAACCCATGGTTTCACCCTGATGCTTCAGACTTTTTCCCGGCGGTGGGCGCGGGCGGAACTGGCCTGTGCCGCCGCCCTCGCCGCCGCGATCACCGCGCTGATCCTGCTGAACGTGCTGACCCGCAGCATTGGCTTTGCGCTCTACTGGGTCGATGAGCTTGCGGTCTATGCCATGATCTGGATGACGCTGCTGGCGGCCTCGGCGGCGGTCCACCACAAGGACGCGGTCGCCGTCACCATCGCCACCGACGCCCTGCCGCAGGATGCCGCGCGGGTCCTTTCACGCCTCGTCGACGCGGTGATTTTTGCGCTGGCGCTGCTGACAGCCTGGTTCTGCTGGCGCTGGTTCCTGCCGCTGGAATTTGCGCGCGCGGGCTTTGACGTCGAGACCTTTCAGGGCGCCACCTTCAACTTCATCTACTCTGAGCCCACCAACACGCTGGGCCTGCGCAAGGTCTGGGTCTGGTCCATCATGTGGGTGTTTGCCTTCGGCTTGATCCTGCACAGCCTCAGCAATCTCACCACCGCAACCGACCGCAAGGGCACATCCTGATGACAATCGCCGTTTTCTTTCTTTGCATGTTCTGCGCAGTGCCTGTCGCCTTTGTGCTGATCCTGACTGCAATCACCTATGTGCAGGCCAGCGGCAACGCGGTGCTGTTCGACAGTTTCGCCCAGCAGCTGTTTTCCGGGCTTGAAAACTACGGCCTGCTGGCGATCCCGCTGTTCATGATGACCGGCGAGCTGATGAATGAGGGCGGCATGACCCGGCGGCTGGTTCAGGCGGCGCGGGTATTTGTCGGCGGTTTCCGTGGGGGTCTTGCCTATATCAACCTTCTGGCCAACATGTTCATGGCGGCGATCATCGGTTCTGCCGCCAGCCAGATCGCAGTGATGAGCCGCGCCATGGTGCCCGAGATGAAGCAGGAAGGCTACCGTCCCGGTTTTGCCGCTGCGACCACCGCTGCGGGTGGCCTGCTGGCGCCGGTGGTGCCACCTTCGATGATGTTCGTCATCTACGGCGTGCTGGCACAGCTGCCCATCGGCGATATGTTCATCGCTGGTATCCTGCCGGGGCTATTGCTGTTTGGCGCCTTTGTTATTGTCATCACCCTCATCGGGGTCGCACAGGGCTTCCCGCAGGGGCAATGGATGTCGCGATCAGAAGCTGCTCAGGCGCTTCTGGGATGCCTGCCCGCCAGCCTGATCCCGGTAACCATCATCGGCGGCATTCTGTTCGGCATCGCCACGCCCACTGAATCTGCTGCCGTCGCCTCGCTGGTGGCCTTTACCATGGCCTGGTTCTCCGGCCAGCGGCTGACTTTGCCGCGGCTCTTCCGCCTGTTCCGCCGCACAGCCATCAACTCTGGCATGGTGGTCTTCATGATCGCGGGGGCCAATGTGTTCGGCTGGGTAGTGGTCTACGAGGCGCTGCCGCAGAAGCTGGCCGCATCGATCACTGCGATCACCAGCGACCCGTTCCTGTTCCTGCTGATCGTCAACGCGCTGCTGCTCTTGGTGGGGATGCTGATCGACGGCATCGCGGCGGTGATCTTGATCACCCCGATCCTGCTGCCGATCGCCACCGGGTCCTATGATATCGACCCGTTCCAATTCGGCGTGGTGATGTGCCTGAACCTGGTGCTGGGGCTGCTGACGCCGCCCGTCGGCGTGGGGCTGTTCATCACCTCGTCGATGACCGGCATACGGGTGGGCGAGATCCTGTCCGCGCTGTGGCCGTTCCTGCTGTCGGTGGCGGTGGTTCTCGTTGCGCTCAGCTACTGGCCGCTGCTGTCCACGGCGCTGCTATGACTGCTCGGCAGCGGCCTGCTGCAGATAGCCGATCAGCGCCTCGGCGGCCGGCGACAGCCGCGCCTTGGCGTTCAGTGAAATCCCGACTGGTCCGGCACCAAAGGGCACCTGCCAGTCCAGCCTGGCCAGGCTACCCCAGGCGATGTCCTGCTCCGGCACATGGCGTGGCATCAGGCAGATTAGCGGACGCCGCTGCAGCAAGCTGCGATTGATCAGAAAGGAGACCGAGTCCACATAAGACGCAGGCGCATACATGCCCTGACCGCCAAAAAACATGTCGACCTGCCGCCGCAGACTGGTTTCCGGCGGGGGCAAAATCCAACCGAAGGGCTTGAGATCCTCGAAACTCAGCCCACTTTGGCCCGCCAGCGGATGATCCGGGCCGGTCACCGCCACGATAGTTTCATCGAACAGCTTGCTCTGCGCGATCTCGTCGCGGTGGCGATGGGTAGGCAGCCGCCCAACCACCATGTCGATCGCGCCGCGTCGCAGAGCGGGCATCAGCGCATCATTGGTGCCTTCAACCACCTTCACCGCCACATGCGGCCGCTCGTGCATCAGCTGGTCGATCGCTTGCGGCAGCAGCCCTGAAGAGGCCGCCAGCAGCGAGCCGATCACCACCCGGCCACTGCTGCCGTCGTTCAGATCATCCAGCTCCTGCGCCGCGTTTGACACCTGCGCCAGGATCAGCTGCCCCTGCCGGATCAAGGCCTCTCCATAGGCGGTGGGGATCACGCCGCGGTTGGTGCGGTCAAAAAGCTGGACTTCAAAGTCCAGCTCCAGGTCCTTGATCATCTTGGTGGCCGCCGGCTGCGAGACATTCAGCTCCCGCGCCGCGCCCTGAATGTTCTGATGCTGCCCCACCGCAACCAGCAGCCGCAGCTGCCGGAACTTCAGCCGGGTCTGTACCTTTTCAACGATCCGGGTGTGGCGGCTGACCATGTGGCATCTTCCTAGCGTTTCAGAATTTCATGCGCTCGGCATATTGATTGATGCTTGCTATCACGCTCATAGCAGCAAGCGAAGAGGTGCGCGGGTTCAACGGCAGCGGGTTGCCCTCGATGGAAAAACGGAAAGAGCCGAAATCACCCTCCGCCTCGATCTCGTGGATGTTGCGGCTGATGCCGGGGTCCGCCAGCAGCTCTACCTGCGTGTCGTCAAAACCGATGCCTGCCAGGGCCACCGCCGCGGCGACATTGGCGTTCTTGGGGTACTGCAGCGCGGCCTCGCGGGCGGTGCCGCGGAAATGCACCTGCGCCGCACCGGTCAGCGCGCCAAGGTCCAGCACTGCCTCGGCCGGAGAGCCGACCCAGCCCTGCGGCGGCTTGCGGCCGATGTAACGTACCGCTTGCAGCGTTCCGATCCGGCCCGCGCGCAGCGCATCCAGCGCGCCAATCGCACCGGAGACCAGACGGATACTGCCGCCGCCCTCCTCTGCGGCCCGGTCCAGCTCCTGCAACAGCGCCGCATCCGCCAGCGCCCCGATCGACACCGTCAGCAGATCATGCCCCGCCCGAAGGATCTTCACCCCGTGCTGCAGCAGCGCGCCATGGCCCGCGCAATCCACGAAAAGATCGATGCCCTCCCCGGCGTCTGCGGCGTCGGTTACAAAGTTGAACTGGGTGCCGAACTCGCCGCGCCGCGGCACGATTTGATTCTCCGGCACAATGACCGCAGCAATGTCTGTCTGGCTGCCTGCCAACTGGTCCACAACATACTGCGCCATGGCGCCAAACCCGATGAGAGCAATTTTCATTCCGCAGTCCCCTTGCATTTGCCACTGTGATAACTGCAGTTCAGGATGGCCTGATGCTAATTCTGGTTATACCAGGATCACTTCTTTGGATTTGTTTTCTGCTCGGCTGATCGGGATGCTCCGCACTGACCCAATGATGGCCCCGCGCGGCGCGCGCCCGGCCATTCAGCGAACAAGGATCGGCGCATGAAATACTCAAGACACGAAGCCAAGGATTATGCCCGCGAACATATGCAGGGGATCTGGGCCGCAGCCCTCAACCCGTTCAACGCGGATCTGAGCCTGAATGAGGTCGGGCTGCGCAGCAACATCCGCCACTGGATCGACGACCTGGCCATCCAGGGCCTGTTTATCGCCGGCAAACAGGGCGAGTTCTTCTCGATGAGCCTGGAGGAGCGCAAGCGCAACTTTGAAATCGCGGTCGACGAATGCGGCAGCAAGGCGGGCACCATCATGTCGGTGTCAGACCAGAACTTCAACACCGTGCTGGAGTTGGCCAAACACGCCGAAAACTGCGGTGCGGACTACATCGTGGTGCATGCCCCGGTGCTGAGCTTTGTGCAGGACAAGGGTGAGGTTCTGTATCAGTATTTCAAGGCGCTCTGCGATCAGCTGAAGATCGGCATCGCCATGTGGAGTCACCCTGACAGCGGCTACCTGATGCAGCCCGAGGAATGCGCCCGCATCGCCGAGCTGCCCAATATCGTCGCCATCAAATACTCGGTCCCGCGCGAGATGTACGTGCGCCTGTCGCATATGGTGGGGGACAAGATCCATGTCTCCACCGCCTCGGAGGATGAATGGCTGGACAATATCGAGGAGCTGAACTGGAAGCTCTATCTATGCTCCTCGCCGCCCTATCAGCTGCAAACCCGCAATGACCGGCGCATGCACGATTACACCCAGCTCGCTTTCCAGGGCAAATTCGACGAGGCCCGCACCCTGCGCGACAGCCTGAACCCCGTGCGCGAGGCGATCGCCAGCAGCCGCCCGGCGGACAAGCCGCAGGCCTTCGGCAAATACTGGCAGGAGCTGCTGGGTCAGGTCGGCGGCCCGGTGCGCCATCCGATGCTGAACCTGACCGAGACGGAAAAAGCCACCATCCGCGAGGCGTTCGAGGGCTGCGGGCTGAAGCTCTGAACGGCAGCGCCCGCCGGGCGGCGGCCTTTCTGCCCTGATCTCCCGGCCCTGCACTGATCAGGCCGCGCGGACATACACCCGCGCGGCCTGACCATTCCCCCTGCCCCTTGATTTTCAGCCAGCTGAGGTCCCTTTGGGAGAGCTCTTTGCCCTGTGTTCTGCCGCCTGCTACGGGATGGCCGGCGTCACCATCGCCCGCAGCCGCAACCAGCGGCGCGGCGATGGCGGGGTGTTCCTGTCGGTGCTGGTGACTGCACTGCTGACCGGGGCGCTGTGGCTGCTGGCTGGTAGCGCACCAGTGCTTCCAGCGGATGGCACCCACTGGCGGGCGCTTGGCCTGTTTGCCGTGGCCGGTGTCTGTGCGACAGTTCTGGGGCGATTGTTTATGTACCGGTCGACCGAAATCCTGGGTCCGGTCGGTGCCGCCATGTTGCGCCGCCTGATCCCGCTCTTTGCCATACCGCTTGCCATACTGCTGATCGGCGACTGGCCCGGTCCTGCCGAACTGGCGGGCGGGGGGCTGGTGCTGGCTGGCGTGTTCGCTTTCTCCGGCAGCGCGGCTCCAGTGGGAGCGCTGGCGGGCCTGTCGCTGGGGCTGCTGTCGGCGGCCAGCTACGCGCTGTCCTACGGCCTGCGCAAATTGGGACTGATGCAGCTTCCAGACCCGTTATTGGCGACCTGCGCCGGCGCAAGTGCAGGCTGCCTTTGCTATCTTGGTTGGGCATGTCTGTACGGCAGCAGTGACAGAAGATGGACAAGGCTGCACTATCTGCTGGCCGACCGCAGCGCCGGATTTCTTGGCACAGCGCTGCTGCTTTCAGCCGGACAGACGCTACAGCTGGCGGCCCTGCTGCACACTTCTGTCACCAGCGTGGCGCTAATCGGGGCGCTGGATGTGCTGTTCAGCGCCCTGTTTGCCGCGCTGCTGCTGCGCCAGCGGCTGCAACCGACGCCACACGGGCTGATCACGGCTTTGCTGGTCGGACTGGGCAGCGCGCTGCTGCTTCTGAACTGACCCCGCGCGGGCTGGGCATGAAACTCCCCCGACAGACCGGTTTCTGACTGTGACCACAGCACAACTCCGCAGTCCCAGCTATTCGATTATTGGCTATCCAGTTTCCCGGAATGCGAATTGAGCAGGGACAGGCATGACGTAGGCTTTCGAGCAGCCACAACAAGCTGACGGAACCGCAGCAGCCTCACGTCAGCGTCAAAACAGGGGGCCTTTATGCCTGAGTTTCACCATCTGCCCGTATCTCTGACCCTCGCCGCGAGTCTGCTTGCATCTGCAGCACACGCCGCGGGTGGCGGCGGCGGAGAACCCGGTATCATCGACATCCGCGACCCGATCGTCCAGCGCTGGTTCGAGGCCACACCGCACAAACCGCCTGCCCTGCCAGAGCCCGGTCGCGACTATGGCATGCTCGGCGAAGGCGGTGCCTTTGTTGCGCCAGAAGCCGCGCCGCTGTCGTCCTGGGCGCCAAATTTCCCCGGTCAGCTGGACGGATGGGACCAGAACTCCTATGCGAAAAACGTCGATGTGCTGGCTTTCTACCCCACGGTCACCTCGCCCTGGCATGCCTGGGCCAATGCCGTCGATATGGATGGCAAACGCTATCTCTACACCCATGACCGCGACTACATGCGGGTGCTCGACATCACAGATCCGGCCAATGCGGTCGAGGTCTACAGCGACGGCGGAGTTTGGGGGCCGGAGGGCTCCAGCGAAGAATTCGACAGCAAGACTGTCACCGAGTATTTTGGCGGGTTGACGATCGTCTGGCACGCAGGGCTGCAAAAGCACGTTGCTGTCGCCTCTTATGAGATCGGCCGCTTTGGCGTCATGGGCCGCAAATCCGAAGACCCCGAGGGCGTTGCACTGGTGCGCAACTACACCTCGCTGAAGGGCTTTCGGGTCTACGAGATGAACGGACCCACCCCGGACGATTGGACGATGATCGCCGAGCGCACCACCGACCGTGCCAACCCGGACGCGCCCATCGGTGCGCAGCAGGGGTCTGGATCTCTGGATGCCCCGGCCTGGACCGGCGGCCGCTACATGGTTCTGTCCGCGGCCCCCGACGATAGCTTTGCGCTGACGGAATACCCCGACTATGTGCATTCTCCCGGCTACCAGATCTGGGACATGAGCGATCCTGCCGACCCTGTGTTCGTCAGCCAGCTGTCGGTACCGGGACAGGACATCGACAACGCCGCGGACCTCGCCGCTTATCTAGAGAATCCGCGGGCAGGCAATCGCACCTCCTGGATGGGCTCGCGCAACCCGCTGGCCTTGCCCGTCCCGATAGAGGACGGCGGCACGGTCGGCTTTGGTGGCATGGGGGGGCTGGGCTTCTGGACCTTCGATGTCAGCGACCCGGCCAACCCCACACCGCTGGGCGACCTGCAGGTCGCACCCAGCTATGCGGGCACAGAGTTCGACAATGTCGACGTCAGCCAGTACGCCCGCACCGGGCATGTATTCTCAAACGGCTATCCGATGAATTCGAACTGCTATGAGCCCTACAAGGACATCTTCTCCATCGACGTGTCCGATCCAACCAAGCCCGCTGTTGCCGCAACCTTCCCGCGCCCACAGCCACCGGCAGAGGCCGGTTTCACGGACTACTGCCAGCGCGGTGGCAGCTTCGGGCCGAAACGCTCCGGCGGGATCGACCAGCCGGGCGGCGGGCGCGACGGCGTGGTGGTCTATGCCTTCTACAATGCCGGCATCCAGATTTTTGACGTAGAAGACCCCACCAAGCCGGAGATCTCCGGCTACTACGTGCCCGCCTTTCCTACCGCAGATGAGGTGCCAAACTGGACCTTTGACAATGCGGTCTTTGCGGTATTCGTGGAATATGACCGCAATATCATCTGGGCCTTTGCCGTGAATGGCGTCTATGCGCTGACGTCACCGCTGCTGGGAGAGCCGCTGACCAGACTGCCCGACGCGCCCTGGCCGCCGCGTGCACGCTGATACCGGGGGGGGGGGCGACTGCCCCAGTCGCCTGCGTCCACCTCTTTCAACATGAGGTCGCGCTCTCTCCTCTAGCGGCAGGCTTACCGATCACTAAGGCTGAGGCTGAGCCTGCCGACACATTCCGCCTATGCGGCTGGAGCCTGGCGAACTCCGCAGCGTGATCTGCATAATCTTCACGTTGACGAATGATGGAGACGCCACTTGCCTCCAAGCCGGGCATGAGTTTAGCACCGCACCAGCGGCGGCGCAGGTGATAAGGACCTGATGGAGTTGATGGATATCAGCCATCTTTCAGTTAATCTGAACGCCGCAGAGTACGATGTCCCCCCGATCAAGATGGACCAAAGAGCCGATGCGCGCCTTGAGGCCCCAGACCTTATCGGCGCGTGCCCGAAATGTCTGCCAAAGCGAATTTCATCAATCTCAGAGAATGGTCGGTGGCGCAACTCAAGATCAACGAATGCGATTGAGCAATGCCTCAATTTTATACGACATCGAGCTGGCCTGCAGCTAGAAATCTATCCGCTTGGCAGATCTCTCACTCCGATCTTTGAAGATCTGGCGATGCCCTTCCTTACGGCGGCTTGCTCGCCACAATCAGGTCATATGGATCGGGAAAACAACCATTTGAAAGCTGATCGACAACATGAAAACCTTTGTTCACGGCTATCTTAGCACCGGCGCTATAAAGCGGCGCAAGCGGGTGCACACTACCCCTGACATTTTGGGGCCTGCAAACCGGCATAATCATCTGCCCTCGCTTGTGTCAGTGGAGGGCGGCGGCGCGTCGGAATTGCGCGCACTATTGACATAGATCCGCCAATTAAGTGCTGAATCTGTTTCAGCTTTGGAACACACAACTCGGGAGGGCTCTCATCATGATCCCCGATGACGAAAGCTCCAACCGCGTGGCAAACAGAATTGAACCACCCCGTTCTCGATGGCCATGTTCGTCGGGTGTATGTTGCACTTGTTGGCCAGTTCGGCCGCGCTCAGTTCCTCGCGGACGGCCTTCAGTGTCACCTTCGCCTTGAACTCCGCTGAACAGCGCTTTCGTTTCGTCATATAGTGTCGCGTCTTCCTCAGGCGCGAAAGCTCAGCAACTGCTTCAAATTCCCGCGACCACCTCCATTCGCGCCGGGGGCCATCTGGCGGTCAGGGCGATGGGCTGAAATAGGTTTCGGAAAAGGCGATAAACGCCTGGGTGATTGGCCGCTTGAGCGCCGCGCCGCGATGGGCCAGGGCTATCTGATGCTGCGGCGGGCGCCCGGCCAGGGGAACCCGGATCACCGCACTGCCATCATAGCACGGGGCGTCTGGCAGGTCGGTCGCCAGCAGGCCAACACCAAACCCGTTGGCTACCATTGTTCGCAACATTTCAATCGAGCCGGTTTCGTGGGCCACCCGCACCGGAACACTTGCATTCTGCAACAGAGACAGGAAATAGCCGCGGCTGTGGGGCAAGTTCATTAGGATGACCGGCTCCTGCGCCAGATCTTCGGCGCGAACGCTGGGCTGTTGTGCCAGCCTGTGCCCCTGCGGCAGCAGGGCGTAGGGTTTCGCTGCCATCAGAGGCGTGATGACAAAATCGGACGGAATGCCAAAGTCGTAGAGCAGCGCCATGTCAATCCGACCTTCGCTGAGCCAGTCGAACAGTGTTTGCAGGTCGCCTTCAAGGATACGGACTTCGGCGTCGGGACGGGCGTCCAGAAAGCGGCGCACCAGCTGCGGCGCATAGCGTGGGCCGAGGGTTGAAAACACCCCCAGATTCAGGAATTCCGGCGTACCCTCACCGCCGCTCAGGACCCAGCGCGCTTGTTTCTCCAGTTCCCGCAGCTGTGCAACCTTGTGCTGCCCGACGGGGGTCAGCTCCATCCCGCGCCCGGGAATGCGGATAAACAGCTTTTGTCCGAACACTTCCTCACAGCGGGCAATGGCCAGCGAAACCGAAGGCTGAGACGTGTTCAGCGCGCGGCTCGCCGCGGCGGTGCTGCCGGTGTCCGCGACCGCCAGCAGGATTTCAATCTGTCGGAAGTTCAATGGTATATTCAATTGGGTATACCCATCATATGCAGCCTGTATTTCTACATATATCCAATCTGGAGCTACCTTCCAGCAAGCAATTGAGGGTGGGTGCATGTTAGAAGACGATAAAACAGCAGGCCGCAGGCCGCTAGAAGGGGTCCGGGTTCTGGACTTTTCCCGAGTTCTGGCAGGCCCCTACTGCACTGCACTGATGGCCGACCTCGGGGCGGAGGTGATCAAGGTGGAGCCGCCCGCGGGCGATGACTACCGCCACATTGGCCCGTTCAGGGACGGCGAAAGCCTGCTGTTCCAATCGGTGAACCGGGGCAAGAAATCCATCGTTCTGGATCTGAAATCCGAGGACGGGAGTGCAGCTGCATTGGCGCTGGCGGAAGAGTGCGACGTGCTGGTCGAAAACTTCCGCCCCGGCGTGATGGAGCGGTTCGGGCTGGGTGCGGACAAACTGTGCGCGGCCTATCCCCGGCTGGTCTATGTTTCTGTGTCCGGGTTCGGCCAGACAGGCCCGAACCGGTTGCTGCCGGCCTATGACATCATCATCCAGGCAATGAGCGGGCTGATGGATATGACCGGCGCCGAGGACGGCCCGCCGATGATGGCCGGAGATGCCTTTGCCGACGTTGCAGGCGGCATGTTCGCGGCCTTCGGAGCAATGGTGGCGCTGTTTGACCGGGAACGCAGCGGCAGCGGGCGGCATGTTGATCTGGCGCTGTATGACTCGCTTGTCTCGATGATGCCGGTGGCTGCCTGCCGGGCACTGATGGCGGGCGAGACGCCAAGGCGGACGGGCAGCAAACATGCCTTATCGGCCCCATTCGGCACCTATCCGGCCGGGGATGGTAGCTTCACCGTCGCGGTGCTGAACGACCGGCTGTTTGCGCGCTTCGCAGCAGCCATCGGCGCGCCGGAGTTGGCGGACGACCCACGCTTTGCCAGCGATGCCTTACGGCAGCAAAACGAACCTGCGTTGGCGCAGCATATCGAAAGCTGGGCCGCCGATCTTAGTGCCCAGGACGCAGTGGACGTCCTCTCAGAGGCAAGCATTCCAGCCGCAGCGCTGTGTTCGGTGCCCGAGGCCTGGGGCTCGCCACAAGCGCAGGCGCGCGGGCTGGCTTCGGCGGTAGAGCACCCTGCCCTTGGCACGCTCACGGTGCCGGAGCAGCCGGTGCATTTCAGCGGTGCGCCCCGTGGCAAGCGTCAGTCAGCGCCCGCTTTGGGCGCCCACACCCAGAATATACTGCAACAACTTTGGCAAAACAGGGAGAGCCCCGATGAGCGTTATATACTGCAACAACTTTGGCAAAACAGGGAGAGCCCCGATGAGCGTTGATCTGAACAGCGAAGAACAGGCCGTCACCACCCAGATCGAACGGTTTTCCAGCGAGGTTCTGGCACCTGCCGCTGCGGCAATCGATGCAAAGTCCCAATTTGCAACCCTGCACCGCGCAGCACTGGCAGAAATGGGAGTTATGGGCATGAACCTGCCCGAAATGTATGGCGGCATCGGTCTGTCCGGGCCTGCGCTTTATTGCGCGGTGGAGGCTATCGCGGGGGCCTGCGGTTCTACCGCCTCGATGCTGACGGCACATTTCCTGGCGACGGATTCACTGCTTCTGGGTGCGGACGAGGTGCTCAAACAGCGCGTCCTGCCAGCCGCCGCAGCGGGTGAGGCACTTGGCGCTTTTGCTCTGACAGAACCGATGGCTGGCTCCAACCCTGCGGACATGCGCAGCACCGCCACCCGGGACGGCGAAGGCTACCGGCTGAAGGGCTCCAAATGCTTCATCTCCAACGCGGGCGAGGCCGATTTCATCGTGGTCTATGCCAAGACTGACAACGAGGCAGGCGCTCGCGGGGTCAGCGCCTTTGTAGTGGAACCGGGCAAGACTGATGGTGTCGACATCGGCAAGCACGAGGAAACCATGGGCCTGCGCGGCGGTCATGTGTTCCCGATCTCGTTTGACTGCCATGTGCCCGCGGAAAACCGGCTGGGCGACGAAGGCACCGGGTTCCGCACCGCAATGAAGGTGCTGGACAACGGCCGTATCGAAGTCGCCGCACAGGCCACCGGCATTGCGCGCGCCGCGCTGGATGCGGCCGTGTCCTATGCCAAAGAACGCGAGGTCGGCGGACGGCCGATCAGCAGTTTCCAAGGGCTGCAGTGGATGCTGGCCGACAGTGCAACTGAACTGGCTGCCGCGCGGGCCTTGGGCCTGCAAGCCGCACGCAAGCGCGGCACCGGCGAGCGGTATTCCTCAGATTCGGCCTTTGCCAAGCTATACGCCAGCGAGGCAGCCTGGCGCATCGCAGACCGGGCGCTGCAGATCCACGGCGGCTACGGCTACACCCGCGACTTTCCGCTGGAACGCTACTTGCGCGACTTGCGGATTTTCAGAATTTACGAAGGCTCCTCGGAAATACAGCGAACCATCATTGCCCGCGAACTTCTGAGTTAGCTTTCAGGTAAGCCGCATGTCTGTGTGTGCAGCGCAGACAGCAGCTGGCCCCGATGAGGTCCGTTGGAATAGTCCCAAATCGCTTCGCGGATGACGACGTGTCCCTGACCTTCGGCGGGGAGTCTCGGCTCGCGGGGCGACATTGCTCCATCATCTCAATGGTCTTGCGTCACAGGTGTTCTTTTCTCAGCGACTACGCAGTGTGAAGCCGGTTCCTTTCAATGCGGGTTAGAACCGCCCAGATGACGCGAGCGGTCTGGTTTGTCCTTAATCGGGTTCAATCTGCCGTCATGCCGGTGACCAGAAGACGCCTGTGGTATCGATCTTTTATCTTGGAGATACGCTCCAGACGTTCATTGCCTCCGCTGGACCGACTTATGGGTTTCAGCTCCAGCCAGGCCGCAAATTCGCGCCCATCGCGGAACTGATGCCCGTCGCCCGCTGTCGCAACAGTGGCCGAGGCGGTCGCAGGGCCGACCTCAGGAAGAGTTCGTAGCAGCATGACCTTTGGGTCTTTCCGGCCTTCAAGCAGAATGCGTTTATCGTACGAGATAATGCGCAAGTGCAGAGCAACCATCTGATCGCACAGGTTCGTTAGGACATCCATGGCGACTTCAGGAACGCTTGCCAATCGCCGTGAAGTACCGACTTTGCAAATTTCACGGCGCTCCCAATCCCCTGGGCAATCACGATGCCAAACTCGCCTAAAAGGGCGCGCAGCATGTTGCTGAGCTGGGTCCGTTGCCGCACGATCAGATCACGGCGCGGTGGAAGAACAGAACGCCCTGCTGTTCCTCAGTCCTGATCGCCACGAAACGCATCGTTGGGCGCGTCACAGCCCCGCAGACTACTTCCGCGTCGATGTCGTCCGACTTGCCACGTTCGACATGAGCCTTCATATCCATTGCAGGCATCCGCATTATGGCGCAGCGCGACGCAGGTGGAGCAGGAGCCATCCCCCCTCTTCAACGGACATCAGTGCAGCATGCCGCCTTGAGTTGAGCGACCGCCAAGGGCCCGCTTGCGCGCCCGGCAACGACCGGCGCTCTCGGTGCGGATAGAGTTGGCTTAGTCCGGCTCAGCGCCGTCGCCCCCGCACTGACATTTTCTTGTTCCCGCGCGCGCCGGTCACAACGGGTGTGTTCTGTTCGTTTTCATCCCTCAACTTACTCCACCGCGCGAGACGCGCGGGATCTAGCGTCCCAGCGGCGACCGCGGACTGCACCGCGCAACCGGGTTCATGCTTGTGCGTGCAATCGCGAAATCGGCAATCGGGAGCCAGCTCCGTGATCTCGGCAAAAAGCTCATCGAGACCCGCTGATAGATCGCTTACATGCAAGGTGCGCATTCCCGGCGTGTCGATCACCCAAGCACCGCCTTCGATGGTGTGCAGGGAACGGGACGTGGTGGTATGCCGTCCTTTTGCATCATCTGCGCGGATGCCCCCGGTGGCTTGCGCCTCATCTTCGGATTTCTGAGCCAGAGTATTTAGCAGCGTTGATTTGCCCACGCCGGACGATCCGATCAGCGCCACGGTCTGCCCCGCGCCGCACCAAGGCGCGAGGGCAGAAATCGCATCCTGTGACTTTCCGTTGATCGAGACCACTGGCAATCCCCGCTGCAACGCCGCGGCCTCGCGCTGGAATTTTACCGCATCAAGCGTCTGGTCCACTTTGGTCAACACGATCACAGCGCCAGTTCCTGCTTCGTTGGTCAGAGCCAGGTAGCGCTCCAGGCGGGCAGGATTGAAGTCGTCATTACAGGACGTGACGATAAATACTGTATCCACATTCGCTGCGATCAGTTGCAGCTGCCGCGCCCCGACGGTCTGGCGTTGCAGCAGCGAGTGGCGGTCCAGTCGGCGGGAAAGTTGATGACTGTGAGGATCGGCCAGAACCCAATCCCCCACGGCGAAATCTGCAGTTGTCATCGCCGCAGGCAGACTCAGTTTGGCCTGCCCATCAACAGAGACAGCCGTCATCTTCGACCGATGCACCGCGGAGACCCGCATCGGCTCAAGACCTGCGTCTTCAAGGCCAAGTTGACTTTGCAAGGCGGTTGTCCAGCCAAGTGCGTGCAATGATGCGGGGATATGATGGTTTTGCTTTTCCACAAATCCCTGAATGGTGCGATTGAGCCTTCATGGCAAGTGTTTCGATGGCACCGTTTCCGGTGTTGCGCCTCATGACTTCAAGTTCACGGCCTGACGGGGCCCTCGCAAAGACGAGCATCCCCAAAAATATGGTTTGCGATCTGGATGCCTGTCCAGCACTCCCGCTCGTGCTCCAGCGTCAAGTTGGCATCGCCCCGCCGGTACTGTCAGGCAGGTAATGGGCATTGTTGCAGAACCCAGCAACTGAGCGAGTTTTCCCTTTCCCATTGAGTTCAGGCCATGCGTTCGATCTCGGCCATACCGAGCTCGTTGAAGCGGTTCATGAGAGCGAGACGGATGTGGATTTCGGCGGTCTGGCGATCGCGGTCTCGTGAGGC
>NZ_JAWJBP010000028.1:0-25065 GCF_046535935.1 Tritonibacter sp. SIMBA_163
CGTGATCGCCTGCCAGCGAGAGCCATGCTGGCCCTCGTCGTCGAGAACCATCCGCACGGTGCGTTCACGCACTTCGGAGAAAACTTGTTCGTGGTCTTGCGCATGATACTCCATCCTACTCAAGAGTTGGAGCCTCCGGCAAACCCGGCGCGGTTCAAGTGGCCGGGGCAATACATCTTTGAAACCATTGAGGAGGCCAGGCTCAGACAACCGAATGGCTCTGGATTTACAACAACGAGCGGCTCGCATGGCCATCGGTGGGATGACCCCCGCTATGAAACTGAGAACAGCCGCATGAATTCTACGGCTGGACCCCATTGAAAATGGGGGAGTATCCAGTCGCACGCAATGAAGCCCTGCACGCTTCGAAGTATCTGCGCAGAGCCATCTGACGACGATGGAGCGCCTATACCGTGCTCGGCATATCCGTCACAGTTGCCGTAGGGTAAGTCCGTCCGGGAAGGGGAGTTCCTCTCAGAACCTGTTTTGTGCATCAAGGCCGGCTTGTTCCCTCTGTCCCGTAAACTCTGAGAGTGTCTCAGTCAGTTTGTCGAGAGATTCGCTTTCTGGCGACATCGAAGATATTCGTCCCACGATTTCGTCAATCAAGCTCATTGGGAACTCGGCGGGCCCTCTAGAGTGACCAACGATTTCATTCAGATCACTCCAAATGTTTTCAAACGCTTTGGGATCGTTTCGTGATCCTTCGTCATGCATCCTCAGCCAGAAGATATCGCTCATGTCACCGCTCCACTTTGGAAACGTGGATCTCGGAGCGCCACAGAAACCAATGCATCCTGACCCTAACCATCTGGCGAAGGTGGGGCGGGAACCACCGCCGCAGCCGCGCCGGGATATGAGGAGGGCCAGAAAAATGCCCAGCGGGACCGTCTTCCCGACGATTGGATGCCTTGTGTGCGACTTCTGGGGCCGAGCCTTCCTCGCACACAGTCTGCGAATGTGCTCTCCGAGGGGCAAGGTCAGGTCGCAGCCGGTTCGCTTCGATCAATCCCACCCGCTTTGACACAAGGAGCGTAGCTGGCGCTGGTCATGCGGGGACGCGGGCCTCTGCGAGGATCATGTCGGCCGCTTTTTCCGCGATCATCACCACAGGTGAGGCGGTGTTGCCGGAGACGATTTTTGGCATGATGGAGGCATCCACCACCCGGAGACCGGAAAGGCCGTGAACCTTCAGCTCCGGGTCGACCACCGCGCCGTTATCAGTGCCCATCTTGCACGTGCCAACCGGGTGGAAGATGGTCGTGGCGATGTCGCCCACGGCACCCAGAATATCGCCATCACTGATACAATCGGGACCGGGCAAAATCTCCTGAGGTTCATGCGGGGCCAGGGCTTTTGCCGTCATCACCTTCCGAACCTGCTTGATCGAGGCCAGGGCCACGGCTCGGTCGGTTTCCGCGGACAGATAGTTCAGCCGGATATCGGGTTGCTGCTGCAGATCGGTGCTCTGGATGTGGCTGGCCCCGATGCTGTCGGGGCGCAGATTGCAGACGGAGACGGTGATTGCAGGGAAGGGGTGCAGAGGATCACCAAGCTTTTCCGTCGACAGCGGTTGCACGTGATATTCTAGGTCAGGGGTCGCCAAATCCGGGCGCGATTTGGTGAAAATGCCGAACTGGCTTGGGGCCATCGACATCGGCCCGCTGCGGGCCAGTCCGTATTGCATCGCGATCTTTGCTTTCCCGAAAAGGCTGTTGGTCATGGTGTTCAGGGTCTTGGCATTCTTTACGGTGTAGACCGTGCGGATTTGCAGGTGGTCCTGCAGGTTCTCCCCCACGCCTTCCATCGCATGCTGCACGTCGATACCGTGCTGGCTCAGCACGTCCGGGCGACCGATCCCTGATAGCTCCAACAGCTTTGGTGAATTGATTGCGCCCGCCGCCAGCAGGACTTCGCGCCGCGCCAAGGCGTGATGGGTCTGCCCCCCGCGATGATACTCAACACCTGTCACGGTCCGCCCCTCAAGCAGCAGGCGGTGGGTATGTGCCTCGGTCAGCACCCGCAGATTGCCGCGCTTCATTGCTGGTCGCAGAAAGCCCTTGGCCGTGTTCCAGCGCACTCCGTCCTTCTGGTTTACCTCAAAGAACCCGGACCCTTCGTTGTTGCCATCGTTGAAGTCGGCGCGCGGGTGGATGCCAAATTCCTGCGCCCCGCGCTGAACGGACCGCAAAATATCCCAGGTGAGGCGCTGTTTGGAGACCTTCCACTCGCCACCGCTGCGGTGCATCTCGCTGTCGCCGGCATGGTGATCTTCGGATTTCAGAAAGTAGGGAAGCACATCTTCCCATCCCCAGCCGGGGTTCCCGAGCTGGCGCCAGATGTCGTAGTCCGCCGCCTGACCGCGCATGTAGATCATGCCATTGACCGAGGTGCAGCCGCCGAGCACCTTGCCGCGCGGATAGGTCAGGCTGCGACCGTTCAACCCGGCTTCGGGCGCGGTCTTCATCATCCAGTCGGTGCGCGGATTGCCGATGCAGTAGAGGTACCCAACCGGAATATGCACCCAGTGGTAATTGTCGCTTTTCCCGGCCTCCAGCAGCAGCACCTTGTTCTTCGGATCGGCGCTTAGTCGATTGGCTAAAACACAGCCTGCGGTGCCGCCCCCCACGATGATGTAGTCATAGTGTTCGCCGTGTTTGGGCTGTGTGTTTGCCATGCTGCCTATCCTGCCGTCAGTCGTTTTCCCAAGAACGGGGCGGGCGCGTCTCGCAGCGCGAGGGCACGCTGGTCGCGTGTGTCACACTACACCGCCATATCCGCGTCTGGCGAGATCTTCGCTCATGGTCGGGTCATAGCGCCACCCCAGAATTCATAGTCTGGGGAATATCCCATGCTCAGCCCTGCGCCGATCGGGGGCGTGCGCAGCTCGAGGTCAGCCCAGGATTAGGGGCGCGACAGGACTTTGATCCGCCGTCGCTTCGGGTCGGTCTCTAGTGGCAGACCCGACCGGATAGACAGAGAGGGCAGCGTAACATCGAGCTGAGCGGCGAGGGCCGCCAAGGCGCCGCGCAACTCAACCTCGCATTCAGGGGCAGCATGTTGGAGCCAGATCGTCAGATGGTTTGCCTCCTGCACCACCCGATAGTCCTCCACTGGTGTTTCCAGTCTGGCGATCACGGTGCGGATGGCTTCGGCTGGGACCATGCGTGCGCCTGAGGGGCCGCTCCACCACAGGGCGTCGTCCTCTCGCCCCTCGATCCGTGCGATGCGGGTGCAGGCCGAGCCACAGGGGCAGGGGGTGTCGTCCGGTATCAGGACGTCGTCGAGCCTGTAGTTCAGCAGAGGCAGGCTTTCTCGGGTGAAGTCGTAGATCACCGGACAGAACGCGCCACTTTTCGGGTCGATCACATCGCGATCAATGCGCAGCCATGTTTCATTCAAATGCAGGTGTCCCGCGTGACAAGTGAATGCCAGAACGCCTTCCGTGGCCTGATATACCTCATCCACCTTGCAGTTGAACGCGCGGGCCACTGCGTCTCGGTCCTCTGACGAGAGGACTTCGGCGATGGAAGTCACCCGCCGCGGCGCAAGCGCAAGTGCGCCCGCGTCTTGGGCGCAGGCCAAGGCTGTCAGAACACCTGCGGGGGCGATGAGGACCGTTGGGGCAAGGGATGTGAGAGCGGGCAGGTGGGCCTCGACGCCCCTCATGAGATCGAAAAACTCAAACCGTACCATCGGGTTGCCAAGCGAGCGATAGAGCGCGTTGTCGGCCCGCATGAAGAATGCGACACGCTGGGGCTGGCACAGGTTGGGCCAGAAGCGGCCCGACATGATCGCCGCCCAGAGCCGTCGCTCTTTTGGGGTGGTCAGGAACAACCCGCGCTGACCAGAGGTGCCGGTGGACAGGCCGACCGCGACCTGTCCGATCATCGGAGAGAAATCCCGGCTGCCTTCGGCCTGCAGCGCCACATCAAAGGCCCTGTCCCGGTCAATCCCGCAGGTATTGATGGATGAAAAATTCTCCATCAACCGTGCCTTGTTCATCTGTGGTAATGCAGAAAGCGTCGTGTCGACGTGGGATCTGTAGAATGGGGATTGCGGCATGATCCGGCTGCGGAAACGTGCGAATGCGCGATCTTGCAGCGCTGTAATCTCTGCCCGTGACCGAGGCGCGCGCCCATATCGGGTGCGGAGAAACGCAGTCAGGCTCATGGTGCAGCCTCGCGGCAATGCGACGGCACCAGCGTGATATCGGGCCGCGCCCGCATCAATGCCCGCAGTCGTGCAAAGGTCTGGCGATAGGCGCGGGCGTTGCCCAATCTTGCAAGCACGGGCCACGGCGGCAGCTTTCCATCACGCAGGGCGCTGCGTGCGTAGGCGGCATCCGCAATGAGGAAGTGCCGTGCGTCGGGCAGCCAGAGCCCGATCTGCCCGACGCCATGCCCCGGAAGCGCGATGGCGATCGCCTCTCCTGTCCCCAACACGTCATGGCCGCGCGGGAACTCGGGCAAGCCGGTCTCGACTTGCGGGCGTTGGTCGATGGGGCAGGGGCTGCGTGCAAGAACCCCATCGCGCAGCAGGGGAGGGCAGGCCGCGAGCGTCGCCGTCAATGCAGAAGAGAGGCCAGACAGGTGGTCGATGGCCTCCTTGGAGGCAAGCACCGGAATATCGTCTGGAAGATCCAGCAATCCCGCTATGTGATCGCCATGCATATGGCTCAGGATCACGAGGTCGGGCGGTCTGTTCAGTTGCGCGGTCAGTCGCTCCTGTGGCGGCAAGGTCATCGGCGTGGCAATGCGGTACGCCCGTGCGGGAAAGCGATCTGTCGCGTCAGAGAAGCTCGCACCATAGCCGCAATCAAAGAGAATGGTCTGGGTATTCGTCTCGATCAGCGTGGCCAGCGCGGGCAACATGACCTTGCCCCGATCCGGCAGGCCTGCGGCAAAGGCCGGTGCGCGGCAGCTGCCGATCCGAAGCGTGGTCACGCGAAGCATTCTGCCAGTCCGTTGCTAAGCATCACTTGAGGGTGGTAGCCGAGGTCTCGCCGTGCGGCACTGATATCCAGGGTTAGCGACCGACCCAGAGACACGACCGCCTGGCGGGTCAGGGTGGGTTCCGCCCCTCCGCGCAGAAGTGCGCCGCGCTCTGCAAGCCCGGCCAGCGTATAGGCCAGCCCATAGGGCAGGGGGATGCGGCGTGGTTTGTAATTTCCGTGCACGCAGACCATTTCGGCAAGCTGACGGAAGCTGAAAGCTTCGCCCGAGGTGATGTTCCAGACACGTCCTCCGGGGCCGCCTGCCGCTAGGCGCATGGCCCGCGCGGCATCGCTGCGATGGGTCAAGTCGATCTGTGCGCGCCCGCCAGAAATCAGTGGCAGGATACCGCGTTCCAGGGTTGCACAGAGCCGTGGCAGAAGCGCGCGGTCGTGTAGTCCGTAGATCGCACGGGGGCGGATTGCTGTGCATCGCATCGCCCCGTTCTGCGCCAGCACCAGGGTTTCGGCCTGTCGTTTGCTGTCTGCGTAGGGCGACAACGCCCGCTCAGGCAGGGGGGCGTCCTCTGTCAGGTTGAACCTGTTTGTCCCGTCCGCATAGAGGCTGGGGGTGGAGGCAAAGGCGAAGCGGGCAACGTCGGCCTTACCTGCGGCATGCAGCAGGCGTTCGGTGGCCGTCACATTGGCGGCATGAAAGGCGTCCGGGCTGCCCCAGCCACCGCTCATCGCGGCGCAGTGAAACACAGCATCGACGTCACCCACGAGGGTGGCCAGCTCGTCCTGAACAAGATCCGCCGCGACAAACCCAGGTAGGTCGACGGTGCGCCGGGCCGTCGTGCGCAGGGTCCAGCCGTGGGAGGTCAGCTCTGACACCAAGGCACGGCCCAGGCAGCCGCTGGCCCCTGTAATCAATGCCTTCATCAGAACCTCACAACCGTGCCGCCAATGGAAATGCCAGCGGAGGTGCCGACCAACAATGCTGTCTGTCCACGCTTTAGCGCGCCGGATCGGACCGCGTGGTCAAGCGTAGTCGGGATCGACGCGGCGACCTGGTTTCCGGTTTGGGCAAATATGTTCACGACCTGATCGCTGTCAAAGCGCAACGCACGCGTTATGTGAGAGAGCGCCTGAGCACTGGCCTGATGGGGCACCACGCAATCCAGCTGGTCCGGCCTCATCCCGGCGCGCTCCAGCAACCCTGCCAGAAAACGCGGCAGCCGGCGCGAGGCGACCCGGAAGGCCAGTCCGCCATCCATCTGAAACAGCTCGTCGCCCGGTGCGATTCCCCGTGCCGGGTTGCTGCGGGTTCCCCCGGCGGCGAGCACACAGGCCTCTTTGCCCTCGGAATAGGTCTCAAATCCGTGAGCGAGAATTGCGCCCTCATCGCTGCCGAGGACAACCGCCGCCGCACCATCGCCGAAAATCGAAGCGCTCTCCGGCTGAGACCAGTCCAGCCCGACCGAAGCGATATCTGCCGAAAAGACAAGCACCCGGCGTGCGCGCCCAGCAGAGAGCCACATGTTGGCCACATCGAGCGCTTGCAGGAAGCTCAGGCAGGTGGCGTTGATGTCAAACGCCGGTATGCCAGACGTCGCAAGCCCGAGGCGGTTCTGCACCAGAACAGATGTCGAGGGGATCGGTTGCTCCATCACACCGCAGGCTCCAAGGATCAGATCCAGCTCCTCTGGCTGGCAGCCGGCCATGTGCAGCGCCTGTTCTGCCGCTTTGGTTGCCATATATGACGACGTCTCATCCGCATCGGCCACGTGTCGGGATCGGATGCCAAAGCGGGAGAAGCTCTGTCCCTCCTGCCAGCCAAGGCGGGCGTCTATTTCGGTGGACGAGACGTCCTGCCGGGGCAGGTAGCTGCCGGTGCCCAGAATGGTCGTCGCTGTCGGAAACATGTCTTTGAAAGCTCTTTTTGAACGTCGTTCATATACATTGACATCGGAACCTCGGTCGTCAAGGATTGATTTTTAAACCAAATTCAGAATTCCCGTTGAGGCCTCACGCATGACGCGAACCCGCAAAACTTCCCCCGACATGTTCGGCACGCTAGCCACATGAGCGGCGCGACCCAGCCAGCGGCACTGCCAGGTGGGGGGCTGATCCTTGGATCGGCGCGCTGTGGATCGACGTTGGTGTCGAATATCCTCAATAGCCATCCGGCCATCCTGTCCGTCTCTGAATTATTCTCGACCGTGGGGCCGCATGCCTTGCGCCCGGACGTCCTGTCGGGAAAGCGGTTCTGGCGCAATCTGTCACGGCCCTCTCGTGCGTTGTCGCAGGTCGGTAATCCCGATAGTGCCCCGCGGGAGTTTCTCTATGGAAAGGGGCAGGCGCCGGAGCATGACCCCTGGCTTTGCCCTCCGATCCTTGCGATCACGCTGCCACATCTGACGGACACTCCTGACGATCTCTTTCGCCAGCTGGCGCAGGACGTTCCGCAGTGGCCAAGTCGCAGTCTGGCGGATCAGTATAGGGCGCTTTTTGCGACATTGGCTGCCAAACCCAAAAACCAGCCCGTCTGGGTGGAGCGTTCGGGCGGATCGCTGCTGGCG
The DNA here is from genome assembly GCF_046535935.1 of Tritonibacter sp. SIMBA_163. NCBI lineage: Bacteria > Pseudomonadati > Pseudomonadota > Alphaproteobacteria > Rhodobacterales > Paracoccaceae > Tritonibacter > Tritonibacter sp. SIMBA_163. Next base: position 7,516 of record NZ_JAWJBP010000028.1, read on the forward strand.
TCGGGCACCCTGTTGGACATGTTTCCCGAGGCGCGACCGGTTCTACTGACACGCAGCGGTCCCGATACGGCGTTGTCTATGCGCGACTACCCGGCCACGCGGCTGGCGATTTGGATGTGGCGCAGGTTGAACTGGGTGGGCATTGATCTGCTCTCGCCGCGCCGCCACTATGGGCGAGGCGGGATCTGGCCATTGATCGCGTCTCTGGGAGGTCTTGGCGGCCTGCGCCATATCCTGAACAGTCGCCCCTCGTTGACCGATTGCGGGGCCTTCTGGTCCGAGCTCACCTGCAGAGGGACGGAGGCTCTGCGCGGGCATGCGCCTCTGGTCGTGTCGTATGAACGTCTGTGCGAGGCCCCAGCCGAGGAGATCACGCGCCTTGGCCTCTATCTCGCGGATGAGGCCCCACAGGAGTGGGTCGCCGCCAGTGCGGTCCTGCCAGAAATCCGACCCTCGCGATTGGCGGCGCTGGGCGCAGCGGATCGGGACGAGCTCCTGCGGGCCTGCGCCCGTGGCGAGGACGCCCTGAGCAGATATCGCGAGGCGTGATCTGGTTGAGCGGGCAGTAGCGCCTAAAAACCTTCCGGATGTACGGGTCGTGTTCGCAACCATGCAATCGCCGCCGGACCTACACATTTGCGTCAGACGCTTGCTCTCGCAGGGCGATCTGCTAGCACTTAAGAGAGCGGTTGGTGTGGGAACTTCTGTCTGTTTGCGTCGTTTTCCCGAGAGACCGGATTGGCGAGGGTGTATCCCGGAGAACGGAGTTTGACGCGATGTTGACAAGACGACACTTTATTTTGACCTCGGCTGCCCTGTTTTCAGCGCCGATAGCTGGACCTGCTTTGGCGAGTGGACGTCCCTCGGCTGCCCGCAAGGCTGCATGGGATGCACAGGTGACACCGGCGGGGTATGATCCTGCGACCACTAACCCTTGGGGCTTTCACCCACGCTTCCTGCCGCAGCGCGTGGAGGCCAATGATGGGTTGGTGCCCGGTGACATCCACGTCGATGCGGTGGCCCGGTACCTCTATCATATCGAAGAGGGGGGCACCGCGATGCGCTATGGCGTGGCGATCGCCAAGGGCAACCTCTACGAGCCGGGCACTTATACCATCCGCCGCAAGGTTGAATGGCCGACCTGGACACCAACGCCGAGCATGATCAAGCGTGACCCTGCGGCCTATGAGCAATTTGCTGACGGGATGGATCCGGGGCCGCGCAACGCGCTGGGCTCGCGTGCGCTCTATCTCTTTGTCGGCAACCGGGACACCTATCTACGCATTCACGGCACCCCGCATCCGCGTTCGATCGGCGGACGCGCAAGCTCGGGCTGCGTGCGGATGGTCATGGCGCATATCAACGACCTTTATCCGAACGTCAGGGTCGGCTCGACCGCCCATCTTTATGCCGCAGAAAAATATGCCACGGCACAAAGCTGACATATGAGCTGAGACTGCTACTGCCCCGAGACTTGTCAGGGCAGCGCGTCCTCAGCCCTCGCGCGCGACGCAGATCGGGTTGCCGCTCGCGGTACGCAGTGGCAGCAGCGTGGTTTCCACCTGACCATTGTGCATGTACCAGTAGCAGCCATCTTCGGGCAGCACACGCGCGGTTGCGAGGTTCTGGTTCGGACCCGCAAGCGTGGCCACTGCTTCGGGAACATTGCCGACGGTACCGCCAGGCGCTGTGCATGCGCCCAACACCAGTCCGGCGACCAAGATGAAACCTATCTGACGTGCCACATTAGACCTCTGCTATGCATAACTCTGTTCTACAGCCATACTGACACCGCAAGACAGAGACGGCAACGTGTTCGCGTGTTGCAACGATGGTTTGCTGGCAGGGTGCTTGCTCCGGTCAGGTTGTGCCTTGTGGTCTGTTCCTGCCTTCTGATGGGCGCGGTGGTGGCGCTCGATTTGACAGAACTCACGCAGGAGGCGCAATGTCCGCTTTTCCATGCTGCCCGAACGCGCCGCGAAGCATCCGTGGAGCCGCTTTGGTACGTGAGGCCAGCCCAGGATAGGACGTTTGGCGCCGATAGGCCTACCGGGTTCAGGCCATTTGGTTGCGGCATGAGCGAATTCCTGCAACCTGTACGTGAGACCAGCAGAGGATGAATCATGTCTATGAACAGACGACAATTCGGCGCTATTGCCGCTGCCTTTGGATTGGCGGGCTGTAGCGGTGTCAGTACGACAAGCGGACCCGTGCCGTCAGGGCTTGCCGATGATCTGCGCCCGGCCCGGAATGCAGGGTACGACAGCTGGGTCGCGAGTTTCCGAGAGCGCGCGGTGAGTCAGGGCTTTTCACGAGATCTGCTGTCGGCGGCCTTTCGGGGCACGGGCTACCTTCCCGGTGTCGTGAAACGGGATCGCAACCAAACCGAATTCAAGCGCACGCTAGAGGATTATTTGTCCATCGCAGTCTCTGATGAGCGGGTCAGCAAGGGGCGCGCTGCCTACGCACGTCATCGCTCGACGCTGGCGGCTATCGAGCGGAAATACGGGGTCGAGGCTCATGTCGTGACGGCCATTTGGGGGCTTGAGAGCTTTTTTGGCGAGCGACGCGGCAATGTACCCGTTATCTCGGCCACTTCGACGCTGGCCTATGATGGCCGTCGTGGGCAGCTGTTTGAAAAACAGCTGATTGCGGCCCTCAAGATCCTCGAAGGGGGGCATGTCGCGCCGCGTGACTTGACGGGGAGCTGGGCGGGAGCGATGGGCCACACCCAGTTCATTCCCACATCGTATCTGTCGTTCGCGGTCGATTTCACAGGCGACGGGCGCAAGGACATCTGGTCCGACGACCCGAGCGACTCCTTGGCGTCCACGGCGGCCTATCTGTCGCGCAATGGATGGCAAACGGGGCTGGCCTGGGGGGGCGAGGCCAGAGCAAACGCGCCTGCAGGAACTGTCATCCAGCCGCAAGCCGGAGGGCCGAAGTTCTCGACAACGGCGAACTTCCGCGCTCTGAAACGCTATAATAATTCGGATGCTTATGCGATCGGAGTTGGACACTTGTCTGATCGGATTGCAGGTCGTGGCCCACTGCGTGGCAGTTTCCCACCCGACAAATACGGTCTGACAAAGGATGACCGTATCGCCCTGCAGCGAGGATTGACGTCCAGCGGATTTGGAACCGGCGGTGCAGATGGCGTGATCGGGCCAAAAACCCGAGAGGCCATCAGTGCCTATCAACAGCGACAGGGCTTGCAGGTAACCGGAGAGCCTTCCTTGGAGCTATTGCGCCGGTTGGGCTGAGGTCGCTTTCTGCATGTGATCCGGCGGTGGTCATACCGCCGGATCGCTATGCTTGAGGGGCCGTAAATGGTGCTCGGTCCTTAGTATGGTGCGGCGCAATCACCGAGCGTGCTATTGGTCATCACCGTGCCGTTGATCGACAGGTCGCCGCCCGCGTCGTTGGTGATGCTGGTGCCGGACCAAGAGCTGGTGTCTGCGCTGCATCCGGCTGGGCTGTTGGCGACAGTGATCTCGCCAGTAACATTGGTGACCGGCCCATAGAAATTCACACCTGCCGTTGTGGCAGCGTTTATGGTTGTATCCGCAAAGGTCACATCCCGGATTGCCCCACCGTTGAAGCCCCAGCTGTCTCCCAGCATGAATATGCCATGGGTCCCTGCGTTGTTGATCTCTATGTTTTCAAAGTCGATGTTCTGCACCGGGTTCAGGAACACGCCTGCACGGCTGGTGTCGTTGATCACGATATTGCGGAAGCTCATGTCTTCTGTGATGCCATCCAGCCTGAGGGCGTCGACGAACATCAGCCCGTTGATCCCGCCGGTCAGTACCGCACCATCCATACTGACCTGTCCGCTTGACTGCATGACAACCAGATCCATGTCACTGCCCTGTTGACTGTTGTCCAGAACCACATTGGTCATGTTCAATCCATCGACGCCCACAGCCAGAATTGCCTCGCGGCGGCTGTTGGTAATGGTGATGTCGTTCAACTCCAATCCGGTGGAAGCGGCGACCACTGTGTAGTCACCGCTTTCGGTGCTGATATCCGAGGCGAGAAAGAAGCCATAGGTCACGTCATCCATGCGAATGCCATCAAAGCGCGCATCCGTAAGGCCGATCGCATTGATCCCGGAATTCGGCACCGAGCTTGGATTGTAAACGCTGAACTCACACAGGGTGTTGTCCTCACAGGTCGGCATGTCACTCAGCCGCGCCTGGCTTAAGCTGAAGTTGCCTACGCTATGGAGCAGAAAGCCGTTTTCGCCGGGCGCCGTGATCTGTGCACCGGTCACAGCGATATGCGTGCCTGCGGTTGCGGAGAACCCGTTGCCGCCCACATTGGCGATGGAAAGGTCGGTGAAGCTGGCATTGCTGACATTCGACAGGTGAATGGCATCACCCCGGCTGCCAGAAATAGCCACATCAGCGATGTGGAAACCATCGACATTGCTGGCGGTGATGCCTTGGTCTCCGCCTGAGAGCGTAAGGCTTTGCGCCCGGCTGTCATCTGCCATCGTCAGCAGCGCGACGGCGGCGCCGGACCCGGCTGGTGCCATGGCGCTGCTCTCTTGCAGGGTGGTTGGCGCGCCTCTGTTGGCCATCCGCATCTGACGTCCGCTTTCGGCCTGCAACACCACCGAGCCGCCGCCGCCAACGAGTGTTTGTCCCTCGGACAGAACAAGCCCCGAGGTCGTGAAATCGCCGGATGCAAAGACCAGCCCGTTTTCGCCGGTATCGACCAGGGCCTCCTGCAAGTTACCTCCTGCATCTATTCGGGCAAAACGACCGAGGGAGTGGCCTGCCAGGCTGACCGCCTCGACCGCGCCAAATGCGCCGGAGCGTGTTGTCACCCGGCGTCGGCGTTCCACATCGCGGGTCAAGCGGTTGGTGCCAAAGCCACCGGCCGAGGTGGCGTTGGAAGACCGTGCATTCGACCCAAAGGGGATTGTCAGTGCAGCATAGGCGTTGGTGTCGGTGCTGCCGGAGCTTCGGTCCGCACGCAGGCCGGCCCGAAAACGTACGCCGGACCGCGTACCAAACAGGTTGTCCAATGCCACTTCCGCGCGGGCTGTGGCGCCGCTGTAGGAGGCACCGTCTGAATGTTCAAAAGAGAAGCCGCCGCCGAAAAGGCCAAAACTGCCGCCGCCAAGAGAGGCAAATTGGATGCGGGCCCCAAGTTCCATATCCGCGCCTTTGAGGGCAAGGCTGCGACCGCTTCTGAAGCGGATTGTTCCGTCCATTTCTGCCAAAGAGTCAAATCGGCTGTCGCTGCGGTTCTTGGTGCCAACAGGAACGTAGGCATTCAGACGCGCCTGAAACACGCCGTGCTGCAGCTCGCCGCTCAGGCCGACCTGGCCAAATCGGTTGCCCATGTCATCTGCAGAACTGTCCGCAAAGATCCCGGTGCCAATCATCCAGCCATTTGCCAAATTGGTGCGGCGCATCGCTTCGAGACTGAATGCAGAGTGGGAATTGTCGTCACGCGCGTAAGAGAGGCGCGCAATGGTTGCGCTGTTGTCGCGCACGGACAAAGGAAAGGTCAGTGCGAGACCGCCTTGCAGCCCGTCTTGATGGTAAATTTGCAGGTCGGCGGCCGACACAGCAGTTGTGGCCAGCATAAGGGACAGCCCTGACAGGGCTGTGAGACGCAAAGTCATTTGGTGAATGTCCGTAGGTTTTGGCCGAGCTGGACATTTGGCTGGGTGTGGCAGCCCGCCTGATAATCACTTTGATCCCGACATACAATGCGACTGTATGAAAAAAACAGTTCAAAGACAGGTGCTTGCGGCGGTTCTCTTGTGACCGGAAGGCCGGTCAGGGCCAGTGCGTCAGTTCACTGTTGGGGCAATGGCAGGCACCCAGGCAGGCCCGCGGGTAGGACAAGCCAGGCCCCGCTGCCGTAGAGCGCGCGCGCGACCCCTGACTGGTCAGAGGCAAGTGTGACGCTGTAGGAGGAGGCCGCAATGATCGACGTGGTGTCGGGCAGGTCATTCAGAAGCGCCGCGCTGGGTAAGAGCACCACATATGCTGGTGCATCATCCGTGAGGAGCGCGACTATAACAAGGATGGACATCCAGCCAACCAAGAGCAGGGGCAAGGCGCGCGCAAGTGACTTAATAGTCATGGATATGCTCCAGCGTCAGGCTGGTCTGCTCCATCTGCCGCAATCGCTGCATGAGTTCGGTGACGTCTAGCGTAATCAGGTGACGATAGTCATCAAACCCCTGTCGTTGTCGGCTGAGAAGCGATCCTGGTTCGCCAGGCTGATCTGAGATCGCGGTGAGAAGAATGTCGTCATTCCCGGCGATTTCGATCACGTCGATGCCATCGCTCGCCATTCTCATCAGAAGCCGGGTAAGGGCGCGATAACGCAGTGTTTGGATTTCGACGCCCTCGGGGCGCGTCTTGATCACCGTGACACCGTCATAGCGCTCGAACTGTGTCGGGGAGGCGCCGGTAACGATCATTCGCAGTGTCAGTTCATCCTGTCCAACCTGGGCGACAGCCTGCGCAATCACATCGGCATATGCCGCCTTGGCCCGGTATTCCAAACCCAGCGCCAGTCGGCGTTCCGTGTCTCTCAGCGCCGCGGTGGACTGAGTTCGGAGCGCCTCGGCGTCCGCACGAAAAGACCATTTATACCAGGGCACCTGCTGCAGGAATGCTGCATACTCTGCCGCCTGCCGCGCGGACAGCTTGTCGAGTGGGGTAGGGCGCGGGCCGCGCAGCCAGGCGAACAGCCGCCCCAGTGTTTCTTCGTAGGCAGCCTTTAGCGCCAGTTCCGCAGTGAAACTTGTGCCGATCACATACACCATCTGTTTTGTGTCGCGATCAATTTCGCCATGGGCGGAGGCTTCGCCGGTGATGGCGCAGAGGGAGGTCCAGAAACCGCCGATGCTGCGCAAGTAGCTGTAATCGTGGGGATCCCCGTCGCGCAAAACCTCGGCATAGTCTTCATAGGCGTGGACAATGTACCACTCGGGATAGGTCATGAGGCTGCGCGTTTCGGGACGGTGGTGCGCCGGGGCTATCAACGCCGCATAGGGCTGAGGGCGGGCGTCGCCCTGGCACATGGTTTCGACATAGGCCACGGGCGCGCCGAGGCCGAGCACCAGAACCAGGCAAATTACGATCAGCCGCCTGAACCATCTCCACACTGAGTTCACTTTGTCTCACCTGAGTTTCGCAGCCCGGCCCAGACGGCCACCCCTCCGAGCGCCAGATGCGGCAGGTTGGCGAGGACGCGGCGAACCGACAGGTCCATGCCGAGCGACCCATTGGTAAAGATCCCAAGGTCGAGATATCCGTAGCCTGTGAAAAACCCAAAGACACCGTCCCCGAGATAGGCAAACCCGAACAGGATCAAGAAGCTCCGCGCCGCGCGGTGGGACAGCAAACCTGCCACAAGCGCCCAAAGGGCGGAGGCCACATGCAGCGCGTCATCGTAGATATCGAGCGCAAAAATGCCGAATGCCAGGCCTGCCTCATCGGTCAGACCGGGGATGTAGTTCAGGGAAGCGGCGATCATCAACGCCACGAAGTACCCCAGCGAGAGTTTTTGCAGAATGGTCATGCCAAATCCAGATAGCTGTCCCAGAGAGTGTTGCGGAGGACAAGTTGCGGGTCCAGTCTCCGTTTGTCTTGCGCGAATACCTCGGCTTTCGGATAGGAGGCAACAAACTGCTCCACCGTCGCATGCGGGCGGTAGGGCAGGTAATATGCACCACCTATCGCGACGATCCGGTCAGTCAGCGCTCTGGTCATCCGGGCCATGTCGGCCTCTGCGCGATGTGTCAGTTCCTGGCTGAACGACATGACAGCTGCGATCCGCGGCTCTGTCGCAAACGACAGGGTGCTTTGATCGTCCTGCGCGACGTAGCGCAGAGTCACGTTCAGAAACTCCTGATAGGAGGCGGGTATCACCTCGCGGCATGCCTCCAGAAAGCCGTCGAACGCGTCAAAGCCCACGAAATATTCATGCAGGATATCAGTGCGATCAGGGTCACGGTCGTCCAGCGTGACGACAGGTTCATTGATGAGTGTGTTCCGGGTCGCATCTCCCGCCCCGAGCATCGGGCCAAGGCGGGTTTCGTTCCACCAGCGGAACGATTTGAAGGTCTCGTCGCCCAGCTGCGCCCGGTACAGTCGGCTCGCGGCATGGGACATCCAGCCAGAACCGGCGGCGGTGGGCAAATCCAACTGATCCTCGGTTTCGCGATAGCTGACCAGCAGGGCCTTCTGAAAGAAGTTGGCGCGTTCCACGTTGAGGCGACCGTAGGCCATGGTCACGGAGGGATCTTCGATGGCCTCGCGAAAGGCGCTGGCAAATGCGCTGGCGTCCAGCACATCGTAGGTCGGGGTCAGGCGGGTGTTTTTCACCATCTCCACGTCCAGATCGACGATGACACCAATCAGCCCGTAACCGCCCATGGCCATGTTGAAAATCTCTGCATTCTCGGACGGCGAGCAAGTCACCAGCTCGCCCGATGGTAAGATCATCCGCAGCGCACGCACGGTGGATCCCATCGGTCCGAAGGGCACAGGCCAGCCATGGGCGTTCACGGAGAATGTCGCGGCCACACCGAAATCGTTGTTGGATTGCATGACCTTTGGCGACCAGCCCTGAGGATCGAGCGCGGAGATCACCTGCGACCATCGTGCACCGGCATGGACCCGGTAGATACGGTTGGCGCTGTCAATCTCGACTGACCCATTGTCGAAAGTGACAGCGGTGCCCTCACGCGGGATTGCTTGTCCTCCCATCGAATGACGCGCGGCGCCGACGTTGAGCGGTCGCCCCTCGGTCCTCGCCTGCACCAATTCGGCGCGGATTGAGGACACCAATGCCTCTCCGGCGTCGTCCTGCATCACCAGATGTTTGTGGATCGGGGTGGCGGACAGCCCACTGGCATCATTCAGTATATTCTGCCCGGTTGGTACCGGGATGCGCGCCGTGCCGTCGTATACGGGCAGGTTTGGGCTCAACCAACGTGACAGGCCCCAACCGGCAGCGCCGCCTATTCCGAGCAGTGCCGCTCTTCTGGACAGTGATCTCATCAATTCATCTCTCCCGCTGCCGGAGTGTGAAGGGACAGGACAGCAATTGAATGTGTGTTTTGTAAAATGGTTCCCGGCGTTTCGGACCGGGATCGTGATCAACTCAGCTCAGTGTATGACGAGCCGTAGTCTGAGGATCAATGCCGTTTGCATCGCAAAGGGGCGTATTGCTTGGTCGGTTTGATCGTGGAGTTGCACCTACTATTGCCAGCTTCGGCGGTTGCCATCACCATCCAGCAGGCGGAGTGTGTGTTTCCGGCGCGCCAGTGAAGGCGCGCCGGATAGTGGTCAGACAGCGCCGATATCGACACCTGTCAGCTTGCGGGTAATCCGCATGATCAGGACGTAGAATGCAGGAACCATGAAAATTCCAAGGAAGGTGGAAGCCACCATCCCGCCGATTACCCCGATACCGATGGCGTTTTGCGATGCCGCGCCTGCGCCGGTTGCAAGGGCGAGGGGCAGCACCCCGAGTATGAACGTCAAAGCGGTCATCAGGATCGGGCGCAACCGTAGACGGGCCGCTTCGATTGCGGCATCGGCGATGGTCATGCCGGTGCGCCGCAGATCCTCTGCAAATTCCACGATCAGGATGGCGTTTCGTGCCGCGAGTCCGATCGTGGTCAGCATACCCACCTTGAAGTAGACGTCATTCGACTGACCAAAGATCCAGGCTGCGAACAGCGCTCCGAGAATGCCCACCGGCACCGCCAGCATCACCGCCAGCGGGATCGACCAGCTCTCGTAGAGAGCGGCCAGTGCGAGAAAGACGACCAGCGCGGAGATTGCGTAGAGGATCGGTGCCTGATCGCCGGATTGGCGTTCTTGATAGCTGAGGCCGGTCCAGGCCGCCGCGTATCCTCCGTCCAGGTCGGCCACCAATGCCTCCATCTCCGCCATTGCCGTGCCGGAACTGTAGCCGCTCCCCGGCGAGCCGGAAATCTGCAGGGCGGAGGTTGCGCCGTAGCGTTCCAGCGTGGGGGCGACGGGTTCCCAGGAGGTGGACATGAAGGCCGAGAATGGCACCATTTCTCCGGCTGCGTTGCGCGCATACCAGTCAAAGACATCTTCGGTCTGCATGCGATAGGGTGCATCGCCCTGCACGATGACCGGGCGCAATGCGGCGCCAAGCTCGAAATCATTGACCTCGGATCCCGCGAAGATCACGGACAACATGCCGTTGACCTCGGATAAGGTCAGGCCGAAACTCTCGGCCTTGGCGCGATCAATCGTGATTTTCAGGGCGCTATCCTTCTCGGTACCATTGGCGCTGAGGTTGACCACGCGATCGCTCTGCTCGGCATTTGCGACCAATTGTTCCGCTGCGGCCTGAAGGGCGTCGGAGCCGGCGCCGGACTGGTCGACCAGATACATCTCAAAGCCACCACTGTTGCCGAGCCCTCGAATGGCCGGGGGTTGCAGGACGAAGATCTGCCCGTCTCGCAGCTGACTGAAGGCAATATTTGCCCGTTGCGCCACTTGTGCGGCGGCAAGTTGGGCCTGTCCGTCACGCTCGTCAAAGCTTTTGAGTTTTACAAAAACCATGGCGCGGTTCTGCCCACTGCCGGAAAAGCCAAACCCCAATGCGGCAAACGTGCTTTCCACCGCATCGGCTTCGTCCGTCAGGAAAAACGCCTCCAGTTTTTCCACGGTTGCGGTCGTCTGCGCGGTTGTCGCCCCCTCGGGAAGCGTGACGACGGTCAGAAGCACGCCCTGATCCTCGGTCGGGATGAAGGATGTGGTGAGGCGATTGTTCACCATATAGGCCCCGACCAACACCGCAACGAGGGCGAGCGGCATCAATACTGGCAGCCGCAGCGTGCCTTTGACTCCATCGCCGTACCCGGTGATGCCGCGATTGACGAGCGCATTGAACCACCGGAAGGGGGCGAAACGAGGTTCGCCTTCCTTTGGCTTCAGAAGACGGGCAGACATTGGTGGCGACAGGATGATCGCAACGCAGAGGGACAATGTCATCGCTGTGACCATGGTGACAGAGAACTGGCGGTAGATCACCCCGGTGGACCCGCCGAAAAACGCCATCGGCAAGAAGACCGCCGCGAGTACCACGTTGATCCCCAACAGTGCAGAGGTGATTTGCCCCATGCTCTTCTGGGTCGCTTCACCTGCGGACAGGCCTTCGTCCTCCATCAGGCGTTCGACGTTTTCCACCACCACAATGGCATCATCAACCAGCAGTCCGATCGCGAGCACCATGGCGAACATGGTCAGGGTATTGATGGAGAAGCCACCGATCTGCAGGACGGCAAATGTCCCGAGCAAAACCACCGGCACGGCGATCAGCGGGATCAGCGTCGCCCGCCAGCTTTGCAGGAACAGCAACAGCACCAGGAACACCAGAACGACCGCTTCTATCAGCGTGTGGTAGACCTGTTCGATCGACAACTCGACAAAGGGCGAAGTATCATAGGCGATTTCGAACTCGACGCCCTCTGGCAAGGAGGGGGCAAGGCGATCCAGTGTCGCGCGCACCGCAGCGGCCGTGTCCACCGCGTTTGCACCCGTGGCGAGGTTCACGCCGAAACCAGTCGCGTTCTTGCCGGAAAAACGCGAGTCGCCGCCATAGCTTTCCTGGCCGATCTCCACGCGCGCCACATCTGCCAGATGCACAGTTCCGCCGCTTTCATCGGCCTTGAGCAGGATCTGCTCAAATTCCTCGACGGTGGTCATCTGGCTCTGTGCCGTGATCGTGGCATTGAACTGCTGACCAATGAGCGTCGGCTGGCTGCCGAGGGAGCCGACCGAAACGGTGGTGTTCTGTTCTTGAACTGCTCCGACCACGTCCTGTGGCGTCAGCTGGAACCGGGCCAGGGCAATGGGGTCGAGCCAGATCCGCATGGCATAGCCGGAACCAAAGATGCTGACGCCGCCGACCCCCTCAGTGCGTTGGATCGGTCCTTCGACCTGTTCAGATAGGATGTTTCCGAGCTCGACGGTGGAGTATTGTCCGTTCTCGGCCACGATGGCCCCGACCAGCAAGATGGAGGACGAGGATCGCGAAACGGTCACGCCCTGAGTACGCACAGCGGTCGGCAGCTGGCCCTCGACTTGCGACACCTTGGTCTGGACCTCGTTCTGCGCGTCGATCGGCTCGACGCTCTCATCAAAGGTAATCTGGATGGACGCCGACCCCTCGGAGGAGCGCGCGGTCATATAGATCATGCCATCCAGGCCGGTCATGGCATCCTCGATGACCCGCGTGACGGAGTTCTCCACCGCCTCGGCCGTGGCACCGTTGTAGCTGGCTGAAACCCGAACCGTGGTGGGGGCGATCTCCGGATACTGCGCCACGGGCAGGGTCAGCGCGGACCATGTCCCGATGAGCATGGTCATGAGGGCGAGCACCCATGCAAATACTGGGCGCTTGATAAAGAAGAGACCCATGTCTTAGCCCTCGTCGCTGTCGTCAGCGGCTTGTTCGGTCACGACGCCGGTATCGGAGATATTGACCGGGACGGTCTTCAACGACGCGCCATCGCGCATGGATGTCAGCCCATCTACAATCAGCGCCTCGCCTGCGGAAATTCCGTCGGTGACGATCCATGCATTCTTGTAGCTGCCGTGTTCGGTCAGTTCGCGCTGTTCGGCGATATCATCCACTGCGACAAATGCGGTCAGGGTGCCATCAGCAGCCCGGGCCGTTGCGCCCTGTGGGACAAGCACGGCGCGCGTTGTGCCCAACTCGATCTTCACCCGCAGGAATTGACCAGGCAACAAACGCCGCTCCGGATTGTCAAAGCGAATGCGGAATTCGAACGTCCCTGTGGTGGTGGAGACCCGGGTGCCGGGCGACTCCAATGTGCCTTTCTGGTCGTACTGCGCCCCATTCTCAAGCGTCAGGCTGAGGTCGAGGTCTTCACCACGCTCCAACGTACCGCCCTCGATCATGGCGCGAACCTCGGCGAGGCGTTTGCTGGACTCTTCAACATCAATGTAGATCGGATCAAGCCGGGTGACCGTCGTCAGCGCATCTGACTGGTTGGCGGTCACCACCGCGCCGACCGAGACGTTGGGCACTTCGGCGATGCCTGTGATCGGGCTTTGAATTTCTGTGCGTTCGAGATTGAGCTGTGCGATTTTTAGTGCGGCACGGGAAGAGCTGAGCTCTGCCTTGTTTTGCAACACGGCAACCCGTGCGGTTTCCACGTCCTCGATGGTGACCCCGGTCCCTTGCAGCCGCTCGTAGCGCGACAGGGTGGCCTCGGCTGCCGTCACCGCCGCTTTGGCGCGGGCAACTTCGGCTTCGGCTGCGGCCACATCAACCTCGAAAGTGTCCCCCTCGATGCGGAACAGGACATCGCCTTTTTCGACCTTGCGCCCGGCTTCATATATAATGTCGCGAATGGTGCCATCCACACGGGGTCGAATGTCCACTTCTTCATAGGCGACGGCGCGGCCGGGCAAGGTGACGGAATACGGTACCTGTGCCTCTTCCAGCAGAATGATACCGGCGGCGATAGGGCCGCCCCTGCCCAGTGTCGGTTGTGCTGCGGCGGGCAGGGTCATCAACAGGGTAATGGCGCCCGCACTGATCCAATTCAATGCTGCGGGGAAGCGGGGTGACGAATAGGCCATGTATGTCCTTGATACTGTGAAGGCGGCGTCGCGCGGACGGTCTGTATTTTGTACGCTTGGGGTGTGGAATTCTGTCGCCTGAGTGGCGTGAAATTCCATGCCTAGGGCTGTTATCGGAAACGGTTCAAATTTCTCCAACCATATCAGGGTGCTGTACACAAGCCTATGACAGTTCTGCACAGAATACGTGCAGCACCGCGCCGAACGGCCGTCGCCTAGGCCGCCAAACTCACGACGCGATGGTCGCGCGTGCCACTTGGCGGCACGAGCAAGCTGTTATTCCTGCAGAGGTCAGGGCGTGGCTCTAGCATGTCCGATGGTGCGACCCAGTTGTCGCCGTCCGCCACAGCCGTTCCAGGAGAGCCAGCATGTCCATTCGTTTCTTTTCCTCGCGGCACCGACCCGTACATCTGGGTCCGTTTCCGCTGGAGCGGTTGAAACGTATTCCCCATGCGGATCTGGATGGCGTACCGCGCGCGGTGGCGCTCAACTTCCGCCGCCCCGATGCTCCGGCCAGTATCGTGAATGCGATGTGCGAATATCAGGCGATGATGGATGCGATCCGCGATGGTTTGGTGAACGGCGCACGAGCCGACGTGCCAGACGATCTGCAGGAGCGGTCCGAGCATATCAAGGCGTTTGGGTATTTTGCGGACGCCGCAATGGTGGGGATCGGTCCGATGGTCGAGGGCGCCCGACTGCAACGCCCCTGGCGCAATCCGGATATTGATCGGCTGGCCGAGGATTTGAAAACACGCCAGACCAAGACACTGGCCTCTGGCATCGACATGATCATGGCCGATCTGAAAGAAGCCCTGCAGGCTCCGCCAACCACGATCGGGGCGCACAAACACGCGATTGTCTTCCTGTACGAGATGCCGCGTGATCCAAAGCCCGGTGAAGCAGGTTGTGACTGGATCGAGGGGGCGGAGGCGCATCGCGCCTGCCTGCGCAGTGCCGAAACCGCAGTGGTGCTTGCGAACTACATTCGATTGCTGGGGTGGGATGCCAAGGCACATACGGGGACATCGTCCGACGTCGACCTGAACCAGCTGGCCGTCGCCGCTGGCATAGCGCGTATGGACGACGGGCAGCTGGTCGCGCCGTATCTGGGGGAGCGATTTGGCCTCGCGGTGGTGACCACCGACCTTGATCTTGCCGAAGATCAGCCATTGGCCCCCTTTGCGCAACAGCCTGGCCGCGAGGGGCGGGATTTGCGTTGGTGGGTCGGGGCAGGGGCCGAACGGTCTGCTCTGAATGACGATCCCTACCGGAGCCGCGACTTTCGAGATGGCCCACATCCATTCGAAACACTGAAACGTGTCAAGACACCCACCACCTATATTGATGAGGCGCGGGTCGCCCGAGTGCCAAAACGGACAGACATGTTTGCAAGGGCGCAGTTCGGCGACATGGGCAAGGGCAATCAAAAGGCGGCCACCGGTGGGTACTATGTGCGCAAGGCGGCTCCGGCGATGGCGCAGCGCCGCATGCTGGGTGCCTTTGTCCTGCTTCAAGACGGCGCCCCGGCTGCAGGGCCACGCCCGACCGATGCAAGACGGAATGCAGATATGGTCAAGGCGGCGTCCTACTGGCTGGGGATTGATGCTGTTGGTATCAGCCGCTGCCCAGACTGGGCCTGGTATAGCCATGACGCCACCGGGGCTCCGATCTCTCCTGATCATCCACATGCGATCTCGATGATTGTCGATCAGGGGTTCGATACCACCGAAGGCACATCGGGTGATGACTGGATTGCGGTGGCCCAGTCCATGCGCGCCTACCTGCGCTTTTCCCTGCTTGGCGGGGTGATCGCACGACAGATCCGAAATCTGGGCTACAAGGCGAAGGCGCATACGGTGATGGACGGAGAGGTCCTGCAGCCGCCCTTGTTGCTATTGTCAGGACTGGGAGAGGTGTCGCGCATCGGCGAGGTGATCCTCAACCCGTTCCTTGGTCCGCGGCTGAAGTCCGGCGTGGTGACCACCGATATGCCGATGGATCATGATTTGCCGATTGATTTTGGTCTGCAGTCGTTTTGCGAGTCCTGCAACAAATGCGCGCGTGAGTGTCCTGCAGGTGCAATCACCGCCGGGCCGAAGCTGATGTTCAACGGTTATGAGATCTGGAAATCGGACAGTCAGAAATGCACCACCTATCGGATCACCACGCCCGGCGGTGCAATGTGTGGGCGTTGCATGAAGACATGCCCCTGGAATCTGGAAGGGATCTTCGCTGAAAAGCCGTTTCGCTGGGCGGCGATGAATATCCCGAAGGCCGCCCCCGCCTTGGCCAAGCTGGACGATGTGCTTGGCAATGGTGAAATGAATCCTGCCAAGAAGTGGTGGTGGGATCTCGAACTGGAGGAGGATGGAGCCTATCGCCCGACCCGCCATCCGGTGAACGCGCGTCGCCTGCAGACAGATCTCGATCTCAGGTACGAAGATCAGACACTTGCGGTTTACCCCGCCAACCTTGCCCCGCACCCCTATCCCTATCCTTTCCCGATGGACCGGGAGGCTGGGATCGAAGCCTATCAGGCCATGATCACCGCCGAGGAGTACAAGACGCGGCGGGCAAAGGGCGAGAGCGGCGAGTGGGACCACATATATAAGAGTGACAGTGACAGCCCGGTGCTGGAGGTGATCGTGTCCAAGGCGGAGATCATGGCAGAGGGAATCACGAAGTACGAATTCCGTGCGGCCGATGGCGGTGAACTCCCAGCGTGGACCGCGGGCGCCCATCTGGACATCGTGGTCGCTCCGGAATTTTTGCGCCAGTATTCCATGTCGGGAAATCCCGCTGATCGTTCGCACTACCAGATCGGCGTGCTGCGCGAGGAGGCTGGGCGCGGCGGCTCAAAGCTGCTGCATCGGATCTTTTCCGAGGGGCGGCGCATTTTCATTTCCCGTCCCATCAATCACTTCCCCTTGGAGGAGACGGCAACAAAGACCTTTCTGATGGGCGGTGGCATCGGCGTGACCCCGATGATTGCCATGGCGCATCGCCTCCATGCGCTCGGGAGGGCGTTCGAGCTTCACTACTCCATTAGATCCCGTGACCAGGGCGGGTATCTGGAGGACCTGGCGCAGGTGCCCTGGGCGAAACATGTCCATCTCCACATCTCTGATGAGGGCACACGGGCGCAATTCGACGAGATCTTGTCTGGCTACCAACTTGGCTGGAATGTCTACACCTGCGGGGCTGGCCCCTACATGGATGCAGTGATGGCCGGGGCCGAAGCCTCCGGCTTTCCAGAGGAGGCGCGTCACCTGGAATACTTCTCGGTGCCTGAGCAACCAGAGTATGAGAACCACCCCTTTACTCTCAAGCTGTCAGCGTCCGGCAAAGAGATCGCCGTCACTGCCGAGCAGACTGCCACAGATGCTCTGGCGGAACACGGTATCCATGTGGATGTGAAATGCGCCGATGGGATCTGCGGTGTGTGCAAGTGTGGTCTCGTATCGGGGGAGGTGGAACACCGGGACTTTGTCTTGTCGAAGGCGCAGCGAGAAGGGGCCATTGTGCTGTGCCAATCACGCGCCGCGGAACCCGAGGGGGTGCTGGAAATCGATTTGTGAGAAGCCGATGGCGGTACATCGTCCACGCAGATCTCTGGAATCATCTCTGCGATTCACTGATTGCCCCATGTGCGAGTCGCAAATGCCCGTCGGTTTTGGTGCTTGCTCGCGGTGAGTCTACTATATCTGGTGAGGGCGTCTGTTTCTCTCGCAGTGACGCTGGTCATCCCCTCACCGCTGCGCGTGAATCCTGACGGTGATGCCATGTCTAAGGTATTGAAAATAAACAAATAACAATGATTTTCGCAAAAACGTCAAAAAAGGGGTTGCGGGTCAGTTGGTCTAACCTTAGAACCCCCTCTACCGGCGGCGCTGAGGCGCTACGGTGACAG
>NZ_JAWJBP010000029.1:0-21496 GCF_046535935.1 Tritonibacter sp. SIMBA_163
ACCAGTTCCTGGTCCTGTAGGTCTTGGTCTGCTCATGCATCCCAGCTACCACCCTGGATTCACGTGATGAATCCCTCGAGCAAGCGTGTCTCGCAATAGTCGGCGTTCTGCGCGATTACGGATTGATGCTGCACGGAGGCTTTGTTGCGTAAAGAGGGTGAAAGCCGGACATCCCCATTCCCCAGGCGGATTTAGTCTACGGGCTCTGTGACTGGCATGCTAAGCGCGGTGTAGCCGTTCAGCACGGCGGCGCGAATCTGGCTTAGCAATTTAGGCTGCATGGGCGCATCATCGACGTTGCTACCGGTGATTTCGATGGCTCGGATCTCCAGCGTCTGTTCGTCGACGCCGATGTGGATCTTTCGCCATAGACGGCGCTTCGCGCCACCATGCTTGCGAGCATGCCACTCGCCTTCTCCCCCTCCACCTTGATGCCGGTGCTGTCGATCAACTGGTTCAGGGATCGACGCGAGCCCCGGTAGGGAATGGTCCTCGCCAAGGCCTTCTGCTGCCTGCTCAACGTGCTGAAATCCGGAACCGACTAATCGAGGCCAACGAGCCGTAGGAGGCTCTTCACGAACCCAGTCGTCTGACGGAGCGCCAGGCCGAAGCGGACCTTCATCGTCAAACAGCTCAGGATCGCGGCATCGCTATACTGCGGTTGTCTGCCTCGCTCGCCGGTTGGCGGCACCCACACCATTGCCGGGTCGAACCAGATGGTCAAGGAGCCACGCTGCTTTAGCGCTCCGTTATAGGCCAGCCAGTTCTTGGTCTTGTATCTCGGCGAGGTGGGTCTGCTCACGCAGACCAGCTACCATGCTAGATTCGCGAGAGAAATCCTACATCGGCTTTTGCGCAACAAAGCCCAGCCAAGTCATCATAAGGCGCTATGTGGCGCGATCACCCTCCAATAGACACAGTCCTGCATTCTATGGCTGGTGTTGGCCGGAACCCATCGTGTTCAGAGCCGGTATCACCCAGCCGTCCTGCTGCTGGCATCACGCCGTCTCCCACACATCGAATTCAGTGCGCCGTACTGTGTTCGTCCAACAAGCAGTGAGCGCGGGATCTTCATTAGCGCGATCTGGGGTCTGCAGCATTCGTGACTTCAAGAAAGTAGCAACTTGAGGGGGGCTGAAACCAACATGTCTTTAGGTATATCAAAATGAGAGGCTCTTTGAGCTCAGAGATAATAGCACAAATCGCCAATGAAGAGTTGTTTGCCGCAAAAACGATTTCTGGAAGTTTATTTGTTCTAGGTCTCGTGCCAAGTTGGTCTCCATTACAGATACCAGCTTGAATCACGCCCGCGAGCGGATGTGAATCCCTTTTGTCAACACGACCTAACGTTTTGAGGCTCAAATGAACTCTTCATTTTGCGGGCACAGTTCATTCAGCATAGAGTGGCTCAATGATCCAAGACAGTGTAACCCGACCTCGACCGATCCTGTGGAGCTTTCGCCGCTGCCCGTATGCAATGCGGGCGCGAATGGCAGTGTTGAGCGCGGATCTCGCGGTAGAGCTGCGCGAAATCAAACTGAAAGATAAGCCGCAGGCGTTTCTTGCGGCCTCACCTTCAGCCACGGTGCCCAATTTGCAAGCAGGTGATCTGAACTTTGATGAGAGCCTCGACATCATGCGATGGGCCCTTGATCAGAGTGACCCGCATGGGCTGCTGAACATGCCCAGTATCGGCGAAACCCTGATCGCACAGAACGATGGGCCCTTCAAAACCGCTCTTGATCATACAAAATACGCGACCCGCTACCCTGATCTGAATCCGCAATCGGAACGGGCGCAAGCGTCTGACTTTATTCACTCTCTTGATACGCGACTGGCGAAGCATCCTTTTTTAACGGGCGACCGACCCACACTTGCCGATATTGCGATCTTTCCATTTGTGAGGCAGTTCGCCCACATCGACCGTGCTTGGTTTGACGCGCAGTCGTGGCCCAATGTGATCTCTTGGCTGGACGGTTTCCTTCAGAGCGCCGATTTTCAGACAGCCATGACGAAAGTCGCTGTTTGGGAAGAGGGAGCGCGCCCTTATCTTTTCGGCCAAGTGGCGGATTAGACCGGAAAATGGCAGGAAAATCCCTCAACAAGAAGAACTTGGAAGCCTTGGGCGCAGAAACACTGGCCGAGCTTCTTATGGAAGCTGTCAAAGGCGATGCAGCCCGCCAGCGGCGGGTGCGAATGGCATTGTCCTCAGAACAAAGCCCGAAAGAGGCCGCTGCTGACATCCGCAAGCGGCTGGCGCAAATCCGGCGTGCCAAAAGCTGGATCTCCACGCGCGCACAGCGCACATTGGCCAAAGAACTCAATGGCTTGATTGACATCATTTTGAATCGCGTCGCGTCTGGGGATGTGGACCTTGGCTTTGATCTGCTCTGGTCTCTCTTGCACCTCGCCCCCGATATTCACGCCCGGACCGACGACAGCAACGGCACGATCGGCGGTGTCATGGATGCTGCGATGGACGCGATCCAAGCCCTCGCCCCACGTCTTGATCGCGACGCCGAGCAACTTGCGGATCAGGTGTTTGAGGCGCTCCAAGACAACGGCTATGGCGAATTCGACGGCATTATCCCTGCGGTGTCGCATGCGCTCGGCGATCAGGGTTTGACCGCGCTCAGGGGCCGTGCGGAAAGGGCAATGGATGCGCCCGTCACCGTGGACGAGACCGAGTATTTCGGGATCTTCACGAGCACTGAACGCCGCCTTGAAATGGCAAAGGACAACAAGGACAGAACGCTCAGGATGATCCTGTCGGACATTGCCGATGCCCAAGGCGATGTGGACGCGTGGCTGTCACAGTATAGCGCCCGGCAGCTGACATATCACACCATTGCACCGGATGCAGCGCGGCGGCTCTTGCAGGCGGGCCGCGCCGAAGACGCCCTGCAGATTATGGAAAGCTGCATCGCCTCTGAGAAAGACAAAGACCGCGCCTTTGATACGCCCGAGGTCGACAGCGCCCACTTCGCCTGCCTTGACGCATTGGGCAAAGAGGGCGCTCTGCGCAGCGCCATGTGGGCCCGATTTGAAACAAGGCTTTGCGCGGAAACCTTGCGCCGCTACCTTTCTCGCCTGCCCGATTTCGACGATGATGAGGCGCTAGAGGACGCCCGCACCCATGTGCGCACCCATCCCGATCTGCTCCAAGGGCTCATCTTCTGTATGAGTTGGCCCGATCCAGGGTTTGCCGCAGATATGATACTGTCACGTCACGCAGAACTGGATGGCGATAGCTACGAACTCCTGTCCCCGACAGCCGAGTTGCTCAAGGCCGAGCATCCCCTGGCTGCTACACTGGTTTGGAGGTCGATGATCACCTTCGCCCTGCAAAACAACCGTACCAAACGCTATCGCCATGCTGCCCGTCACCTCGCCTCCTGCGCCCAGGCTGATATGGCGATTGCGGATTACGCCACCTTTCAAAGCCACGAGGCTTTTGTCGACGACCTACGCCGCAAACATCCACGCAAACACGCATTCTGGGATAAGGTCGAACAACAGGGCCGGATCGAATAGGCGCATGGGAAGGTGGCTTTCGGCCCAGAGCCGCCGCTCGCGAGGGAGTTCGAATGCCGCGCAAGCAGCCCGCATTGCGGACATTCGCGCAGGACGCAGCATTTGACCATGGATGGATGACCGCACTGCGGACTTTGTTGCCGTTCGATGATGGAATTTGAACGACTGCTTCGGCTCCTGAGGCTACGGGCCAACATCCGGGTGCCACCACTTTGGCCGCGATGCCTTGTACGAGTGCGTCTCCGGTTTGAGTGCTTTAAGATGAGGTTTGTCGAAAACTCCGGTGAGCAATGCAACAACCGGTTCATCGTCAACAGCTCCAATCGTACTGCCGCAAGTCGAACAAAAGGCCCGAGACGACTTCTTTGATGATCGAAAAAGGGCCGGCTTGCCGCCTGGACCAATCCATTCAACAGCTTCCACAGGAAACTCAACCCATGTTGCAGTAAGTGTGCCAGTGTGACGTTGGCACATTCGGCATGAGCACGTGTGAGGAAATTCAGGAGGCCCGGTCGTGCGAAACCGCACACGTCCACAGAGACACCCACCTTCTAACGTTTTCATGAATTGATCCTCTCGAAGTGCCCAATCGGTAACTGCTTATCAATCGGACTGTCACGTAGTGTGTTGTTGCCATAAATGCGATACCGGAATACCTGTCATCAACTCCCCTCGCAGCATCGGTCGCCATGGGCTCGAAGCGGACATGCGGCGGTGCGGCAGCAGGGTCGCAGCGTTTCCGCACCAGTTCCCAGACGCTAGATGACGGCAGCCAGCCCAAACGGGACAACCGCACCAGAGTCGTGAGTTCGTGCCGATCTGAAAGCCAATAGTTCGTGAGCCGCATTTACCTTGCTCCGAATTTTATCACACTGTAGGTTGCGCTCAACTGTGTCGCTCCCTTGATAGTAAGACCTGCGCACGTTGGCATTGGCACTTCCCGAGAAGTGCATGGAATAGAAATTTAAAGCGGCAGTTTATTTCATGCTTGATGGCGTAAATCTCTTTCCAGTCAATCCTGTGGTAACTTCAAATTGTGTGAAATTTGATGTTGTTTTCATACATGGTATTGGATCAAATGCGGCTTCTGCTTGGACAAATTCCAAAAATGAGGTTTGGCCCGTTTGGCTCGAGCACGTTGTTCAAAATAGTCGGTCTTTACTGTTAGACTACCCAGCACCCAGAGTATTCTTTTCCCCATCATCTTCAGTTTCCATTCAAGAGCGTGCTGAAAATATTGCGGATTATCTGCAGAGTGTTGGCATCGGAAAGCGTCCAGTTGTTTATGTTTGCCATAGCCTAGGCGGAATACTCGCAAAGGAAATAATTCGAGCTAGCGTAATCAACGGCAAGTTATCCGAACTCGCGAAAAGTGTCTGTGGGGTTGTTTTTCTGGCTACCCCGCATGCAGGCTCGCACGTCGCAACTCTAACTAGGCATTTTGGGTCCCAGCTCACGGATGACTTAGCTTGTGATAGTGCTTACCTTCTGGACCTCCGCGATTGGTTTTCGAAGTTCGCGGCGCAAAGGGATATTTATGTAGCCAGTTATTTTGAAGCGCGAAAAACGAGATCTGTTTTGGTAGTTGAAAAAAATTCTGCAGACCCACGTGTCGCAGGTTGTAGTTGCATCGCAATCGATCAAGATCATTCTGGAATTTGCAAACCAAGTAACATGGGGTCTGACATATTTTCTAGGATTAAGAGGGATGTAGTCCAATCTATTGAGAAAGTGAATAAAATGGGAAATGAATTGGTTAGCTTGGAAGACATTGTTAGCACACCTATTCTGACAGATGAGTTGCATCTGGATATCATTGGACTGCTAAGTAAACGTTATCTTGGGTACAATCCCGGTGCAACTATTATGAACCATTTTGGGGCAAGCCGCCCAGTGTGCATCATAGTTACTCAAAACCCGAAAATATTGAAGGAAGCTGCTGTTCTTGAGGAGCGCTGGCCCGACCGGTTTAGGGTCGAACGTGGTTTGATGGGGCAATTTACATCCGCTAAGAAGACTGGAACATCCAAATTTCGTTCAAATATAAAGCGAGCTGGAAAAACGACTGCAACATCCCGGAAGCAGCCGCCGGGTTTACTCGGCACCAAGGTCTTGGAGTCACGCGGTTTGCCCGCAGACAGAGCTGTAAGCTTCTCGGAACAAGATCGCATAAATCTATGCGATCACATTTCAGATACGGTCGCGCTAAATGCCAAACACAAGCTGGTTGTCACTTGCTTTAGGGAAAACGACGATCACACAGAGGTTTTCACTTCCCTTCACAGTCTGTACTATTCACTGCGAAACGTTGTCGAAAGCACAATAAACAAATTGACAGTCGATGCTAGAGCACCATCGACTGCGTCTAAGTCGTTTTCTCGTAAGTTAAGCGGCCTAGCTGATGAATATCGCAACGAGCAGGTGAAATTCTGCATTAATGCAGCTACCGACCAAGCTTTAACAAAAACGATGACCATAAACCTTGTTGGCAGCAGAAAAGCTTTGAACGGCTATTCTGCAACGCGGGAACTCTCTGTGAATGCAGAAGTGAAGCGAGTAGACTACAAAAAGGATTTGGCGGTTTTGCGTGTTCGCGCAAGTCCTCAGTGGAGAACGTGGGTAATAGAAAACGAGATGCATCATTTGAACGTATCTCCTCGAAAAAACTTAGGCGACTCTGTTCGCTCCGGTGCAACGGTTTCAACATGGGCTGCTCCCAACTCCGACCTTAGGATTGTTTCAACCGATAACACCGTCTTTTTTCCGATGACTGATCGAGTCACCAAACTTGAATCAGTTATGGTTATTAGCGGAGGTGACGTAGATGCGGGAAGTTCTGGGTCTCCGTTGATGGATGATGATGGGCATGTAACTGGCATGATAATTGGAAGAACTGATACAGATGATGGTCCGCGAATTCTTGCTGTGGATATTTCAGATTCTCGCGAGTTTTCTGATTCTAATGCTATAGAATCAAAGGTATAAGATTCGGAGAAAAGATTGTTTGGGAAGCAAGGCATGCATGACGCGAATACGAGCCGTCTTTGTCTTTTGCCGTGACCATCCGGTGAAAGGGCAGAGGTGTAGGCATCGGCTGTAGCTTTGTCCCCTTAACTTCATCAAATTGCGGACTTCGATCCCAGGCGCAGCGAAGGTCCGCAATCCGCCCTTGGTGTCGACCGACGCGAACGGCCCAGAGCCGCCTTCTACCCACCACGCCGCTTCCGCGCCGCAGCTTCACCAGACCGGCCATTCGTCCATGGCGCAGCATTTTCGGAGGCCGAGGTCGGCTGTGCGGACTTTCCGGACTTTTGCACAAGCAACGTTCGCTGACGCAGCAAATCATCGCGTGTGCGGCATGCGTGGTGCTGCACCGCAGCCCGAATATTTGAAGCGGTCATTTGATATTGTCGACAGGGTGCCAGATGCAAGTCGGGTTTACACCGCTATGCGTCGGAAATTGGAGGGCGCGGACCGTTGGGGAATTTGCCGTCAACCCATCTCGGTTTGCACAATGCAGAGCTCATAATTTTTGATCCATACTGCACAATGAGGTCGGAAAATCCGCTTGGCCCGAGCTTCAACGGTGAAGAAGCCGCGCCAGATTGAGCGTGCTTATGACAGCAGCGCCTTGCAGCAATGGCCAGCTTTGGGTCAGGCCTTCAATGATGACGGAGATGTCGTTTTCCCGGTCTGCGAGGTCCGCCGCGATTGCGGCTCTTTTTGCGACGTCACTTTTGTGCCGCCTGAGCAGATCACGCAGGCGCGCGTCCCGTGGTGCCGCCGCGACGGCTGCATGGAATAGGCAGCCCCGCTCTGCCTCTTGCGACATCCATTCTCCGATTTTGATGATCACGCTTTCAAGAGCGGCAGGACCGGGCGAAGGTAGGTCGTCGAACACATGCGCGATATACCGGGCATGGCGATGCTCAAGTGCTGCCAGCACCATCTCACCACGCGACGGCGTATATTTGTAAAGCGTGCGCAGGCTGACATCTGCCGCCGCGCGCAAGGCTTCTACGTTTGGCTCGGCAAAGCCTTGCGAAACAAAGGCACGTTCAAGCCCTGCAGCGATTTTGGTGGCAGTATCAATCATTCTTGACGCTGTAGAATGAGCGCTCTACCAATGCAAGTAGAGAGTTCACTCTACCGCGAGTCGCCACGCCGAAAGGATGCACCATGCTGGATCTGCCCAACATCATCGACGAACCAAAGGTCCGGGCCTACCGGCTGAACCGCACCCGCGAGCTGATGCAACAATTCAAGATGGACGCAGTGGTCCTGTTTGATCCGCTGAACCTGCGCTACGCCACCGGCTGCCGCAATATGCAGGTCTGGACCTCGCACCACCTTGCCCGCTACGTTTTTGTCCCCGTCGAAGGGCCGGTTGTCCTGTTTGATTATGGCGGTGCGCTGCACCTGTCGGACCATCTGGAGACGATTGACGAAGCACGACCCGCCCGCAGCTGGGACTACTTCGGATCAGGCAACCGTGCCGAGGAACACGCGAACAAATGGGCGGATGAGATCGTTGATCTTCTGCACAAAACCTGCGGCAAAGGCGCGACCCTAGGCCTTGATCGCGCCGATTTGCTGCCGATGCTGGCGATGCAGCACCGCGGCATCAAAATGAAGGATGCCAAAGGGCCAATGGAAATGGCCCGATCTATTAAATCGATGGACGAGGTCGCGATCATCAAGAATTCCATGCAGGTCTGTACCGACGCCATCGCCCACATGCGCAAGTTTGCTGAGCCGGGTGTGACCGAGAACTTCCTGCTGGCAAAAATGAACGAATACAACATGATGCATGGGGGCGAGTATCAGGAAACGCGGTTGCTGAACTCTGGTCATCATACAAACCCGTGGTTCACCGAGACCTCTGACAAAAAGATCGAGAACGGCGAGATGCTGGTCTTTGACAGTGATCTCATCGGCCCTGATGGCGTTTTCGCCGACCAGACACGCGCCTTTGTAATTGGTGATAAAAAACCGACTGACGAACAGCGCGTCCTGTACAACCACGCCTTTGAGCAGCTGCAGCACAACATGGAACTCCTGCGCCCCGGCATGACGTTCGAGGAGTTTGGCGAACGATCGTGGAAGATGCACGACATCTACGTGCCCAACCGCTACGCCGAGATGATCCACGGCATCGGCTTTGGCGTTGAATACCCGGTGATCTATTATCCCGAGGACCACGAGACCTGGCAGTATTCCGGCACCTTCGAGGAAGGCATGGGCGTCTGCGTCGAAAGCTACATTGGCCCGGTAGGAGGCTACGAAGGCGTGAAGCTGGAACAGCCCGTGTTGATCACCAAAGATGGCCCCGTGGCCCTGACCGATTGCCCGTTCGAGGACGACTACCTTTGAGCACCTATGACTATATCATTGTCGGTGCAGGTACTGCTGGTTGCACGCTGGCGCATCGGCTCAGCGCAGGCGGCGCCCATTCGGTGCTGCTGCTGGAGCACGGGCAGGATGATCGGACGTGGATCCTGCAAATGCCCGCCGGGCTACGGTCTGCCTTCAAGCCGACCAGCAAGTACAACTATTGGTTCAAGACCACACCGCAGAAACATCTGAACGGGCGGGAGATTGATCAGCCGCGCGGAAAGGCCTTGGGTGGGTCGTCTGCAATCAACGGCATGACTTTCCTGCGTGGCAATCCGCGAGACTATGACGATTGGGCGTCAGAGGAGGGCTGCACCGGCTGGTCCTTCGCCGACTGCCTGCCCTACTTCAAAAAGTTCGAGGGCAGCGACCGTCCTGCGGATGCATTTCGCAGCCCTGGCGGCCCCGTCGGCGTGCAACGGCAAGACGCGCTCAACCCTCTCAACGCCGCGTTTCTTGAGGCGGGGCAAGAGGCGGGCCATGACCTGACAGACGACGTCAACGGCTTCCAGCAGGAGGGCGTCAGCCGGTTCGAAATGTCCGTGCAGGGCGGCTACCGGTCCACCTCTGCCCGCGCGTTTCTGCACAAACAGCCCAAGCGCGACAACCTGACCGTGGTGACCCGCGCCCAGGTGCTGCGGGTGCTGCTGGAGCGCGACCGCGCCGTGGGCGTTGAATACGCCCGTGGCCGCGAGGTTCAGGTGGCGAAAGCCAAGCGTGAAGTGATCCTCTGCGCTGGCGCTTTTGGGACGCCGCATCTTCTGATGCTGTCGGGGATTGGCCCTGCTGACCAGCTAAAGGCACAGGGCATTCCGGTTCTCGTTGACGCTCCGCAATTGGGTGAAAACCTGCACGACCACCTTGAGGCACATGTGCAGGTCGAAACTGATAAACCTGTCAGCCTGAACCGCTATCTCAAGCCGCATCTGATGGTCTGGGCCGGGATGCAATGGTTCGGCTGGAAGGGCGGCGTTGCTGCGGTGAACCAGTGTCATGTCGGGGCCTTCCTGCGCTCGGGGCCGGAAATTACCCATCCCGACATCCAGTTCCACTTCTTCCCGGTCTTGTTCGGGCCGAATTGGATCCCCGATCCGGCCAAGAACGGGTACCGACTTGGCGCGGGTCCGATGCGCCCCACCAGCCGTGGCACCGTCAAGTTGGCCAGCGCCGACCCTGCCAAGGCCCCGCTGATCGATCCCAATTATCTGGCGACCGATCACGACTGGCACGTCATGCGGCAGGGCCTCAAATTCGGGCGCGAACTGCTCGCCCAGCCCGCCTTCAAGGACTTCCACGTCCGCGAAGACCTGCCCGGAGATCACGTCAAGACCGACGCCGACTGGGACGATTTCATCCGCGAAGACGCCTCGTCTGCCTACCACCCCTGCGGCACCGCCCGCATGGGCGCCGACGGCGACAGCCGCGCGGTCGTGGACCTTGAGCTAAACTTCAAAGGGGTCGCGGGGCTGCGCGTGGTGGACGCATCCGTCATCCCCGCAGTGCCATCCGCCAATATCAACGCCTGCGTGTTCATGATCGCCGAAAAAGCCGCCGACATCATCCTTGGCAAACCTGCCTTGCCGCCTGAACACGTCGACTATTACCGCGCCATCTAAAGGGCGTCTGAGGAGAGAGACATGAGACATCAAGACCGCCTGCTGGACGGCACCAACTTTCAGCGCCGCAAGGCCACCGCCGACACCAAACGCAAGGTGGAGGGCTGGGACGAATGGATCTGTACCGATGCCACGTTCCAACACGACTATGACCGCAAGGTCACGATGTGCGTGCAGGAAGGCTCTGCCACGCTGACCTTCGGGGACGGCGAAACGGTGGATATTGAGGCGGGCGATACGCTGACCATCCAGCCCGGTGCTTCAGCCTCGTGGAAGATCGCCCCGCCGATCCGCAACCTCTATTGTTATCACGACACTTTCACCTCGGCTGAAAACCGAGTGGCACAGGTGAACTGGCACGGGAAACAGGCCTGATGCGCGCGCAACCGACCGGATCGCACTATATCAACGGCAGCTATTACGACGACCCGCAGGGCGAAGAGCTGACCACCAGCTACCCCGCCACGGGTGAGGTGATTGCAAAGCTGAACACCGCCACACAAGCCACTGTCGACCGCGCCGTTGCCGCCGCCCGCGCGGCGCAGCCCGCGTGGGCCGCGATGGCCCCGGTCGAGCGGGGCCGCATCCTGCGCCGGGCCGCCGAGATCATGCGCGAGCGCAATCAGGAGCTTTCCGAGCTTGAAACCCTCGACACCGGCAAGGCCATTCAGGAAACGCTGGTAGCTGACGCCGCTTCGGGCGCGGAAAGCCTTGAGTGGTTCGGCGGCATTGCGCCCTCGATCTTCGGCCAGACCATCGAACTCGGCGGCCCCTTCGCCTATACCCGCCGCGAGCCCTTGGGCGTCTGCGCCGGGATCGGCGCGTGGAATTATCCCATCCAGATCGCCAGCTGGAAGGCAGCCCCCGCGCTCGCCACCGGCAACACGCTGGTGTTCAAATCCTCCGAGATGACGCCGCTGACCGCCTTAAAGCTAGCCGAAATCCTGACCGAGGCGGGCCTGCCCGATGGCGTCTTCAACGTGGTGCAAGGCTTCGGCGCGACAGGCGGCGCGCTGACCAACCACAAGGGTGTCGATAAGGTCTCGCTTACCGGCTCTGTGCCTACGGGAAAGCGGGTGATGGCGGGGGCGGCAGAGACGCTTAAACACGTGACACTTGAACTGGGGGGTAAGTCGCCCCTCATCGTTTTTGAGGACGCCGACCTCGACAACGCCGTTAGCGCGGCAATGCTTGGGAATTTCTATTCCACTGGCCAGATTTGCACAAATGGCACGCGCGTCTTTGTCCATTCAAGCGTGCGGGACGACTTCCTCGCACGGCTCAAAACCCGGACTGAGGCGATGGTGCTGGGCGATCCGCTGGACCCAGACACGCATATGGGGCCGATGGTGTCAGCCGCACAGGCCGACATCGTGGAGCGTTACCTCGACACTGCCCGCTCCGAAGGCGCTCGCGTCATCACCGGCGGCAGTCGCGTCAACGTCGACGGTTTCGCCGACGGGCGCTTCATCGCACCCACCGTGCTGGCCGACCTGACCGATGATATGACCGTTGTGCGCGAAGAGGTCTTCGGCCCGGTCATGTCGGTGCTGTCCTTCGACGAGGAGGCCGAGGTTCTGTCCCGCGCCAATGACACCAAATTCGGCCTCGCCGCCGGGGTGTTCACGCGTGACATCCAGCGCGCCCATCGCGTGGTGGCGGGTTTGCAAGCGGGCACGATCTGGATCAACAACTACAACCTGACACCAGTTGAAATGCCCTTTGGCGGCGTGAAATCCTCGGGGATCGGACGAGAGAATGGATTGGCGGCGATAGACCACTATACTCAGACAAAATCTGTCTTCGTCGAAATGGGAGACGTGGATGCGCCCTACTGACGATCAGGGTTTCGACCCGATCACCGGATTTACCCATGGCTTGAAGCCCGAGGCTATTCCCGCTGCGGTGCTACAGATGGCGCGCCGCTGCCTGATGGACACGTTGGCGGTCTGGGCGGGTGGTAGCACCAGCAAACCGGCCCGCATCGCGTATGATCATGCTGCAAGACGCTATCCAGGCGAGCTGCCGATGCCGTTTGACGGACGGCGCGTCAACCCTGTTGGCTATGCTTTCGCCGGGGCGTGCAGCACGGATGCGCTCGATGGGCATGACGGGCACCAACTGTGCAAGGGCCATGCCAGTGCCGCACTGGTGCCGATGCTGCTGGCCGAACTTGGCCTCAATCCTGACTGCACGTTGGACGAGATGCTGACCCACCTCATCGTCGGCGAGGAAATCGCGATCCGCGCGGGGCTTTCGCTGCACGACACCGCTGCCGACTACCATTCGTCGGGCGCGTGGAACGCCATGGGTGCCGCCGCCATGGGGGCCCGGATGCGTGGGCTGAACGCTGAAAAGACGCGCCATGCGCTCGGCATCGCGGAATACTATGCTCCTCGCGCGCCTATGATGCGTTGCATCGATCACCCGTCGATGGTCAAGGACAGCACGTCCTGGGGGGCATTGACCGGGGCGTCCGCCCTCGATCTTGCCGAAGACGGTTTTACCGGTGCGCCCGCCTCGATTTGCGTGGAGGCACCGCAGTACTGGCAAGACCTCGGTCAGCATTGGCGCATTCTTGAGACCAATTTCAAAGCCTACCCCGTCTGCCGTTGGGCGCACCCGCCGATCGAGGCGGCCCTTGGGTTGATGCGCGCCCGTGGCATCGCGGTGGACGACATCGCATCGGTCACCGTCTCGACCTTTGCGGCAGCGACACGTCTAGCCACCATGCGCCCCGCCGACGGAGATCAGGCACAATACAGCATGCCGCTTTGCCTCGCCGTGGCTATCCTCGAAGGCACGATCCTGCCGGCGCACATCCTTCCAGAAGCTTTTGATATACCCGAAGTCTGGGGCCTTGTGGACCGCATCACTCTGACCGAGGACCCGAAGCTGACCGCTATTTTTCCGGCACAGCGATTGGCTGTGGTAACCATCGACACGCACGACGGACGCCGCCTCACGTCCAGCCCAACGGATGCCCGTGGCAACTTTGACGCGCCCCTAGGCGACGACGAATTACTCGCAAAATGCGCAGCCTACCTCGCGGAGGTCCTGCCGACAGAATCTGCCGCCACCTTGGCCGCCCTTGTGCGCGGTCCACATCCGACCCCAGCCGAACTGATCGCCGCCCTCAACCGAAGGACCTGACCATGGCAAATGCATTCCATCTCGACGATCTTGTGGCCAACCTGCGCACCGCCGCCACAAGCGACGCGCCCCGTGAGAACATCAAAGCGTTGCTGGAACAGGCCGTGGCTGACCCCGCGGACATGCAGGCGACGATGCCGGAATTCGCGGACAACGACGTAATCCTTCACGAGGATGAGACCGTTTCGATCTGGCACTGCCGCTTTATGCCCGGCCAGACTGTTCCTGCACATGATCATCAAATGCTGGCGACGATTGGCGTTTACAGCGGTGCGGAGCGGAATGACTTTTATGAGGCCGATCTTGAATCGGGTGGTATCCGCAAAAGCAGCGAAGTGATACTGAGCGCAGGCAATGTCCTGCAAATCGGCCCCAGCGCGATCCATGCCGTTGGCTGCGTAAGTGAGACGCCCTGCATGGGCATCCATGTCTATCTTGGTGCGCTGACGCAAATCGACCGCTCGCTGTTCGACACCGAGAAGGGTGAAAAGCTGCCCTTTTCGGATGAGCACTATCAGCGGATGACCCGCTGATTGAACTGGCTCCCGCTGAGTTAGCAGCATGATGCAATCATTTGGCGAGGTTTTGAACGCTCGCAATCATTGGTCCTGATCCTATCAAATTCCTGAACGGCAGGTTCTTTCGCTGCAGGGCGGCAATGACTTTTTCGCTCATGCCGTATTTTTTACGCTGCGAGCGCGCGCAGCACATAATGACAATGACCGGGTTGGGCTCTAAGTGGACATGCGGCGGTGCGGCAGCGAAGTCGCAGCGATTCCGCACCAGGTTCCAGCCGTCAGATGACAGCAGCCAGCCCAATGCAGTCATTCGATAGCGGCGCTGCAAGCACTTTGCCGCAGGAGCAATAAATTCCTCTAAAGTTACCGAGACCGGACCTTGGTAGGTCGGCTATGCTGATCACAATGATGCAGAGGTTGACCCAGAACCCAGCAAAACAATAATACTGGAGTTTTCGAACTCAGCCGTCCGAAACGCCAAGCTGAAAGATCCGCTCCAGAACTGCTTTCCACACAGTCCCTAAAAGCCATCTGTTGGCAGACAGTTAGTTGGAGAAAAGAACAGTGACTTTCAGACCTGGCTGATTGTCTGAAAGAGCCACTTTGGCGCAATGTAGATCGGCAATCGCTTTAACTAAGCTGAAGCCAAGACCGTTTCCCGATGTGGTGCGGCTCTTCTCCACCCGGTAGAAGCGCCGGAAGACTTTTTCGCGGTCTCTTTCTGGAATGCCCGGCCCATTGTCGCAGACTGTAAAGGTGGTGTGATCCGACGTCGACAAGAGGGACATTTCGACATGTGCCTTTGAGGGGCAATGGCGCAATGCGTTCTCAACCACATTGGCCACCATCTGCGTGAGGAGTTGTTGATCCCCTAAGACGGTGTGGGGTGCAGCGCCTCCTGTGAAGACGAGCGTCTGGTTATTTTCTTCTGCAACCGCGCTGTAGGCATCCTCAATTCGGGACAGAACCGCTGTAAGATCCACTTCGCGAAAGCTCTCCCGCTGCGCACCTGCTTCGATTTGAGAAATCCGCAAGAGTGCATGAAACGTCTCGATCAGATCGTCAGCTGCCTCAATAGCTTGGTAAACTTGCCCACTCAGGTGATCACCGAGTTCCTCGGACTGGCCAATGGCTTCGAGCCTTTGTCGCAGGCGTTGCATTGGTGTGCGCAGGTCATGCGCAATATCTGCTGTGATCTGGTTCTGGCTTTCCACCATTTTTTCAAGCTGGCTTATGGTGCTGTTAATCTCACGCGACAAACGTGCCAAGTCATCTGCATCGCTGTCGTGCAGAGGCACACGCGCCTCGAGATCCCCCTCTGCAACGCGTTCGAGCGTTCCAGACACTTGCCTCAAGCGTGTTTCCGTACGGCGACCGACGGCGATACCAACGCCAGACCCAACCATGATCACAACGACGAAACCAATTATCAATCCACCGCCGAATCCCTCAAGCAGTTCCAGCAGGAAGTAGGTGCTTGTCCCAAGTACCAAAGTGTTCTCGCCAAGGTTAACATTTCGCAGGATATAGCCGAAGGCTTCGTTGTCGTTATGCCCCGAGAAGTCTATGTCGGATGCGTCGACGTAATCAGCCTTGGCTGCCCGGCCAATGGTGTCGACATTTCCCACGATGCGCTGGTCGTTTGCATCAAGTAGCAGGTATATCCGGTGGTCTTCGAAATTGAATGCGCCGTATTTTGTCAGCCCTTCAATCACCCCATCAAGACCTTGATCCTCATATATAGCGAGAAACGCGGCCTCCTCATCGACAAGCTGTTCCTTGATCCAGTCCGTCGTCTCATATTCGGCGAGTTTGTAAGCTCCCGCGAAAACCAATGCTGTCACAAAAGAATACAAGAACGCAAACCTCAGCGACAGTCGCACCGAGGTCGAGCGAAGAAATCGGCCCAATAACGCGTCCCTAGCCATGCAGACTATACCCTGCGCCGCGTATTGTGTGGATCAGCTCTGTCGCGAAGGGTTTGTCGACTTTGTTACGCAGGCGGCTGATATGGGTTTCGACAACATTCGTCTTGGGATCGAAATGAAAATCCCAGACCGCCTCCAACAGCATTGTCCGGGTGACTACCCGATCTGCATTCCGGATCAGATACTCCAACAAGCTGAACTCGCGCGGCTGTAACTCGACTTCGGTGCCGCCCCGGCTAACCGTCCGGCGGATCAGGTTCATCTCAAGATCAGCCACTCGCAGCACAGTTTCTTCTGTCTTGAGCGGCGGACGGCGTACCAGCGCAACCAAACGGGCCGAGAGTTCATGAAACGAAAACGGTTTGACTAAATAGTCATCAGACCCGGCTAGAAGGCCCTCAACTCGGTCATTGATGCCATCCATCGCACTTAGGAATAGAATAGGTGTCTCTATCCCGGCCCCGCGAACTGACTTTATCAGCGTCAACCCATCCAATCTCGGCAACATTCGGTCAAAGACCATCACGTCATAATCGTTGTCCAACGCATTCAAAAAGCCGTCCTTGCCATTGTCACAATGATCAACAGCATGGCCCTGCGCCTTCAGGCTCGAGGTAATATAGTCGGCTGTTTCAAGGTCATCTTCGACAACAAGGACACGCATTCATCCGCTTTCCGAAGGAGAGGTCTGGATATTTGAATACTGTGGATTTTCTGACCGTCAACCTGCCAGAAGATTACGGATTGGTATAGTTCGCGCAAGGTTTGAGTGATCTGCGTTGACCTATCCCTGCTTTGACTTCGAGCAGGACACTAAGCTTTTGACACATATCCCGACAGCATCATCGCGCGCGCCACTGAAAAAAATATTCGGGCGGCATTTTTTACAGCTAGGTGACAAAGCGAAGGCTTGGCAGCCGACTCTCACGCCCGCAAGGCTTAATCTGATTGTCGCCACCTACATGATGGTTGCCTTCAACGCCGCCTTTTGGGGACATCTTATACGTCTTTTTGAAGGCGCGCCGATGAACATTGCGTGCTTTGGGGTGGCAGTATGGATGCTGACGTTCTTTACGCTCAGTCTGGTCAGTCTGCCGTTGTTGCATCGCCCCCTCGCTGCAGGGTTAATCCTGTTGGCTGCGGCGGCGGCATGGTATCAGGATCACCTGGGAGCGGTCATCGATAAGCTGATGATCCAGAACGTAATGAACACCACGGTTACAGAGTCGCGGCAGTTGATCACGGTACCCTACTTGCGCCACATGTTTCTGACCGGGGTCATACCTGCCGTTTTACTGTTTTGGCCGCGCATCACATATGCACGGGTCCGGGGATTACTGTGGAGATTTCCGCTGACCATTGCGGCGAGTTTCCTGCTGACATTTGGATTTTTGTTCATCAACCTCAAAGCCAATGTTTCCATCATCCGCGAGCATCACGAGCTGCTGGGTAGTTACCAGCCTGGTGCCACGATCGGCGCCCTTGTGCGGTATGCAAAAATGGAACTCCGTGCCGGGAATGTCGAAGTTAAACCGCTGGGGCAGGATGCAGCTAAGGGGCCTGCTTTGCTGGCCACAAAGAAGCCGGTTTTGCTGGTCCTGTTTGCTGGTGAAACGGCACGTGCGCAAAACTTTGGGCTGAATGGATACAGCCGTAACACCACGCCAGAGCTGTCCCAACTCGATGTCTTCAATTTCAAAGACGCTACGTCCTGTGGGACTTCGACCGCAGTGTCATTGCCATGCATGTTTTCCCCATTTGATCGCTCGGACTACAGTCACGAGCGATTTATGGGCAGCGAAAACCTGTTGGATGTGCTTGCCCACGCAGGTGTGGATCCGGTGTGGGTTGACAACAATACAGGCGATCAAAACATCGCCAGACGGACGGGCGCACGGATGGTCGATGTGACATTGAACCCAGCCGCATGTGCTGGTGGCGAATGCACTGATGCGGCTCTGTTGACGGAACTCAGCGCCCAGATCGGCAGCATCACTGAGGATACGGTTCTGGTTCTACATATGATCGGTAGCCATGGTCCCGCGTACTACCTGCGCTATCCGGAAGGTTTTGCACCGTTTATCCCGGACTGTCGCACGGCTGAGTTCGACTACTGCAGCCAGCAGGAGATCGTGAATGCCTATGACAACAGTATTGCCTTCACCGATCATATCATCGCCAGCGCCATTAAAATGCTGGACCAGCAGGATCGCGTGTCGCCCGCTCTGTTTTTCCTGTCTGACCATGGTGAGTCTTTGGGAGAGGCAGGGCTATACCTGCATGCTGCTCCGATGTTCATGGCACCCGAAGTTCAAACGCAGGTGCCTTTTCTGATGTGGTTACCACAAAAATTCCAAGAAACCATGCACGTTAACGCTGCATGCCTCACAGACCGCACCTCCCAACCGGTCAGTCAGGATAATCTTTTCCATACAGTACTCGGATTGATGGACATCTCCACTGAGGTCTATCGGCCAGAGCTTGACATAACAGCCAACTGCCGCACCGAAAGGACCCCGGCGTGACACAACCTACAGCTTCACAAAAGACGTCTCCGCAAATCCCACCTAAGGTGACAGGACTTGCGCATCTGTTTGCCGCGGCTCGCTATTCTCTGGGCGGTTTTCAGCGGCTGCTCGCAGAAGCCGCGGCAAGGCAAGAACTTGCGACAGGGGGCGCAGCGATCATTTTGCTCTGGGTTTTGGGGGCGCCGGGAATGCAGATTGGAGCATTTTCCATTCTTTTCCTGCTGCTACTAGCGATTGAGGCGCTCAACACTGCCATCGAAGTCCTGACTGATTTGGTTTCGCCCGAATGGTCTCAACAAGCAAAGCACGCAAAAGACCTTGGATCTCTGGCGGTCGCGCTCTTGATTGGAGCAAATACCGCCTGCTTCGCCATCATTCTGCTGTCACTCCTGAATTAGGCGCGGGGCACTCCTTCGACCAAGTGTCTCGCCTCGGTCCAGTAAGGCAAGCCAGACGATTTGTTACGCAAGCTCTAGCGTTAACCTCATAGCAAATGGCCGCTTTTGCCACTGCATATGCAGCACAAACCGTTCATCGGTCCCCTAAGTTCTACGACTTTGCAAATGGTGCTTCCTGCGCTTTGCTGACATCTGAGCTGAGCGCGGCATCGCCCTAGTCATCGGAGCCGTTCGAAGGTCCGCTCTCAGGAGATCGTTCGCGCTTGCAGCAAAGGTATCGCTGCACCTTGCATGAGTGTCGTATTCGGGCTGACTGCGGCCATCGACGCCGATATCTGGAATGGCAGTTCAATCCCAAATCTGCGAACTCAGTTTTCAAAATTGAATGAACGCAACACGGAGGCGGGGCTGATAGCCCCGCCGCTTCTGTCTTGTGGGCCAGTGGGATTTGGGCGAGCCAAACGCCCCTGGCCATCAGGGAGAGGGTGCTACCCTCCCCCTCGGACAATTCTATTAGACCGGGCCGTGTCCTCGGCTGCGCCTGCGGGCCGCACCAACCCGGTCGAATAGCATTGCCTCGCCCCCTCCCGCGTTCGCCACGTGGCAGATTTGCAGGAACAGGCGGCTGCGCCGACTGAACCTGCAAATCAGCCCTGATTTTCCAAAAGGAAGGTCAGATCAACGCAACAAGCCACACGGCAAAAACAGTGGATTGGGTCAGTTTATGACGCCTAGGTCAATTTCGTCTGACGTTCAACAAGGGTGTGGAACGTCGAACATCTTTGACCCAATCAGCGGCCAAAACCTGAGGAAATTGAAAGGCCGCGTCTTTCAATTCTGACCCAAACGTCAAGCATTTCTGACCCAGAAGATCGCGTATATCGATAAGCTCGCTTACCTGCGTCAGGAACTAGCGGCCCATTGCGGACCTGCTCCGGCTTCGGCCACGCTGCGATGCGGCTTCCCAAGAGCAGACATTCGTCCGAGGGCACGTGATCCGATCACTCCGACACAATGTTCGTCAAAGGAGATACCGTCAGCCCGTGCCGTGCGGGCGTCGACCTTCCCGACTACGTCGACGCATTTGCCATTTTGCCCAATCAGTATTGATGCACCACATGAGTCAGTTTCAACTTGGCTCTCGCATCATTGTGTCTCGGCAAAAAGCTTCCGTGCCGTCCCGACAACATTCGTGACCGGCGAAGGATTTGCTTTCTTATCTATCTCGATGACCATTGCCGCCGCCGCATTGGCGATCTTTCGAAGTTGGTGCGCG
This sequence comes from Tritonibacter sp. SIMBA_163, assembly GCF_046535935.1. Taxonomy (NCBI): domain Bacteria; kingdom Pseudomonadati; phylum Pseudomonadota; class Alphaproteobacteria; order Rhodobacterales; family Paracoccaceae; genus Tritonibacter; species Tritonibacter sp. SIMBA_163. The sequence continues at coordinate 20,346 of NZ_JAWJBP010000029.1, forward strand.
CGAACGTCCTGTGGGTTGGGGCGCTCGAAGTCGATATCGTCGAGGCTGCCTGCAAAAACCTTCATCCAAGGATGCTCTCTTGAGGCGATGAGCTTGGAGAATTCAGTGAAGCCGATGATGCGAAAACGCCGAGGTGAATCCGGGTCGCGCTCTATCATTGCATCGGCGATCGCGTCCTGCCACTCTCTATAGATCAGCGCCTCGCGATAGAAGAGGCTCGCGGCGGCATCTTCAATGGTTTCCTCAAGCGTGGCATCTTCAAGGCGCGGGAGGTTGAGCTCGGTCGCGAGGAAGTCGGCCAAGCAGCGCAAGGCGCGCAACTTCTTATCGTGGTCCATTGTGACTGCGTCGCTCAGAGCTTTTCCTTCGTCGCCGAACGCGCTGTGGGATTTCACCTCGAAGCGGCCAGCGAGGTGAGCGATGTTCATTTCTTCCATGGGCGTAGTATCTAGCCCCCAAACCCCACAGATTCGCAAAAGCCGGTCGCGCTCCACATCAGGGCCGTCTGCTAGGGCTTTGCGAAAGGCATTGATTTGGGCGGCGATCGGCGCCGTGTAAGCTGGGTTATGCGCCGCCAATGAGCTGAGCTCTATTTCCATCCCCCGGATCCACCCAAGCAGGCTGGCTATGCGATACAGCGTGCTTATGCGTTTATATTCATTGAAATCGCGTGGAAGAGTCGCAGTATTGAGGAAAGAATGGCGATGCTCGAGGAAAATTTCCTTGCTTCGCCAAACAATCTTCGCGCAGGCCTCAGCTAAGGGACCAAGATACCGCCGATAGACTTCGTCATCAGTCCGTTTGCGGAGCCATGAAGCCTTTATCCAAGCAAAAAGACCATCCCGCAGCAGAATGACCGCGATTGCGCTGCCACTACCGATGAGAGCAGAAACGATCGCGGGGTTGTCGAGCGACATCTGGGGCGTAGCCATCGTTGGAACATCTCCAAGCTTCAATCCGTCTGCCAAAGCTGCTGGTACGGTCACTAGCCACGCTAAGAACGCAAATATCTCTTCAATCACCCTGTCTCTCCCAAGTCTTGCCGTTAGTGACCGAAGATATTTGGTTGGTCAACGTGGAGTGCCCCCACTGAAGTGGTCCACCTTTTGGGATAGGAATATCCCGTTTTCAGGAGGACGACGAGATGGCAG
>NZ_JAWJBP010000030.1:0-20681 GCF_046535935.1 Tritonibacter sp. SIMBA_163
GACCGAGACCGAGACCGAGACCGAGACCGAGACCGAGACCGAGACCGAGACCGAGACCGAGACCGAGACCGAGACCGCCTCTGCAGAGAATGAGGTTGCGTCTGCGACGCCGGCACAAGAGCGTATCGTGGAAAAACGCGGTGGCTTTGGTGCGGCCCTCTTGGGCGGCGTTGCCGCGGCAGTCGTTGGTTTTATTGCCGGCAAGGGGGACGTGCTGGACGACTTCTTGCCGCCGTCCATGCGGGATGCATCGGTTGATGTTGAACCGCTCAAATCGGCTCAGGCTGAGCTGGACTCTGAATTGGCACGCCTGCGCAGTACTGTCGCCGAGATCAACGTACCTGATCTGAAACCGCTCCAAGACCGGATTGCGGCGGTTGAAACCGAGATGGAGAGCGCCGCCACTGATCAGGAGAGTGACCCCGTCGGCGCGGAACTGGAACAAACACTTCGGTCCCTCGTGCAGCGTGTGGACGCTCTGGAGGCGCGCCCGATCACAGAAGGCGCCTCGTCCGACGCCGTTGCTGCGTTTGAGGCGGAGCTTCAGCGGGTGCGCGACAGTTTGACAGAGCAGCAAGCGGACGTTGAACGCATGGTCGCCGAGGCCCAGGAGATGGAGCGCGTCAGCGCAGAAGCCGCACGTATCGCCGCGGCACAATCCGTGGTGTCGCGCCTGCGCTCTGCGTTGGATTCAGGAGTGAGCTATAGTGATCTCGTCGAGGAGTTGACACGTCTGCAGATCACAGTGCCGGACGAGATCAAGAGCGCGGCTGATACCGGTGTTGCGACATTGTCCGGGCTGCAAGACGGGTTCGCACCCGCGGCGCGAGCGGCCCTGGCCGCAGCGCGTGAGGAAACCAGAGGGTCTGGCGGGATTATGGCCTACGTCAATCGCCACCTTGGTGCGCGCTCGGTTGCGCCGCGTGAAGGGGATGATCCAGATGCCATCCTGTCCCGTGCTGGAGCTGCAGCCGATAGCGGTGATATCGCCGCAGCACTGGACGAGATTTCAGCCCTTCCTGAAAGTGCACAGGCGGAGCTTGCCGATTGGCAAAGCGCAGCCCGCACGCGTCTGGAAGCAGAAGCTGCCACCGACACGCTCTCGCAAAGCCTGAACGCCAACTAAGGACGTCGCCATGCTCTGGTCATTGTTGAAGATTCTCGTATTCGTCGCGATCGTTGCGCTGCTGGCCTTCGGCGCGGGCGTTCTTTTGGAAACTGCCGGTGGCGTACAGATCACCCTTGCCGGGACTGAGTACACGCTCGGCGCGCTGCAATCCGTCATTGCGCTGTTGATGCTGATGGTTCTGACGTGGCTGTTCTTCAAGCTGCTGTCTCTCTTGCTGGCCACGCTGCGGTTTCTGAACGGTGATGAAACCTCGCTGTCACGATTCTTCGACAAGGGACGCGAACGGCGCGGGTATCAAGCGCTGGCTGACAGCTTGATGGCGCTGGCCGTTGGCGAAGGGCGCGCTGCATTGTCCAAGGCTGAGCGGGCCGAACGTTATCTGCAGGATCCCGCATTGACCAACCTTGTGGTCGCGCAGGCCGCGGAATTGGCCGGAGATACGCGCAAGGCGTCTGAGGCCTACAAGCGCTTGTTGTCCGATCAATCCACCCGCTTTGTGGGGGTGCGTGGGATCATGAAACAGAAACTGTCCGAGGGCGATACAGAGACGGCCCGGCAATTGGCAGAAAAGGCGCTCGCCTTGCGGCCGAAGCATGAAGAAGTGCAAGACACGCTGTTGAAACTGCAAGCTCAGGCGGAGGATTGGGCGGGTGCACGTCAAACCCTCGCCACCAAGCTCAAGACCGGAACTCTGCCGCGCGAAGTGTTCAAGCGCCGCGATGCAGTGTTGGCGTTGTCGTCGTCCAAGGCATTGTTGGCTGAAGAGGCGACGCCGGAGCAGCAGGAGCAGGCGATCGAGGCCAACCGCCTGTCGCCAGATCTCGTGCCCGCCGCCGCATTGGCCGCACGTAGCTACATCGCAAAGGGCAAGCCGCGCTATGCAGTGCGTATTCTCAAGAAGGCCTGGGAAGCACAGCCCCATCCGGATCTTGCCCATGCCTTTGCCGAAATTGCGCCTGATGAGACGGCACAGGAGCGCGTGAAACGCTTCGAACAGCTTCTGCGCCTGAAGCCCGACCACGACGAAACCCGTCTGGTGAAGGCGGAACTGTTGATTGTGGCCGAGGACTTTCCCGAGGCGCGTCGGGCATTGGGCGATCTGGTGGATCGCGCCGCGGATGCCCGTGCTCTGACGTTGATGGCGGCGATCGAGAAAGGGGAAGGTGGCCCGGATGTGATGGTGCAAGGGTGGCTTACCAAAGCGCTGTCAGCGCCACGCGGCCCGCAGTGGGTCTGTGAGAGCTGTAATCATATCCACGCTGAATGGGCGCCTACCTGCGAAAACTGTGCCAGCTTTGATACGCTGACCTGGACACGACCCGATGCGCATGAATACAGCTCCGCGACCGGCGCTGCCATGCTGCCACTCCTGTCAGCGCGACAGGATCACACCACCGGTGCGCTGGCCATCGTCGATCCGGACCTTTTGGACGTTACGAACGGGACAGCTGACGTGGGGTCTGAAAACCCGACCAAGGATGATCCGGACAACCCTGATACGTTGCCCAAGTAAAGCGTTTTCAGGCCACGCGCGACGACCACTGCGCGCGGCCGATCAATACATTCGGCAAAGCGTCTGAGCTGGCTGGCACCAAATACGTGTTGTCTAATGCCAGCCAGACGCAAAGAGCTTTGCAAAGTTGGAGTTTCAAGGCTCTTGCACAGTCCGGCAGGGCAAAGCTGCGCCAAATGCCGATGGTCAAGACAGTAAAGGCTGTTAGGTGACCAAAGGTTTGCCAACCAGAGACAAACCAATCCAACCTTTCAGTCCAATACTGCCTCGTTTTGTCTTACTTCCAATCTTCCAAGCCGTATTTGGCAAGGATTGAGGCAAGGCGCCCATCTGCCCGCATTTCGGAAACTGCGGTCTCTAATTGGGCTGCCAAAGAAACAGAAATCTCTAACTCGGGAGAGAACGCCGCATAGAGTGAAGACGGCTCATCTACTGAGATCAGCTCGAATTCGTCCTGAAGGCCAAGGCTCGCGATCGTGTATCGCAATACCGCTGCGTCATCAGGGACCATATCTACACGACCTGAAGCCAGCTTTCGCAGATTGCTTTCCAAGGGCGTTTCACCGCCAACCAGTTGAACTATGGTATTGTCCGCGGTGTGTTCCTCGATATAGGCCGTGATAATGCCGCCATACTCATACCCACGGATGGCGCCAATGGTACGTCCGCGAAAAGGGGTGTCCGACGTCATATCCACAGCTTCACCTTTGCGTACTGCAATAGCCAAATCCCAAACGCCAAGCTCTGGACTAAGGCGGAAGCCCGGCACCTCTTCTTCCGATGCGCCGACGACACCGGTGATCTGTCCAGTCTTCGCCATTGCAATGCTGCGAACCCAGTTCATGTTCTGATAGTCAATACTGTGGCCGTGGGGCTCGAGCGCGGCTTCCAGAAGTTCGATCATATAACCCGGTTTGTCAGATCCAGGCTCACAATTGTAAGGGCACCAAGTATCAGCACGAATTGAAACAGACTCCGCGACCGCCGCTGCAGCCATTGAAAGGCCGCATAGAAATGTTACAAGCTTCAGGCCGGTTTTCATCTTGAACTCCTATTGTTTGCCAATCGGCATCCCGATTTAGTTAACGCCTTTCTACCTCAGTCGCCCTAACGGCGGGTAAAGGCTGATTTTCAGTGCTTGAAGGGTATATCTAGAGACTGCGCTCAGGGGAGGGCGGGTCAACTCGTTTGTCAGACACCAATGCACGGGGGGGATCGTTGCGTGTTAGGGCTGCCTCTGGGACGTGAACCAGTTCAGCCTTTGTATCGCTTCCGGTGCTCACGCCCCGGCGGGTCGACAAGCATCAACCGGGCGGTCTGCGCCATGACGACTGGCACCAGAAACCGGCCGACCAGCTTGAGACCGAGGTCGCTTCAGGACGTCAACTCGCCTGCCGAGATGATGTTGCCTCCGTCGATGAGCACCCGATCTGTGTCCAGCGCCACATCGGGAAACCGCTCGCGAAAATGTTCGGCATAGATTCAGTGCGTGGTGGCCGCGCCCGCTCAACAGACCCGTCTCTGCCAACAAGAAGGCCAGCCACAGACGAAGGTCAGCACCGTCCCCTTGCCATGACGTTCTCGCAGCCAACCTGCCAGTGGCACTGCGACGTCAGGCTTGATCGCGCCAATGGCGAAAGCCATGTGGGCGCAGGCCAGCTTGAGGTCGAGACATTCGAGACCCAGAAAGGCGAAAAACATCTCTAACCGTGCAATCGCAGTGATCGACCTACAGGAGCGCACCAAGGGGGCATTTTTGAACACCGATAGGGGGGCAAGCATGGGTGCCGATCGGCAGAGGTCGTTTACTGCAAACATATATCGGAATTCTACAGGCGCATCGGGAATGGGGTTGAAAGACTGACGTCAAAGGAGACGCCAACATGACCGAAACCCTGCCCCGCTCCCGTAGCCGCTCTGGTGGCCGTTCCGCCCGCCGCAGCCTGCGCACCGCAAGCGATTTCACCATGCTGCCGGGGCTGACCCGCGCCATTCCATGGTGCGAGGTGATGGATGGGGCGCAGGTCGAAAAGATCGACGCGGCGTCGATGGATATCCTCGAAAACGTTGGCGTGCAGTTTCGCGACGACATCGCGTTGGCCGATTGGAAACGGGTCGGTGCCAAGGTCGAAGGCGAGATGGTTTACCTTGATCGGGGTCTCGTGCGCGAGTTGATCGCCTCAATCCCGTCAGAGTTCACCTACCACGCCCGCAACCCGGCCAATAACCTGCGTCTTGGCGGCAAGCATTCGGTCTTTGTTCCCATGACTGGCGCGCCCTTCTTGCGCGACCTCGAAGATGTGCGCCGCAACCCGACGCTCGACGATCTGGCGATGTTCCACAAGCTCAGCCATATGCTGCCCGGGTTGCATTCCTCGGCGCACCACATCGTGGAGCCCTATGATCACCCGATCAGTCAGCGGCACCTCCAGATCACCTATTCGTCGATGAAGCACTCCGACAAGATGTTCATGGGCATGACCACCAGCCCGAAGAACGCCGAAGACGTGATGGAGATGTGCGCGATCCTTTTTGGCGAGGACTTCCTGGAGGAACACCCGGTCACCACCGGAAACTGCAACGGCAACTCACCATTGGTGTGGGATGAAACCATGTTGGGCGCCATGCGGGCCTTCTGCAAGCGCAAGCAGCCGGTGCTGTGCTCGCCCTTCGTGCTGGGCGGCGCCAATACGCCCGCCTCGGTCCCGGCGGCGGTGGCGCAGCTCAACGCCGAAGCGCTTTCGGCACTGGCCTATACGCAGGTGATCCGCAAAGGCGCGCCCGCGATCTATGGTCACTATCTGTCGACCGTCAGCATGAAGTCCGGCGCGCCGATGGCGGGCACGCCGGAAATCTCGCTGATGAACTTCATGATCGGCCAGATGGCACGCTACTACGGTGTTCCGTGGCGGACCTCGAACACCCTCGGCGGCGCTAAGACGTTTGACGCGCAGGCCGGTTATGAGAGCGCCACGACCCTCTCGGCGGTGCTGCATGCGGGCGCCAACTACATCTGGCACTCTGCGGGCTGGAACGAGGCGGGGATGCATTGCTCGGTGGCGAAATTCATCGTCGATGCGGAGCAATGCGCCATGGGGCACCGCATGGCGTCGGGGCCGCGCTGGGATGACTTCGATCAGGCGGTGGCAGCGGTGCCGGATATCGGCCCCGGCGGTCACTACCTCGGCCATCCGCACACGCAGGAGAATTTCCAAAGCGCCTTCTTCATGCCGGAGATGTTCGACAACAACTCGATCGAGCAATGGCAGGCAGAGGGCGGTGTTGAGATCACCGAACGGGCGCTCACCCGCGCCAAGAAACTGCTGTCGGAATATCAGGAACCCAAACTCGATGAGGCCAAGAACGAGGAGCTCCTCGCTTATATCGCGCGTCGCGAGCGGGAGATCCCGGCGGCCGACGAATTGAACCAGACGTACTAACTCCTCTCTCCGGAGTACCTTGCCCGCCCTTTCATACGAGGGGCGGGCTTTTTTGCGTCTTTCAGCAAAAAAGAGCGGCCGCACTGCGACCGCTCGAAGCGAGGTAACAAGACGAGGGGGTCATTCCGCGCGGGCGCGCCATTCCTTCCAGCGCAGCACCGCATTTGCGCCGATCTGCTGGAATGGCTGCGGTGGCAGCAGTTTCGGGCGGGCCTCGGCGCTGAAATGGAGTGAGATTTCGCTGCTCTCGCCCGCCGCGAGTTCCGCCGCTGCAATACCGGTGAGGGTGCCGCGCGCCGTGCCAAGCCCATTCTGCACACAGCCAGAAAACACGCCCTCCTCCAGCTGCCGTGTCACGCTCACACCGTTGAGACTGAGGCAGAGGTGCCCTGCCCAGGCATGCTGCATTTTCATGCCCGCAAGCTGTGGAAAACGCTGATCAAATTTGCGCTGCATCACCCGCGCGGCACGGGTCAACTCTCGCGCAGAGGGACGTGTATTGGGCAACAGGGTGGCGCAAGTGCGGGTCACGATGCGGTTGCCGCCCTGCCCACTGTCGATCCGGCGCATGGTGGTTCCCATCGGGTCCGAAGGCGTGATGCCCCAGCGTGACGCTCCCCCCAGCCGCGCAAGCGCATCGGCGTCCAGCTCCGGCGTCATCACCGCATAGAGGAAAAGCTGCATCAGCCGTCCCTTCTCAAAGCCAAAACTCTCCAGATGGCCATTCACCGTCAGAATCACACGCGGTGTGGTCACCTGCGCGACCCTGGTCTTGACCACCCAGTCGGACCCGTTGCGGACAAATCCGGTTACGGGTGAGTTTTCGCAAACCCGCACACCTGCACGCTGTAAGCCTGCCGCCAAGCCGCGAATATAGCCGGCGGGCTGCAACATCACCGTGCCCGCCGTATAAAGCCCGTTGATGTAGTGCGCAGAGCCGGTCAATTCCTGCATCGCCTGCGCATCTAGCATCTCGCTGGCCTCGCCGAGCGAAGCAAGATGTGCCGCATAGCTCTCGTTGTGACGCGCAGCCTCCGTGCTGGCCGCGCCATTCACCTTGCCCGCGCGGTCAAAATAGTCTGGGTTGATCCGATATTCATCCACCGCGCCCCGGGCAAAGGCGATGGCCTGCCGGTTGAGGTCGATCATCCTGCGATCATCGCCAGTGCCTGCGTAGTCATCCGATGCCAGATCATGCGGCAGGTCGATCATAAAGCCAGAGTTGCGCCCGGCAGACCCTTCGGCCAGCCGCCCTGCCTCCACCACCACCACACGGGCGGCGGGGTGCAGCTGTGTCAGCCTGCGCGCGGCGGAAAGCCCTGCAAATCCTGCACCCACAACGACAAAATCTGCCGTGCTATCCTCGTTCAGCGGCTGAGGGGCCGCTTGCGGGCCGAGGATGCTGTTCCAGGCTGCCGGCCCCTCATGGACCGGCAGTCGTTTGGCCGCATAGGCCGTCAAGACACCGCCTCATCCGCGTCGTCGGCAAGGTCGATCCAGATGGTTTTCAGCTGGGTATATTGGTCATGCGCATGCACGGAATTATCCCGCCCGCCAAACCCCGACTGCTTGTAGCCACCAAAGGGCGTGGAAATGTCCCCCTCGCCAAAACTGTTCACCGTCACCGTCCCGGCCCGCAGCGCACGGGCGCCGCGAATGGCGCGTTTGGCATTGGCGGTGAAGATCGACGCGCAGAGCCCGTATTCGGTGTCATTGGCGATGCGGATGGCCTCGTCAAAGCCCGCAACCTCGATCACGCTCAGCACCGGGCCAAAGATCTCTTCCTGCGCCAGCACCGCGTCATTGCCGGAGACATTGACCACGGTTGCCTCGACAAACGCGCCATCATGGGATTTGCCACCGATCACCACGTCATCGGCCTGTTCCAGATAGCTGCACACCTTGTCGAAATGCGCCTTGGACACCAGCGCGCCCATGCGGGTTTCGGGGTCCAGCGGATCGCCGACACTCCAGGCCTTGGCATGATGCGCGATGCGGTCCAGCAGGTCCGCCTTGATCGATTTATGCACGATCAGCCGCGACGAGGCCGAGCAATTCTCGCCCATGTTCCAGAACGCGCCCTGCACCAGATGCTGCGCCACCCGGTCGAGGTTCTCGGCGTCGTCCATGACAATGGCGGGGTTCTTGCCGCCCATCTCCAGCACCACCTCCTTGGCGTTGCTCTCGGCGGAATAGCTGAGGAACCGCTTGCCGGTCACGGTGGAGCCGGTGAAGGACACCATGTCGATGTCCATATGGCGACCGATCACCTCGCCCACATCCGCGCCGCCACCGGGCACCACGTTGAAGACACCGCGCGGCACGCCGGCCTCATGCGCCAGTTCTGCGACGCGCAGGGCCGTCAGCGTGGTTTCCTTGGCCGGTTTCACCACCAGCGAGCATCCCGCCGCCAGCGCCGGGCCAATCTTCCACGCCAGCATCAGGAGGGGGAAGTTCCAGGGCAGCACCAAGCCGACCACGCCAATAGGTTCGCGCACCACCATGGCGATATGATCGTCGGAGGCAGGCGCGACCTGATCGTAGATCTTGTCGATCGCCTCGGCGTGCCATTTGAGACAATGGATGGTTTCCGGCACATCCACCGTTTCGCAGTCAAAGATGGTCTTGCCGCTATCAAGGCTCTCCATCACCGCCAGCTCGCGGGCATTCCGGGTCAGAAGCTTGCAGAACCGGATCAGAACGTCCTTGCGCTCGGACGGATGCAGACGCGACCAGCGCCCATCCTCAAATGCCTCGCGCGCCTTCTCGACGGCAAAGTTCACGTCCTCCGCCGCGCAGGCGGCAACCTCGGTAAGGGTCTTGCCGGTGGCCGGGTTCGTGGTGGTGAAGGTCTTGCCCGAGGCCGCCGGACGTGAAGTGCCGTCGATGAAAGCGCCGGTCGGCAGGTTCAGGGTCGCGGCGATGGCGCGGTATTCGTCTTGTGTCAGCAGATCCATGTTTTTAACCCTCGGCCACGATGTCGGCAATTGTGGTTTTCAGCACGCGCACAACCTGTTCCAGCGCACGCTTGTCGTCCTTGTTGAGCCCGGTGAGCGGCGCCCGCATCGCGCCTGCCTCGATCCCGTTGAGGGTCACCCCGTGCTTGATCGTTTGGATGAACTTGCCACCCTGTTCCAGCACCCGCATCAGGGGCATCATCGCCGACATGATCCGCCGGCCTTTGGTGTAATTGCCTTCGATCACGCAGGCATTATAGAGCGCCACATGTTCCGCCGGCAGGAAGTTGGACCCGCCGCAGACCCAGAACGGCGCGCCCCAGGCAAAGAACTCCAGCGCCTGATCGTCCATGCCGCAGCCCAGCTGAATATGCGGATAGTCGCGCGCCAAGAGGTGCACCCGGTTGATGTCGCCAGAGCTTTCCTTGATGCTGCAGAAGTTACGGCTGCGGCCCACGCGGTCGAGGAACTCTTCGCCCATCATGGTGCCGGTGCGGTGGGGGTAGTTGTAGAGCATGATCGGCAGGTTCGCCGCCTTGTCGATCGCCAGCGCATTCAATGCGTTTTCGCGGTCGGTCGGCACCGAATAGGGCGGGCTTGCCAGCAGGATCGAGTCCGCGCCGATCTCCTTGGCCCCCGTGGCCAGCGCAATGGAATCCGGTGTCATCATCGCGCCGGTGCCCACCACCAGCGGCAGCCGCCCGTTTAGGCGTTCCTTGGTGAATCGCGCCAGCTCCAGTCGTTCTTCGACCGTCTGGGCATAGTTTTCGCCGGTCGACCCCCCAGAAATCAGTCCATGCACGCCCTGTTCGACGAGGAATTCGATCTGGTCCGCCAAAGCGTCCCAAATGACGTCGCCCGCACCCGTATAGGGCGTGACAACAGGGGTATAGATCCCTTGAAACTGAAAGATGGGGGTCATCGAAGTCCTCTAGGCTGATGTGTTTCGGCTAAACGTCCCCATCGGCACATCCAGCGCCGTTGGCATGACGAACAATTCAATCTGGCCGCGCGACAGGTTCCAGTGGTCCTCGGCCAGTTTGGCGGCGGCGCTTTCATCCCCGGCCTCGATGGCGGCGATGATGGCGTCGTGCTGGTCGGCGGCCTCGGTGAGGTTTTCCGCCATTTCATTGGTCTGCGGCCGATAGAAGGTCATGCCGATGCGGGCGTGGTCGATCAGCAACCGCTTGAACGACGGCAACAGGTAGACATTCGTCGCCATGTCGCCGGTGATCTCGTGGAAGCGGTTGTTGGCCAGCGCCCGCTCGGCGCTTGAACCGCTGCGCAGCGCGGCGCGGAAGTCCTCTTGCGTGGCCTTCAACTCAGCGATCTGGGCCGGTTTTGCATGCTGCGCCGCCAGCCGCAGGATAGCGCCATAGATCATCGGTGCCGCCAGGAAGAAATCGCGCAAGGTCGTATAGGACATCTCCGTCACCCGGGCCCCCCGGTTCTCGCGCAGGTCGACGTAGCCTTCGCCCGCCAATTGCCGCAGCACCTCGCGCAGCGGTGTGCGCGACAGGCCGAAACGTTCCGACAGGTCGCTCTCATCCAGATCCGCCCCGGGCCGCAACTCCAAGGTCAGGACCTGCTGCTTCAAGCTGTCATAGAGGGTCGATTTGCGCTGTTTGGCTGCGTCTTTCACCGGGCTTCTCCATCCGAAGGTCTCGTATCGCATCAGAATTCATCGAAGCGACTCTGAGTTCAATCAGAACCTATGCTTTGTCCTAATTCAAAATACAATTTGTGTACAAGTAAAAAATCTGCTGTGTTTATCAACATAGCGAACACGGAGAAACGTGATGACAGACAGGGACCCAAGCGGGGAAAGCGCGGTGATCGACTGCCGCAATTTATGGAAGATCTTTGGAAAGCGGGCCGATGAGGCCATGAAAGCTGTGCGCGAACAGGGGCTTGGGAAACTCGAAGTGCGCGACGCCTTTGGCTGCGTGGTGGGCGTTCAGGATGCCAGCTTCACCGTCGCCCGGGGCGAGATCTTCTGCATTATGGGGCTTTCGGGCTCCGGAAAATCGACCTTGATTCGCCATATCAACCGGCTGATCGAGCCCACATCGGGGCAATTGTTCATCGAAGGACAGGACGTCAACGCCCTCTCGGCTCGCGATCTGCGGGGCCTGCGCGCCGAAAAAATCGGCATGGTGTTCCAGAACATGGCGCTGATGCCGCATCGCACGGTGCTGGAAAACGTCTCTTTCAGCCAGGAGGTGCGCAGTCATGACGCCCGCGCCCGTCGTGAAACCGCCCTGCGCGCCATCGATGCCGTGGATCTCAATGGCTGGGATCAGAAATACCCCGACGAGCTGTCGGGCGGCATGCAGCAGCGTGTGGGCCTGGCGCGCGCCATCGCCGCCGATCCTTCGATCCTGTTGATGGACGAACCCTTCTCCGCCCTTGATCCGCTGATCCGCCGCCAGTTGCAGGACAAGTTCATGTCTCTGTCGGCAAACATGAAAAAGACCACGCTCTTCATCACTCATGACCTCGACGAGGCGATCCGCATCGGCGACCGCATCGCCATCATGAAGGACGGCCAGCTGGTTCAGGTCGGCACGCCCGAGGACATCGTGACCAATCCTGCCGACGACTATGTGGCCGATTTTGTTGCCGGCATCTCAAAGCTCGAACTGATCTCCGCGGGCAAGATCATGGAACCGGTCGCCGCCTTTGAGCAACGCCGCGGGCCGATTGATCTCTCTGACTGGCCGGAGGCGCACCCGGACCAGCCGCTCGACGATCTCGTCAACCTGTCCATCGCGACCCAGCATCCGGTGGTGGTGAAGGTCGACGGCAAACCCCTCGGGATTGTCACCAAAAACGCGCTCCTGCGCGGCATCAAGGGCGAAACCCCGGGCGAGGATATCGCCCGCGCGGCGCAGTAACGGAAGGGCAGACCCATGGCAAACGAGACGGCTTTCAACATCCTCGATCCCTTTTCCTCGGTCGACCTCGGCATCGCCGACAAGACTGACGGTATCAAGCAGTGGGCGATTTCCAATCGCGACCTGATCCAGCCGATCAAGCGTTTTTTCAACGAGATGATCGTAGGCATCGACAATGCGCTCAACACGGTGCCTCCGTTGGTGATGCTGTTACTCCTGGCGCTGATCGCCTGGCAGGCGGCTGGGCCTCGTGTCGGCATTCTGGTGGCGACCAGCCTCACATTTCTTGGGTTCCTAGCCCCCAACGCCTGGGAACTGGCGATGACGACACTTGCCATCGTCGTCTCGGCAGTGATTCTTTGTTTCCTGATCGGCCTGCCGTTGGGCATCTTTTCAGGCAAGAACGACCGCTTCGAGGCGGTGATGCGCCCCATACTCGACACCATGCAAACGATCCCCGCCTTTGTGTATCTGGTGCCGGTGGTGATGCTGATCGGGATCGGCAATGTGTCTGGTGTCATCGTCACCATCATTTTCTCACTGCCACCGCTAATCCGCCTCACCTCGCTTGGCATTCGCGGCGTGAACCCATCGGTGGTGGAGGCGGCCCGCGCCTTTGGCGCTAGCCCTGCGCAAGTGCTGTTCAAAGTAGAATTGCCGCTTGCCACCCCCACGATCCTCGCGGGCGTCAACCAAACCATCATGCTGTCGCTGTCGATGGTGGTGATTGCCTCGATGATCGCGGTGAAGGGCCTCGGCAACGAGGTGCTGCGCGCCATGGGCCGACTGGATGCGGGCAAGGCCATCGTCGGTGGGCTCGGCATTGTGATCCTCGCCATCGTGCTCGACCGCATTACCCAGGGCATGGGCCAGTCGGGACGCGAGCGCGGCCACCGCCACTGGTGGCAGGGCGGCCCCATCGGCGCGGTTCTGCGTCTGCTGTCCAAACCCAATCAGACCGCCACCGGCGATCTGAAATCCGAAACCTGAACACATACAGGGAGATAACAACCATGTTCAGATCCACACTCACCGCGGCCCTTGCGGCCAGCACATTCCTCGGCACCGCCGCCCTGGCGCAGGACATGCCCGGCGACGGCACCACCGTGCGCCCCGTCGTCGGCCTGATCGCCGAGGAATACTTCCAGTCCCGCATCCTGTTCCGCGCGCTGGAGGACCTCGGCTATGAGGTGGCCGAGCCGCTGGAGACCGAGATCCAGACCGCTCACCTCGCGGTCGGCACCGGCGATGGCGATTTCTACCCGATCCACTGGGGCAATCTCCATCAGGCGTTCTTCAACGAGTCCGGCGGCGACGACGTGCTGGAAAAGGTCGGCCCCTTCGTCGAGGGCATGTTGCAGGGCTATCTGGTGGACAAGGCCAGCTATGATGCGGGCGTCACCAACCTCGGCGATCTTCAGGACCCGGACGTTGCGGCGCGGTTCGATGCCGATGGTGACGGCAAGGCGGATCTCGCGGGCTGCGTGCCCGGCTGGGGCTGCGAGCGCATCATCGAGCATCAGCTGACGGAATATGGCCTGCGCGACACCGTCTCTCACAATCAGGGCGCCTATAACGCGATCATCGCCGACACCATGGCGCGCAAGGGCAATGGCGATGCGATCCTCTATTACACTTGGACGCCCTATTGGGTCTCCGGCGCGCTGGTGCCAGGGCAGGATGTGGAGTGGCTCGACGTGCCGCATACCTCGCTGCCGGATGGGGTCGAGACTGAAACCACCTTCAACGGCAAGAACCTCGGCTTTGCGGTCGACAGCATGTATGTGCTGACCACCGATGATTTCCTCGCCGAGAACCCGGCCGCGGCAAAACTGTTCGAGGTGGCCCGGCTCGACGTGAATGACATCTCCGCCCAGAACAAGCTGATGGCAGATGGCGAGGACAGCTCTGACGACATCGACCGCCATGTGGACGAGTGGATCGCAGCACATCAGGCCGACTATGACGGTTGGCTGGACGCAGCCCGCGCCGCCGCGCAATAGTACTTCAGCCCCAGTGTCGCCGCGCGATCCTTTCGGGTGGCGCGGCACATGCCGCTTTGGAGCCTGCCATGGCAGAAACCCAACATTTCGTCTTTGCCCTCGTTGAGGACTTCACACATATGGCGCTGTCTTGCGCTGTGGACCCCTTGCGTATTGCAAACCTGATCGCCCGCAGACCGCTCTACCGCTGGTCCTTCGCTTCCGAGAATGGTGAGACTGCGCGGGCATCAAACGATTCCGTGACGATGGTGCATCACGATTTCTCTTCCCTTCCGGAGTCCGATCGGCTGTTTGTTCTGTCTGGCATCCATATGAAAGAAAAGGACACCACTCGGCTTGTTTCAGCCTTGCGGCGTGAACGCGCCGTCGGCACCCCCATAGGGGCGTTGTGTTCCGGGGCCTATATCCTTGCAAGTGCCGGGTTTCTGGAAGGCATGCAGGCCGCGATCCACTGGGAGTTCCACGACAGTTTCATGGAAACCTTTCCGGAGGTGAATTTGGTCCGAAATGTCTTTGTTGCAGACGAAAAACATGTGACCGCCTCTGGCGGCACCGCCACTGCCGACCTGATGCTTCATCTCATTGAACGCGACCATGGTTATGACCTCTCCGTCGCAGTGGCCGATCAGATGGTCTATAATGCGGTGCGCAATGCCACGGCGGCGCAACGCGTGTCACTGCAGTCCAGGAACGGTATGCGGAACACTCATCTCGCCAAAGCAATTCAAGTCATGCACGACAATCTAGAAACACCAATTTCGCCTGCTGTGATTGCTCGCGATTTGGGCATTTCCACGCGTCAGCTTGAGCGATTGTTCGGTAAATACCTTAACTCATCGCCCAAGAAATACTTCATGGAGATGCGTCTGGAACGGGCACGTCATCTGCTATTACAAAGCGAAGCATCAATCACGGAGGTCGCCATGGCTTGCGGTTTTGAAAGTCCCGGCCATTTCTCCCGCGTCTATCGCGCAACTTTTGGCGTGACTCCCATGCTGCAACGCGACCGAATGAACTGAGATGGTCCTGACCTGCCACATTTTTCAGGACGACTCGTAAAACGAGTTTGCGGGGGCTCTGTTGCACAAATCTCGTGAGAGATTAATTTTTTGAAACCAGTATGTTAGATGGGTTCCAAGCGCAAACCTACCCCCCAACTTACAAGACCAGAAACCAGTCAGCCTACAATGAAGCGCTCAAGTGCCGTGGCTCTCTGGCGATTTGGTTCGGCCCGCGATGATCTGGGGTGCCACGGCGATATGCAGGCGCAGCCGACGGCAGAGCTACAGCGATACCGCGATTTAGACTTGCCTGACGATGAAAGTGCTTTTCGGCATGGACATGCTGCAGGCGACCGGTTCCATCGAGAGCCTGCTTTCTCTGATCGGTCCGAGCTGGCCGGTTCCAGACTTCAGCACGCTGTCCCGCCGTCAGAAGACCCTCGCTGTGAATGTACCGTATCGCGGCTCCAAGGGGCCGCTGCACCTGCTGAGCGATAGCACCGAGATCAATCAAGATTGAGGGCGAAGGCGAGTGGAGTGCGGAGGATCCGAATACACTCTGGGGGACTGTTTTCCCGACAAACGCGCAAGCTGGCGGTTCCAAGCGGCGGGTCTGGCGCCAGATCCATCTCGGCATTGACGGGCAAACACTGGAGGTCCAAATCCGCATCGCCGTCATGAACGGTTACACCCCGCTCGGCATACCCGATGCTGCGGCAGTAGGATAATTCCGTCCGGGAAAGGGGGAGCCTAATCTTCAGAAGATTTGTACAACGGAGTCGGCTGGCGGTGTAGGTTCGCTCATGGAGCCCAGCTACCATACTGGATTCAGAAGGTACTTGCGAAATCCCGACTACAATAAAAGTTGTAGGTGGTGCCTCAAGAGGGCAACTAAAATCATTTAAAAACAAATGACAATAAACAATACGCGTATTATATGCGTACGCCGACCACATCCTTGAAGCGTAGTCCAGTGGTACACGCTCCGACAACTGAGCCTAGCAGGACCCTGTTACGCAAACATCAGCGCCTTGTGTTCGAATCCTGCACCTCATTTCCCCCCATGGCATCTTCAATTGCTCGATCAATCGCTTGCTCAACCTCCAACTGCGTCTCAATCTGTGACCCATCAGGTACCGAAAGACGGTCATACATTTCTCTAATTGGATCTTGGGCAATGGGCGTCATACTGCTTCCTGCTTCACCACCCTCGTGGCCAAAAATAGAGGCAACCAATGATTTCGCGGCTGCATGATCGTCCAACAAACCAATCACGATAGGCTTTTGAGCCAACCACCTCTTCTGCTCGGTTTCACTAATCTGTACTGGCAAGGTCTTCGCGAGTATCCGCACCGCCACCGCTCGCGCTGTTTCATTTTGCTGCTCAGCCTCTACGGATAGGATGGAAAGCGCGATCCGTGCAAACTCTGCATCGCTCTTTCTCCCCTCCACATAGTAGGTAACAGACACGGCAACCAATGAAACAACCCCAGCGACGGCTGCGGAAATGAACGCTGAAAAAAGAGCCGAGAAACCATCACCTCCCATGACTGATGCACCCTTTGTAGTCGCCTTTTCACCTTGAGACTTCTCGGTATTCTTGAGTTGCTCAATCTCCCGCCTTAGAGACACAAGATCGTCAATTGCCAAATCACTATTCTCTGATGTCAAAAGTATTCCCTCTAACTCCGCCTTTCCCATGACTGCTACCAATCCCATCGCCAAGGCAAGGCAAAGTTGCTACCGAAGAAACTGGACGTTAGACACATACGGTTTGCCGCTTAGGCGATAGGGCCGTGCCTCAACAATGTCGATTCAGGCGCTCAACCGCAATACGATGATCGCTCAATCCAAACTCTAGAGCTAGGCATTTTTAGATTTCGGTATCGTGCACAAGAATAACATCGACAATCCAATGCGCACCCCGCCGCGATCATCGCTACGTTTTGTCTTCTCAAGCGGAATATGCGCCTAACCCAGTAAATCAATGGGGCTTTCGCCCGCTAAGCACCTCGACCTTCCCACCACAGTCCAGAAGCGCGCGCCGATCCCGCGCCCACATCAGCTCGACCTCCCTGTCCGACAGCCACCGCTCCGGCAGCAGCACCGGCTCCGCGCAAGGCTCAGTGCTTTTCACGGAGGCGGTTGAGGCGGCGCAGGCGTTGAGGGCCAAGGCAGCGAGGCACGGCAACAGGATCCGCATGAGCTTTCTCCTCGAGGGTTCTGGCAAGGGTGGCGCGGGCGCGTTCGCTGGCAATGCGGGCGCGATCCAGTTGATTGGCGCGCTCGATCTGCGCGAGCGCGCGGGCTTGATAGCTGGCGCGACAGTCGGAGGCCCCGCGCTGATAGGCAAGGCCCGCGACCACCGCGATCAACGCCAGGGCGGTGACTATGGTGATCCCTCTCACGCCTCCAGCGCCTTCAAGCACATGGCGCGCTCTGACATCCGCCGGTTGGTCAGCCCCCGGATCACCCGCCCACCCGCGCGGTTCCAGCGTGGCAGCTCATTGCAGGCCCCGGTGAGATCACCCGCATTGGCTTTGCGCAGCAATGTGGAGCGACAGGCGGCAGCGGGGCCGATATTGTAGGTCCAGGAGACCAGAGCCACCTTCATGCCCATGGGCACATCAGCAGTGAGGCATCGATCCAGCGCCGTCTCATAGGCGACGATCTCGCGGGCAAGCATCGCGTCACATTCAGCTTTGCTGTAACTGTCACCGGAGCGCACGTCCTTGGTCTCGCCGTAACAGACGGTCCAGACGCCGACGATATCGCGGTAGGCTTCCGTCCTGAGGCCTTCCCAATCTCCGATGAAGGTGACGGCCGAGGCGAGCGCGACACCGCCGGCAGCAAGCACGCCGACAGTCTTCTTGCGTACGGCCCCGCTTTCATCGCGCCGGAATCGGGCCCAGAGGCTAGAGGTGGGCTGCACCAGAACCCGCGCCGGGATGGCGATCAGATTCACGCCGGCAGCGATGGCGGCAAAGATCAGCGGATCCAGCCCCAGCAGATCTGGGCTGACCAGGGCGATGAACACCGGCAGCACCGAGATGACAGCGGCGAGTATCAACAGCCGCACCGACCAGGCGCTGGTGAGGGTGGTTTTCCAATTGGGGGTGAGTTTCATGGGGATCTCCATGGCAATAGAGCCCGCAGGCGGGCTTGGGGTGTTTCAGAATGTTGCAAGGTTTAGCGGATCGGCAGGCGCTCCATGCGCTCCAGCCGGTTGTCGATCTTGTTTAGAGTGGAGAGGATCAGAGACAGGCGCTCATCCTGACGGGCGAGGCTTGTTTCATTGGCGCGCACACGCCCGGTCAACGCAGTCTGCCGCGCCTCTGAGGCCGTCAGGTCGACCCGCAGCCCGTTGATGGTTTGGGCAAGGCTCTCGGTTTCTCCGCGCAGTGTCGCGACCTGCAAACCGACCCAGAGCCCTGCGCCCACCAGCCCGCAGGCGACGGTCCAGGCAAGCGACTTGTTCAAGGTGATGCCGCGGTCGCTGTTTTCGATCATGGTCATGTCCTGTCCTCAGTTTGCCAGCGCCGCGCCGAACGCCGCAACCACGTCAAAGCCCGCCGGATCACCCGCCGCCTCGATCTGCGCGGCCACTGTGGCCTCGGCGGCAAAGCAGGCCTGAATGTGCTGCACCACGGCTTGCGCCGCCACTTCGACCTGCGGCTTGGTCAGCTCGACAAAGCCGGTGGGTGTTTTCCACGCCAATGGCGCGCTGATCATGCCCTGCTGCAAGGCACTGACCGCACCGGAGAGCGACAGCCGCGTCGCCTCATCGCCCGGCACTTGCAAGCCACCCGGCAGGACCACACCTGCCACGGAACACTGCCAGCGAGTGTCGGCGAGCTTTGCCAGCGCCTTGGCCCGGTCCTGTTCGATGCGCGCGGTAGCGTTGACCACTTTGGAAAAGTCGATATTGCTCATGCCTCGCCCTCCGGTTCATCCGTTGGGGCCTGCTCCACCTCATAGGGTGGCAGGGGCACCGGCCCGTCGCCGGTCAGGGTCACAGGCTGCGGAAAGCGGGTTTCCTCTGGCGCGTCCGCACCATGCGGCAGGATCAGGGTCAGGCGGAGCGTGCCGCCTTCGCGGGTGACGTCCGAGGCCAGCCAGTCGCAGGCCACCGCATCGCGGGGCAGCACGTCGCCCTCGGACAACGCGGTGAAGTCGAAGGCCTCGCCGTTGAGGGTCAGCACATCGCCCTGGCGGGTTGCGACCAGCGCCGTATCGCAGCGCGTTGGAGTGAATGAGATTTGCATGCTGTGATGCTCCTTTAGAACCAGCGGCCAATTGCCATGGCGCGGACGGTGCGATTGGTGAACGGTGAGTGGCCGAACATGGTGATTTGCGCATCCGTGCCGCCTGAAAGCGTGCGCATCACTCCCCAATGTGTTTCGGAATTGCCGGTGACGCCGACATGGCCGGTCAAGCCGTTTGACGAGTAGAACGAGGCCGGGAATGTCCAGGTTATCGGGCTCGCATTGCGATAAAGCGCCCCTGCTGCCGTCGTCACATCTTCCGACCAGTCGGGCGAGACACAAATCTGCGTGCCATCGGCAAAGCGCACATATTCGCCGTTGGCATTGCTGCCGCGCTCGATCACCGCGCCGGTGGGCGTGCCGCCGCTTTCGGATACCGTGCCGAGAATGCTGGCCTGTGAGTAGACCTTGGACCAGGGCGACCAGGCGGAGCCATCCGATGACCGGATCCGCTCGAAGGTCACGGGCGTGGCCGGGGTCCCTGTCGATTGGTAGCCAAAGGTTGCCCTCTGCAAAACCGTCTCACCCGAATAAATGCGCTGAGTGGTCAGCCACGCGAATGTGCCGCTGTTTCCAGACGGCCATGTGCCGGGGTTGGATACGGAGACAAGCCCGGCATCCCCCGGTGCGGCATCGTCGATATTATACGCGGCGCTTGCCCCTTGGTACTGGCCGCCCCGGCTGAGCGCAGCGGCAAGAGCGCCATCCATTCGCACCAGCTTGGCATCCCCTGCGACGTCGCCGTCGCTGGCCTGCACCGCCGCGCCGCCAATGCTATCTGCGGCCAGCGTGGTGAACTTCGCCGCTTCCGGATGGGTCAGCCCCACGGAGACGCCATTGATCGCGCCCTCGATGGCGGTGACGTTGCTCTCCAGGAACTCGATAAAGGCCAGCAGCTCATTGCGATGGGTGACCGCGAAGTGCTGGAACAGCGCATACATCTTGGCGTCAAAATCCGCCTCCGGCGTACTGCGTTTGGGGATTGGGGGGAACGGCGAGAAGCCGGGAATGCTCATGAGGGAGTGTCTCCTATTTGAGAGTTTTGATGATCAGGGGGAAGACGGACTCGCCGGCCACATCGATGGGCTGGCTGTGGTCATCCACAAACCCCAGCCCCTCGATGCCGTAGCCCGGCCCGTCACCCGAGAGATAAAACGCGGTCGCAAGCCCATCCACTTCGGCCACGATATCCATCACCCGCTGCGCCTGATGGGTGGGCACCAGAAGCGACAGGTCGACCTTGCGGGTGGAGCCGCGCTTCACCAGGATCTCATTGCCGAAGTCGTCATAGCCCTTGCGGCTGTGACTGACGAAGCGCACGCTGGGCAGGTTCAGCACCCGGCCCAGCAGGTTGTTGCGTCCCAGCACGATATGGCCCACCTCCGCCACACCACCGGGCGCATCGATGGTGATGTCGATCCGGTGCCCGAGATAGCCCGGAAAGCCGTTCACCACCTTCTGGCGGGCATAGACCAC
>NZ_JAWJBP010000031.1:0-19108 GCF_046535935.1 Tritonibacter sp. SIMBA_163
CAACTGCTCATGCTCCATTGCTACCCCCACTGGATTTAAACAGTGAATCCCTCATGCCATTTGTGCAACAAAGCCCCCCGAGACCGAAAGGGCAAATGTGTTCATCATTGATGAGCCTGAATTGTCTTTGCATCTGCAGTGGCAGGCAAAGTTTGTCGCAGCGGTCTTGGATTCGTCGACGAATACTCAATTTATAATGGCGACACATTCCCCGACGGTCATTATGAAGCGCGTCGATTTATACAAAGAAATTAGAAGTGACTGACTATGACGACATCTGCAATCTACCCCACGGGGGTTGCGCCAGCGCTGGGGCATTTGCATTCGGCAAGAAATGAAATTCAGATATTCGTTGAGGATACTGCTAACAGAAATTTGTGGCGGAATATTATCAAAAAGTTTTTGCCTGAAGGTGTTGATTTTTCAGATCCAATAGCCCTGGGCGGTCGGGATAAGGTCATCGAAGAGTGTAGGAAAGATCAGGCTGATGATGGTCGAAAGAAAATGTATATTATTGACGCTGACCTCGACCTACTAAAGGGGCGTCGAAAACCAAATTTGAAACACCTGTATAGACTTCGAGCCTACTGCATTGAAAATTACCTTATTCAGGAAGAAGCGCTTGTCAAAGTTGCTCAAGTTCTGAATCCTGATGTTTCGGAACACGATGCGCGGAGCACATTGGCGTTTTCTGACTGGAAGCAGCGAAATGCGGAGCCGTTTCGCAAGCTGTTTATTGGCTACGCAACCGTTCACACTATTGATGATCAGCATCAGACCGTTGGCTATTGGATAGGTCATCTTGCTCAACCTTCCCCATCAGATGATGATTTGTGTCCGGCTAAATCCAGGGTAAGAGTGAGAGGACTTTTACGGCGCATTCGAGCAAATTTCTCGAATGAAACTGTGCGGGGCATCTATTCCGATATTCTGGAGAGATCCGCAAACTTGGATTACTGCACATACGTTTCCGGTAAAGATTGCCTTTTGAACAGGATGATCGTTCGTTTGCGGCGGCGATTTGGCTCAATGCGGGACGATCAGATCAAGGTTCTGCTTTCTGACTATATGTCGCCGGATGTTGATCCTTACCTGAAGCGGCGGCTGAGGCGGATTTGTGTTTGATGGCCTTCACATTCTTCACTCGGACTTGAAGCCCAGAAAGTTCGCAACTACATCGCTCTCAGGTAAGCAGAACAGCGGCGTAGTGGTGGGTGCACAACTAACGGCTGCTTTTAAGCCAGTTGTCCATTTGCGTGGATGGGCAATGTGGTGAAGCACAAAATACGTTTCTTGCCCTTCGGATTTCCAGAAATGGCCAATTTTATAATCGCGGCATCCGCCGCGATTATAATTACGGAGCCAATATGACAATTCTGCTAACACCGCAACCCAATAATTCCCTCGTCGATATCAAGACTGTCTGTGCGACCCTGTGCCGGTCCCGCGCAAGCATCTACCGCGATATTCAGCGAGGTGATTTTCCCAAGCCGATCAAGCTGGGCGGTTCCTCCCGCTGGCGCGTGTCGGATCTCAACAAGATCATTGATCCCGATTTCCCGATGGCGGCGTGATCACCGCCTTCGGACCCAACCAAATCAGAAATCAAGGAATTACAATGACACCCATCACCAATTTAACCAAAGCTGAGGCCGAAGGCATCAAGCTCGCACTCTCCCACCTCGTCGCAGAGGGGAAACTGGACGCTGCCATTTCACTTCTCGAAACTTCCATCGAATTTACGCAAACGGAAACCGGGGGAATGCGTATGATGTGCCCCCGCCCTTCTCTCGAAAATACCATCCATGCGGGATTTTACTCCCAAGGTCACGGCGAGAGCCCACATTCATGTAGTGAACGGCGCTCACGGAGGCGGCATATCGCGTATGCCCGAAGGACCTCATTACAGGTTGGCGTGACGATTAGGAGCAGGCGCGGGAAAGAGCCGCTTCTTGCTACAGCGGCATCGGTCTTTTTGCGCGAAACGCCTTAGCTGGAGTCGAACCGTTGCCGAAGTCCTGACCATAGCAGTCCATCAGGTGATATCCTTATCGAAGGTTGTCCCTGATCAACGTTCACATCCAAATCTCCGCATACCTTTCAAGCTAATCATACATGCATGAAAAGGAGATAAGGACATGCTTACCAGACGCGCCGCGCTTATTGGGGCCGCAGGGATTGCAGCGATACCCGTACTTCACAAAACTGCTCAAGCAGAGGAGATCATGGACACATCCATGGTCCCACCAGCTGATCTGTCTAAGCTCAAGCGGGTGAAACGTAAATTAGTGCGCCCTCCGATGGTTCACGAGCACGAGCAGGTGGCTTCGACAGAGCCGCAAATTATCGAATTCGAGATGCAGATCGTTGAAAAGGAGATCGAAGTCGATAGCGGTGCCTACCTACAGGCCATGACCTTCAACGGGTCAGTACCAGGACCTCTGATGGTCGTACATGAAGGTGATTATGTCGAACTTACGCTCTACAATTCTCCTGAAAATCTCATGCAGCATAACATTGACTTCCACTCAGCAACCGGTGCGCTTGGCGGTGGTTCTCTGACGCTGGTCAATCCCGGTGAGAAGACAACATTGCGGTTCAAGGCAACACGTCCGGGCACCTTTGTCTATCACTGTGCGCCGGGTGGCCCCATGATCCCATGGCACGTCGTCAGCGGGATGTCGGGCGCGATCATGGTGCTGCCCCGCGATGGTCTGAAGGATCACAACGGCACCCCCGTCAGCTATGATCGCGTATTCTACATCGGCGAGAATGACTTCTACATCCCGAAGGATGAAAATGGAGAATACAAACGCTTTGAAGATGTCGGCGAGAGCTATCCCGACACGCTGGATGTCATGAATGGCCTGATCCCGAGCCACGTCGTTTTCAACGGCAAGGTCGGCTCTTTGACCGGTGACAATGCGCTGCACGCGACGCAGGGCGAGAAGGTTCTGTTTGTGCACTCGCAGGCCAATCGCGACTCTCGCCCGCATTTGATCGGCGGGCATGGGGATCTGGTCTGGGAAACCGGGAAATTCAACAACCCACCGGAGCGCGACCTTGAAACTTGGTTCATCCGCGGCGGGTCTGCTGGGGCAGCGCTTTACGAGTTTTTGCAGCCGGGCGTCTACGCCTATGTGAACCACAACCTGATCGAGGCGGTAAACCTAGGCGCAACCGCGCATGTCGTGGTGGACGGCGATTGGAACAACGATCTGATGGAGCAGGTCGAAGCGCCAACGGCCTATGACGCAGCCTATGAAGGCAAAACCGCACTCCCATAACCCACAGGTTTTATAGAAGCACAAGGTCGGCCGGCCCCACCGGCCGTCTTTGCAGCGCTTGGGAGATCACCGATGAAACCATCATTCAAGAGTGTTGTTGCCACGAGCCTTGTGGCTTTGATCGCATTGGGCGTCGCGGTTTTGACACGTGCCCCCTCCCCCAGCCTGTCACCAGAGGTGGACCTCATTGAGGTTCCGAGCGGGCGCATCAGCTACCGCCCGTTTGGCAATTTTGTCGAGAATGGAAAATCGCGCTCACCACGTCCTTACGTGATTGAGGTCGCGGGATTTTCCATCATGAAATACCAAGTCAGTCGCCGAGAATATGCTGCATGTGTCTCCGCTGGGGCTTGCCCCCCGGTGCCAACAATGGGCGGGGATTATCCGCAAACCCATGTAAACTGGAAAGACGCCAACGCCTACGCAACTTGGTACTCCCGCAAAACCGGCGAAAACTGGCGCCTTCCCAGCGACATGGAATGGCAACTGGCCGCAGGCGAGCGTTATGGGGATGCGGCCCCTGACACCCGGGAGATGGACCCCGGACAACGCATGCTGGCCCAATACGCGGCAGGAACTTTGCTGCGTGGAACCGCCAGTCCTGCGTTGCGCCCGGCCGGCGGATTTGGCCTCAATTCGCGTGGTATTGCAGATATATCAGGCAATGTCTGGGAATGGACCGATGGCTGTATGCAAAGTGGCTCACTGCACCCGGACGGCACCGTTCGAGAGAGCGAACCCTATTGCTGGGTTCGTATTGCAGGCGGCATCCACCGCGCGGCAATCGTCGATTTTGTCCGCGACGCCAGCGTCGGCGGCTGTGCCGTAGGATTGCCACCGGATCATCTGGGGTTTCGTCTGGTTCGGGAACACGCTGAGGCTCCCGAACCCTGGTGGTGGCCTTTGTGGCAAAGGATGCGCCCCGGTCACGACGCCTGACTGTAACGACCGTTCATCGGTGCATAGGCATCAAAACAGCTGGCGATGATCCGCGTCAGCGCCCGCCCCTCTGGCAGTATCTCAAACCCATCGTGCCGCACCTGTACCATGCCGTCGAAGCGATCAATCACCAGGGCGGTTTCTGGTCGCAACGCTTCCGCAAGAGCGCCGAATTCTCTGGACAGCTCCGCGAAATCGAGCTGGAAATCACACATGATCATCTCGATGGCGCGGGCGCGCAAAAGGTCTGCATGGCTCATCATGTGGCCCCGTGCTCCGGCTAGTTCTCCGACCTCAATACGCTGAACATAGGCAGGGGTGGCGGATGCATTCTGGATATAGCCGGTGGGCAGTCGCGACACCGAAGACGCGCCCAACCCAATCAGGGTGGAGCAGCTATCATCCACATATCCTTGAAAATTTCGCCGCAGCCTCCCTGTCTCCATGGCACGGGCCAGCCCGTCATCAGGTTTGGAGAAATGATCAATCCCGATGCTGCGATAGCCTGCATCCCTGAAGCGCGTTGCAGCGTATTCAGCAAGTTGAAAACGCTCCACCTCTTTGGGCAAGGATTTCTCATCAATCAACCGCTGTCGTTTGGACATCCATGGCACATGCGCATATCCAAAGAGCGCAATCCGATCCGGTGCCAGATCCAGCACCTTTGAAACCGTATCATCCAATCGGGTGATGTCCTGATGTGGCAGACCATAGACTAGATCGGCGTTCAGGGACTGAATGCCTGCCGCGCGCAGATCCTCCACGCAGTGCCGGGTGACATCAAACGGCTGAAGGCGGCCTATGGCGTTTTGCACCTTGGAGTCAAAATCCTGAATCCCGAGCGAGGCCCGATTCATCCCCTCCGCAGCAAGTGCTGCGATCTTGTGGCGATCCACCATGGTCGGATCGATTTCCACCGAAAACTCCCAATCCCCGGTTGGCGGGATCACCGCCTTTACGGCTCGTGCCAGCCGATGGATCAGCTCTGGTGGCAGGATGGTTGGCGTCCCGCCGCCCCAATGCATCCGCCCCATGCGCAGACCCGCAGGCAGGATGCGCTTCAGCAGCGCCAGCTCCTGCTCCAGCGTCGCGATATAGCTTTCAACCGGGCTGAGCGTCTTGGTCCCCTGCGTGCGGCAGGCGCAAAACCAGCACAACCGCTCGCAAAAAGGGATATGCAGGTAGACAGATACCGGATCTCCGGGATCAAGCGCACTTAGGGCTTCGGTCTGCTCGACGCTGCCGATCTCGGGCGCAAACACAGGCGCGGTTGGATATGAGGTGTAGCGGGGCACCCGTGCCTCAAAAAGGCCATGGGCTCGAAGGCGATCAATCTGTTTCATGGGGCGACCCTGCGCCAGACCTCAGGACGGGACTTTGTTTGGGATCAATATTCGCGCTCAAATCTCAAAATTCGCAATGCGTGTGTCTGGCCGCTGATCTGGCGTGCCATCATTGGGTTGGCTGATCACGGCATCAAGACTCCGCTCTTGAACTGCGCCGTCCAATTCAGTGTTCTTGAAAGGGTGACGCAGATCATCGGGAAGAGACATGGGCGACACGGACCGAGAGCACAAAGAGACTGCACACTATTCATCACCTCCCTGCGCTTCGAGCGAGCTGGAGGTGGATCATCTATGGCACCCTGCAGGGCCACCGACACAAGCGCAGGACGTACCCAGTTGGCGGCGGGCAGAACGCCAGCGCCTCCGAGGTCTTCGCATGGCGATCTCTGCAACTGAGCGACACATGTTGGCAGTTCAACTGGCGCAGCACCTGCAACAGCTGCTCGCTCGACATATGGAAGGCACGCGCACGCTGGTGGTATCAGCCTATTGGCCAATCAAGGGGGAGCTGGATTTACGCCCCCTGATGACGGAGCTATACAACGCAGGCACCGAGATCGCGTTGCCGGTGGTGGAAACGCGAGCCGCACCACTGATATTTCGGCGCTGGACACCCGCAACGCGCATGGTAGGTGGTGATTGGAATATCCCGGTGCCGCCGGCAGACGCTCCGGAACAAACGCCCGATATTCTATTGGCCCCTTGCGTGGGCTGGAGCGCGGATGGCTATCGGCTTGGGTATGGCGGCGGCTACTTTGATCGTACGCTTGCGAGTCTGAACTCAGTCCCCATGGTGATCGGGATCGGGCTGCTGCAATCCCGGATCGCAACAATCCATCCTCAGCCACATGACATCAGGCTCGACATGATCATGACCGAACAGGGTGTGGCCAACACTTGAGTGATGCAGGATAGTCGGGCAAAGGCGGCTTCGAAATTTTCTCCGATGTCCAAACCGTGATTTTCTGATAGGTCGCTGCTCAGTAAGATCTGACTGACGCCAGCAAGAGGCCGCTTTGAAACAGCTCGACGAAAGCCTGCTCGCGGGATTACCCCCTTTCAGTCTCCTGCAGCGCGGGGATATTCGCGAAATTCTGGATCAGGCCACACCAAAGCGGGTCGAAGCCGGCACAGAGTTCTTTCACGAAGGTCATGACGCAGAGCGGTTCTATCTGCTACTCGACGGCTACATCCGCGTCGTCAAAGTCACGCCAACCGGCGAGCAAATCATCGCGTTGCATATTTCACCGGGACAGCTCTTTGGCATTGCCCCTGCCCTCAGCCGGGACACTTACCCTGCCACGGCCATTTCTGTAGTTGAGTCCATTGCGCTGTCATGGCCGGTCCGCCTCTGGGCAGATTTCACCACCCGGTATCAGGGGTTTGCGACCGAAAGCTACAGAACCCTCGGCGAGCGGCTCGGCGAAATGCAAAGCCGTATCACCGAGCTTGCCACTCAGGCGGTCGAGCAGAGAATTGCGACAGCACTGCTGCGTCTTGTGAACCAGTCGGGGCGCAAAACGGATCAAGGAATCGAGATCGCCTTCCCCATCACACGGCTCAATATCTCCGAGATGACCGGAACCACGCTGCATACGGTTAGCCGCTTGCTGTCCGCATGGGAGCGTGACGGGATTGTTGCCTCACGACGCAAGCACATCGTGATCACAGACCCGCATCGCCTGATGCTGTTGAGCACGCCAGAGAGCTAAGCCTAAGGCGAGTTGAATGTCACGAACCGGAACCACATCGCGTTTCCGGTTGCTGTTTCAGCTGTTGCACCCTCTTTGGGTCTTGCAGAACATCACGGAACGCCTGTTCCTCCAGCCCATATTCATCACACGCATCGATCACGGTGTGAAACGGGGCAATCGGACAGCCCGGACACAGCATTCTGTAGGCGAGAAACACCGCCACCATCTCCGGCCAATTCGCGAATAAATCAGCAAGCGGCAGATCAGGGTCTTCCGGGTCATGTTTGGCCATCGGTCAGATCCTCCCATTCATACATTCTGCATTCACGAACAGATCCGAACTTTGCGCTTGCGCAACATCTGACACACGTCGGCCACTAAGGGTTGGGTATCCGCAACTGTACTCAGGACCGCGACATGTCAGAGATACTCACCAAATCGCGGGCCAGGAACGTGTTTTACGGAGGCTCCTTGTTCTTCGTTGTCGTGTTCGTGGCCATGACCGTGCATAGCCACCGCTATATCGTCGAAACCTCCACCGCCGGAATGCCGCTGACCGACGAGGTGCGCCTCGGCAAACACGTCTGGGAACGTGCCTCCTGCATCAACTGCCACACCCTGCATGGCGAGGGTGCGTATTTCGCACCTGAGGTGGGCAATGTGATGACGCGCTGGGGCGTCCTTGATGACCCCGAAAGCGCATTTGAGATCCTCAATGGATGGATGCAGGCCCAGCCCTCGGGCATCGAGGGACGCCGTCAGATGCCGTTCTTCGACCTCACGGAAGAAGAAACTCGCGCCCTCGCAGAGTTCCTGAGATGGGCCGACCAGACCGACACCCAGAACTGGCCACCCAATGACGCAGGCTGAGGGAGAGGCGCGCAACACGCGATCAGTTCATCACGTTCTGATCACCGCAGGCGCAAGGAGAAAATCATGAAATATCAATCACAAAAAGTGGCCTACGCCTATTTCCTCGTGGCGATGGCCTTGTTTGCGATCCAGGTACTGGGCGGACTGCTCGCTGGCTGGATCTACATATCCCCCAATACGCTGAGCGAGCTTCTGCCGTTCAACATCATACGCATGCTGCATACAAACGCGCTGATTGTCTGGCTGTTACTCGGCTTCTTTGGCGCCGCTTATTATCTGGTGCCCGAAGAAAGCGAACGAGAGCTGTTTTCGACCAAACTGGCCTATATACAGCTTGCGATCCTGGTCGTCGGCACTCTCGGTGCCGTGGTGTCCTATCTCGTGGGCATCCATGGCGGGCGCGAGTTCCTCGAACAGCCGCTTTGGGTGAAATTCGGCATCCTCGTTGCGGCGGTGATCTTTCTCGTGAACATCTCGCTCACCGTCTTGGCCGGACGTAAAACCGCGATCACCAATATCCTGCTGATGGGGCTATGGCTCCTGTGCCTGCTGTGGGTCTTCGCCTTCATCAACCCCGACAACCTGTCGCTTGATAAAATGTACTGGTGGTTCGTCGTGCACCTCTGGGTCGAGGCCACATGGGAACTGGTGATGGCGGCAATCCTTGGCTACCTGATGCTGAAGATGACCGGCGTCGACCGTGAGGTCGTTGAAAAATGGCTCTATGTCATTGTCGCGACTGCATTGTTCTCGGGGATTCTGGGCACCGGTCACCATTTCTTCTGGATCGGGACACCGGGATACTGGCAGTGGATTGGGTCGATCTTCTCAGTCTTCGAAGTGATCCCCTTCTTCGCGATGATGAGCTTCGCCTTTGTCATGGTCTGGAAAGGTCGCAAGAACCACCCCAACAAAGCAGCCCTCCTATGGTCGCTTGGGGCCTCGACCGTCGCGTTCTTCGGCGCAGGTGTCTGGGGCTTTCTGCACACGCTGCATGGGGTCAACTTCTACACCCATGGCACCCAGATTACCGCAGCCCACGGTCACCTCGCCTTCTATGGGGCCTATGTTGCGATGAACCTTGCAATGTTCACCTATGCGATGCCGCAACTCCGGGGCCGCGCGCCCTATAATCAGGTGCTCAACATGGCGTCCTTTTGGCTGATGACCGGGGGCATGTGTTTCATGACTTTCGTGCTGACGTTTGCGGGCACAATCCAGACCCACATGCAGCGCATTGTCGGCGACTATTACATGGAAGTGCAGGACCAGCTTGGCCTCTTCTACATGATGCGGTTCGGCGCGGGTGTTGCGGTGGTCCTTGGGGCACTCCTGTTCATCTACAGCCAATTGGTAGTGCGGCGTGAACTCATCGCGCCCGGCCCAGTCACAACTCCGGGAGAGTGATCATGAACGCAATCAACACCCCGAAAGTCCCGTTCTATCAGGCGGCACATGACGAGGTTTCGGTCTTTGAAATGGCACAGGCGAACCAATTGCCCATGTTGCTGAAAGGCCCGACCGGCTGCGGCAAGACCCGCTTTGTGGAACATATGGCAGCCCGACTCGGACTGCCCCTCTACACCGTTGCCTGTCACGATGACCTCTCAGCAGCCGATCTGATCGGGCGGTATCTGCTCAAAGGTGGCGAAACAGTCTGGGTCGACGGGCCGCTGACCCGCGCGGTGCGCGAAGGTGGGATTTGTTATCTCGATGAGGTGGTCGAGGCCCGCAAGGACGTGGCCGTGGTACTGCATCCGCTGACCGATGACCGCCGCCGGTTGGTGATCGACCGCACGGGCGAAGAACTGGTGGCCCCCAAATCCTTCATGCTGGTGGCCAGCTTCAACCCCGGCTACCAGAACATCCTGAAAAAACTCAAACCTTCGACACGGCAACGCTTTCTGTCCGTTGGCTTTGATTTCCCGGAGGCCGACATTGAAACCGCAGTGGTGACCGAGGAAAGCGGCCTGGATCATGATCGCGCAGCGGCTCTGGTACGACTGGCGGGGCATATCCGAAACCTCTCGGGTATGGATCTCGAAGAAGGGGTCTCGACCCGGCTGCTGATCTACGCCGCCACGCTGATTGCAAATGGCATGAGCGTGGATCGTGCGCTGGAGGTGGCGATCATCGCCCCCCTCAGTGACGAGGCAGACGTCTGTCAGGCGCTGCGCGACCTCACTGCATCTGTCTACGGGTGACATCATGATGCACGCGCTTGACCTTCTTGAACCCGAAGAGACCGTGGGCAACCTGTGGCACAACATGGCCACACGCATCGGGGCTGAGCGCCCCGATGCGGAGGCGGCGGTGCACTATGGCGATGTCCGTGGCAGCGTCGCCATCCTGTTTCGCGCTTTGGGTGGCAACAGCGGCGTTGAGATCCTCGAAGCGCCGGCAGCCGCCTTGGAACACCGCACAGATCGCCTGCGCCGCATCGGCACCCCGCGTGAGATCGGCTATGTCGCCAGCTTTGATGGTGAGCGGCTGCGCCTGCCACCAGTGATGGACGCTTTCCCGACCCAGACCCTCAACCGACAGGCCTATCTGTGGCTCGCTGCCATGGCCTCACATATTGACCTACCGACTGCGCCTGCTGATCCCTATCAGGCGGATCAGGGAGAAATTGCCGCAAACGCAAAGGCGGCGGATCACGCCTTTTCCACCTGTCCGGGCTTGCGCAACGCGTATGCTGCGCTCTGCAGCCATATCGCAGCAACGCGGCAGCGCACCGGCCTGCCGCGCTTTGAGGCACGCATCGAGCGGATGATCCTTGACCAGCTTGGATCGCCCTGTGTTGTTGCGGACCGATGCGATTGCACTGCACCACGAGGATACCGCAGCTTTCAGCCGCTCCCGATCTGGCTACGCCTTCCAGCAGCACGCAAGGGCCGACCGCCTGTCCCCGATACCGAGAAGGCGGACACGCCCAGTGTGGCTATGGCCACCCGCAAGACCGGTCTTCGCGAAGAGCGCGAACAGGCCGACCGCAAAGACAGCTTCATCGTTCATCGGTTTGAGTCCATCCTGTCCTGGGCCGAAAGTCTGAACATCAACCGGCTGGTGGATGACGACGACACCGAGAACGCGCAAAAAGCGGCGGAGGATCAGGACAACATCACCCTGTCCCAGCAGATGAAGCGCGCAGCCTCGCGCTTGCGGATCTCTCTCGACCTGTCGCCGCAAGATGCGGAACACGAACGCTTAGCAGCGCGCTATACCTATCCGGAGTGGAACCATCGCCTTGGTCGCCATATGCCGGACCATGCTCGCGTACTGGAGGTCGACGCCGACCCGGCCATGGATTTCTGCCCCGATCCGCGTCTGGTGGCGCGGGTGCAGCGCCAGTTTGCGCCGCTCATGCCGAAACGCGTGATGCTGACCCGGCAGCTGGACGGTGATGAGCTGGATCTGGACGCAGCGGTACAATCGCAGGTCGATCAGCGGATGGGGCAACAAGGCAGCGACCGTGTATGGCAGGCTAACCGCCCCATGGCGCGGGATCTCAGCGTCGCTGTCCTCATTGATTGTTCCCGCTCAACCGAGGCAACCGTGGGCGCACGCCCTGTTATAGAGACTGCCCGCGAGGCGCTGGCCGCGCTGGCTGCAGGGATTGCAACCGCCGGCGACCGCCTTGGCATTTGGGGGTTTTCCTCACTGCGCCGAGACCGGGTCTTTCTGACCCGTGCCAAACGCTTTGACGAACAGATGGATGCGGATATCACCGCCCGTATCGGCAGCTTCACGCCCGGTCACTACACGCGGTTGGGTGCCGCGATCCGACATGCTTCTGCCCAACTGGCCCAAGAGGGCAGCGCCCGCCGCCTGCTTCTAGTATTGACCGATGGCAAGCCCAACGATCTTGACCACTACGAAGGTGTACATGGCATCGAAGACAGCCGCATGGCAGTGCGCGAGGCCCGCGCGCTCGGGCATGCAGTGCATGCGGTGGTGATCGACGCCGACGGGCAGGACTGGTTTGCGCGCATCTTTGGCCGCGCCGGTTTTACCCTGCTGCCGGACCCGGACAGATTGCCCCGCGCCCTGCCCGAGATCTATCAATCCCTTACGATGGAGCACTGAAATGAAACGTCTTTATTGCACGCTTGCTTCCCTTCTGATCCCGTTTTCCGCGCATGCCGACCCCTTCGAGCGCCCCATTCCACAACCGCAAACCGAGGTCGCGGAGTTCTGGTTCTTCATCGCATCCCTGCTGTTGCTCGCAGCATTGGTCTTCGTACATGTGCTGGTGAGCCGGAGATGATCCCGCGCGTGTCCTGCAAACTAGTGGCCTGCCTCTACCCCTTGGCGGCGGGGGCCGCTGCCATCAACGTCTTTTTTGCCTCGCTGATCGGCAGTTGGCTCGGATGGGACGTGCTCACCCCGCATATGAGCGTGGTGATCGGAGGAGTGCTCGGCCTACCCGCGGCATGGATGTTTGCCCGCCATATCCATGGACTAATCACCCAGGCCGAGAAAACATGACCGGCTGGCAGGAATTCGCACTGGCGCTGGGGGCCTTTATGCTCAGCCACCTTCTGCCGCGTGTTGGGGGCCTGAGGGGGACCCTGATAAGGCTCCTAGGGAGGCGCGCCTATTTTGCCCTCTACGGGCTGGCGTCGCTGATCCTGTTGGGCTGGGTGATTTCAGCCGCAGGCCGCGCGCCCTATATCGAGCTTTGGCCCCAGGCACCATGGACGCGATGGGTTCCGTTCGTGGCAACACCAATTGCGTTCGTGCTGGCCGCCTGCGGGATCGGAGCCGGACTGCCCGGTAGCCTTGGTGCCAGTCGCAGGCGAGAGTATGATTCCGCCCACCCCGGCTTTGCCGCGATCACCCGCCACCCTGTGCTGCTGGCGCTCATACTTTGGGCTCTGGCACATTTGCTGCCCAATGGCGATCTGCCGCATGTCATCCTTTTTGGTCTTTTTGCACTGTTTTCGCTGCTGGCGATGCCAGCATTTGACCGACGGGCACTCAGAACCATTGGCCCTGGCGCTTTTGCCGGTGCGCCGATCCTGTCGCTTCGGCCAGTGTTTGATCACGCATGGTGGCAGGAAAATACCCGCGCCGTTATGTTGCGCGGCGCGGTTGGCGTGTTGCTCTGGTGCGTCGTCTTGCACCTGCATGCATCTGCTATCGGCGCATGGCCATTTCCCGGATAATCCCTGCGCAGCACATGTGTCCCACCCCACACAGACATCAGGCACATGAAACGATGCAGGCGGATAATCCCGCCTGCATCTGCATTCTACCGGCCCAAGCTTCAGATCAACGACTGCGCAGCGGTGTCGGCCGTTTGCGATCCTGGCGTTGCATCGCGAGCCACGGCACAAGCTTCCAGCAGAGCAGCGCAAAGGAAAGCGTCCAGAACAACGCCGCCAGATCAAGCCCCGTGACTCCGCCCGGGAACTCGACATGAGGGAACAACCGCCCCAACAGTGCTGGTATCAATCCTATGAAGGCGAGGTTCAGCACCGGTCCCGACACCAGCGCACGTCCGGTATGCCCCATTGTCGCCCGCATCATCACGGCAACCGTCATGCCGCCAATCGCGCCGATGCCCCAGATGTGCAGGCCGGCGCTGGCGTCAAGAGACCCAATTGCCGTCGCCGCATTTGCCAGCATCCCGACCGGCGCAAACAGGAACGCGATATGCAACATCGCCAGTACCGGATTGCGCAGCGTCGACAATCCACGCCAACGCGCCAGACGTACAGTTTGCAGCAGGGCCGCCAGACACATGAGCACCGCAGCACTCAGGGTCTGTGGCCAGATGACCCAAACCACCAGCGCCGGTAGAGTGGCCAGGAGGCTCAGCCGGTCAAACGTTCCGAAGGGCTTAGGAAGATGGCGATCCCCCTTCTGGTTCAACCAGTTGCGGGTAAAGCTTGGAATGATGCGCCCGCCGATCAGCAACACGAGGAAGATCACCAGCCCCAAGCCCAGTCGCCGGCTGACGACCGCTTGCCCCACCAGCGCACTCTCGACAAAGAAGAACAGATTACTCAATCCGAGGAGCGAAACCGGCACCAGAACCATCAGGTTGCGCCAGTTCTTTCCAGAGATGATTTCACGCGCCACGAGTACCGCCAGCACGAGCAGGAACGCGCTATCGATACTGACGACTATGCCCCACGGCAGGGGCACCGCACCAAAGACAGCAAGGCGCCCCGCCAACCATAGCATCAGCATCGCACACAATGGCCGGCCACGGGTCGGCATGCCACCTGTCCAGTTGGGCACCGCGGTAAACAGAAAACCTGCAATCACGGCACTGCCATAGCCAAAGATCATCTCATGACTGTGCCAATCAACGGGCATCAGAACACTTTGCAGCGTCAGCCCGCCCGTCCAGATCAGCATCCATAGCGGTATGATCACAACGGCAAACAGGCACGCAGCCAAGAAAAAGGGGCGAAACCCATAGGACAGGAAGGCGGGGCCGGAATAAGATTGAGGATGGGACATGTCTTGTTTCCTGCAGCGGGACAAAAAAGGCGACACCGGGAAAGTGCCGCCCTTGTTTTTGGTTATCCGGAATTTTCGTTCACTGAACTCGCGCAAACAAATCTTCAAAGCGGCCTTTGGATTTGCCTCTTTGCTTGACGCCCTGAGCCGCCTCCAAGTTCACGGCGTCCCCGACCTGAATAAGCGCAACCATACCCATGCCGTAGTGCGGGGTGCATTTGATACCATAGAGCCCCTCGGCATCCACCGTCAGCTCATAGTCGACATTGAACTTGCTCTTAAAGCCCTCGCTCCCTTCAGGCAGCATCCCCTTGATGCTTTCCACATTGTGTCCCTTGTCAGTGGCAATGAAATGAATGACGTCACCGGGCATGGCTTTGACGTAGGCGGGTTCAAAAACCATCGCGCCGGCCTCACCTTTGTTGAGCATCTTCACCTCAAAGGTTTCTGCTTGGGCGATGGCCGCAGTACAGGCGAAGACAATGGCGTAGCTGACTTTCTTGAACATCTGAGTTCCTTTCATGCGTTCTGTAGATTTCTTTTCTGAACGCTTTATCGACCACCTGAGGAACGCATTTGTTGTTCTTCGACAAACTTCGAAGCAAAGAAGCGGTATGCCAAGAGCGATGTAGCGGTTGAGGACAGCCATGCAGATTTGTATCTCCGCGGCCTGCTGATCGAAGTCCCGTGCCATCAGCGATTAGCCCATCAGCTTCATGCAGTGCATCTTGGTCTCGATACGGCTCCGGCGGTGATATCCATATAGTTGTCGCTAAAGTGGCCACCGTAGCTATCGTGACCCTCGCACCGCTTGGCTTCGTGCAGTCGACCCGGCACTTGCCGGCTTCTAAGAAGGGCCCTCTGGCTGAACGATTGAACCGCACCGGGTTTGCCGGAGGCTGATTGCAGTTAGTTACGCGGCGCGTTCCTCAGTTTCCATATCCGCATCGTAAACGCACTGCGTGCCCGCGCAACGCTCATCGAAACAACGGCGAAGGCTAACTTAAACGTGGAGCCCCGCCGGTTACTGCGGAGCCTGCCAACTTAAGAGCGTTTCAGCTTGGCTCAGCACCAAACTGATTGCTGCTGGGGCCAAATCGGGCGGGTAGCCATATTTCTTCAATATGCGCCGAACCAGAACTCGCAACTTCGCCCGTGCGCTCTCTTTGCGTTGCCAATCGACGGTCACGTTTTTCTGGAGTTGTTCGACAAGCACATGCGCAATCTGTCGCAACTCGTCATTGCCAAGCACCTCTAGCGCGCTCTGATAGTTTCGGGAAGTCTTCCTCCCCTGCCATGGGCGAGAACTTCTACAACGTTGAAAAGATCACGCCGCCAGATTGTCGGTCCAACTTCTGCCGTAGGTCTTCACGGTCCTCAATCTGCTCAGGAGTTTGACGGATCAAATCGCGACACAGTGAAAACGTGCCATAGAGCTGATCGTCCAAATCGTTGCGGTCAGTGACGACCAGAATAGTTGGATTCTGCAGCTCGGGCGCGCGCACCAGAAGCCCCGCAAAGAACGCCATCAAGAAACTCTTGCCGGAGCCTTGGGTGTGCCAAATCACACCGACCTTTCGGTCACCATCCATGCTAACCGCGTCAATGGCGCTTGCCAGTGCTTTGCGCGCGCCGTGAAACTGGTGATAACCGCCAATGATCTTAAAAACGCCGTCGCCTTTGTCACCGAACACTGTGAAGTCGCGCACCAACTGCAAGAGCCGTTCGGGCTGCAGCCCCCCCGCAGCAGCGTGTCCATTTCCTTGGGGCCTTCTGGCGTGAAATCGTCCTGCGCGCCGGTCACCGTGCGCCACGGCATAAAACGATCTTCACCTGCACTCAGCGATCCAATGCGCGCGAGAAGCCCGTCTGAGGTAATCAGCGCAGCGTTGGTGCGAAAGAGCGAGGGGATCTGTGACTTGTAGGTCTGGAGCTGATGGAACGCGTCCGTAGTCGTCGCATTTTCACTGGCGGCGTTCTTCAACTCGATGACCACCAGCGGCAAACCATTTACGAAGGCGACCACATCAGGTCGCCGGTTATAGCCACCCTCAACCACGGTGAACTGGTTCGTCACCATGAAGTCGTTGTTTGCAGGATTGGCAAAGTCGATCAGCCGCACCTTGTCGCCTTTGATAGAACCATCGGGGCGGCGGTATTCAACGTCGATCCCATCGACCAAGAGACGATGTATGCGGCGGTTTTCCTCGATGAGAGAGGGCGTCTCCGAGATTTGCACTTGCCGCAGGGCATTTTGCAAAGCCTCATCCGGGATATCGGGATTGAGCCGCCGCGCGGCGTCCTCCAGTAGCCCACCCAGAACCACATCCCCATTGGACACCCGCCGCTTATTCGGTCCATCCGGCGCTATCGAGAGCGGGTCTTCATAGCGCCAGCCAAGCTCTTGCAGAGTACCGAGGGCGACTTGCTCGACGAGGTCTTCGGTAAAACTCATATCGCCTCGCTTGTGAGGGACTTAACGCGGCGTGCAAATGACCGTTGCATCTGCTCTAGGGCCGATATCATTCATGTCTGCAAATCAGGCCAACTGGCTTTGTTCGATAGGTCTCGCATCGGGTGATAGGCAATAATTCGGCACGCCCTGCGTTCAGGCAATGGCATCCAAATCAGTTCGAAATCCAGTTCCGCTTCAATCACGGCTTTGTCCATCTCTAACTGTTCAAAGTACGAGTTGGCATTGTCATCGCCCAGATACAACTCCACCCCGATACGGCCCTCTCTGGTGTTGATGATCGCTCCGATGTGCATCCCCGAGCGCCCTATTGAGAACGTCGTCCAATGCTGCGGCAACGGCTTCTGCGACCGCAACGTCGGATGGCCCGCCAGCCGCTCTTTCAGCACCTCCCAAAACTCAAGTTGCAGACGTTTGGTTGCGGTCAAATTCGCGGGCTCCATTGACCGCGCCGACCGGCCCAATTCGCGTTTCCAGTCATTGGGCTTAGCAACAATGTTGAACTTTGGCGCAGCCGGGCTGTTACCGATACGCCAAAGTTCAATCTCTAATCCAAAGAACTGGAACTCGTCGCTGGAAATTTCGTTCAGCCAATCAATGGCAGCGCGGTGCTCTTCGTGGAACTTGGCGGCCACCCAAATGCAAGTCTTAGCCTCGAGGCCGGCCGCATAGGTCAGGATTTGCCCCAGGTGGGAGTGATCGGTCGTTTCCAGCTGGTTTTCGATGACCACCCAATCCCCATCAGCCGTTGCCGTATCCCGACACAGAATATCCGCGCTAAAGCGCCCAACCCGGCGTTCTTCCTGCTCGACCTCCAGTGACATATTCAGGGTCTCACCAAGAAGGCTTATATTCTCCTCCTGGGCGAGCCAGGGTGTGAAATTGCGATCTTCCTTGGTCCATTCCGCGCGCAAATCCACGCATTCCAGGCGTCCAAGCACTGTCATTCTATCTACTCCTCCGGTCCGCAGAAGACCGGTATTTTTCTAACAATGCATCAATCAAATCTTCCGGTTTTCGACCTGACTTGAGGTCACCAGAACCATTCGCCACGGTCTTGGAGATCGCCCGCTTAACCAATACTCGCCTTTTCGGAAAATCCACCCAGTCAATTGTCGCGGCCTGCTCCACAGATTTATCTAGGTCAGCTGCCAATTGAGCCACGCCACCTGAGGGAAACTCAAGATATGCTTCGAGGATGGCTTTCACATCCGTGGAAACGTCCTCAATTGGCTTTGGCGTAATCGCCGCTGCAATTTTCTTGTCTTCGTCTTTACGACTAGCTTCAAATTTCTCCTTCTTCTCGTCCTCTAACAGACGTTCCAGCCAGTCATTGCAGAATTCAGAGCCCCCGCCCGGATCAGGAAATAGGTTACCATGGTGAATATTCATCTGACGCAGGGCTTCTAAACAATCCTTTCGATCCTGAATGGAATTCGGGATATGCAACTTGAATATGTATTGCGCCAGCATCTGGGCGCGTTTTCGGTCGCTTACTGTGAACGTAATCCCACGTTCTCGTCCTTCACGTTTCTGACTTTCCGCGAATATTTTATCGGCAAGTGAAAGAAATTCCTGCATTTCCTCGCTATCGCCATATTCGGTCTCTGTTTCGTCCACAGAGCCAAGCAGTTCGTTTTCATCAAGTTGGTTCACGATTGATGAAACAAAGTTGTCGTGTTCATCGGGTGCGACTGTGAACAGACCGGATTGGTTCACTAGTCTAGAGTTGCGGTTGTCTTCCGGTTCAAGAAACAGCTCTGCCGCGAACTCTTCCCCGAGATCTTCTTCGATACGTGTTTTGTTGAGACAAAATATCGCACGAGAAGGGTTCGCATCCGTCTCTGCTTGGCTCTCGTATTTTGAGAATGCGAAAAACAAAGCAACGAATGGGGACCGCGTCCAATCAAGCAGCGGGGTCTTTAGTCCTTAGTGCTGCCCAACCGGCTTTGTTGCACAAATGGCATGAGGGATTCACTGTTTAAATCCAGTGGGGGTAGCAATGGAGCATGAGCAGTTGGT